>CAYUOL010000171.1:0-13566 GCA_964446345.1 uncultured Iamiaceae bacterium | reverse complement strand
GCTGCAACCGCTCGAGCGCGGCGTCGATCTCGGCCACGTTGGCCTCGGCCTGTTCGAGCAGCGCGCTGGTCTTGGCCTTCTCGTAGGCGACCGTGGTGCCGTCCGGGTCGTGCTCGTCGTCGGTGTTCGTGTCCTGCCCGGAGTTGGTGATGTCCTCGTGTTCGCGGCGCAGCGACTCGACCAGCGCCGCCGCCGCATCTCGGGCGTCGCGCAGCGCGACCTCCACGGCGGCCTGGCGATCGGGGCTGAGGACGGGCGGCACGGTCATCCGACGTTCTTGCCCTCTCGCGGCGCCGGCGAGACCAGCGGCCCGGTTCAGGTGTGAGCGGCGCGCGTCACATGACCGTCGCCGTAGTGGCGCCGCGCCAGCAGCCAGGCGATCAGGCCCGCCGGGAGCGGCAGCCAGTACGTGACCAGGCGATAGAGCAGCGTCGCCGCGGCCGCCGGGGCGACGGCGACGCCGGCGAGCGCCAGCGTGCCGACGAGCCCGGCCTCGACGAAGCCGAGGCCCCCCGGCGTGATCGGGATCATGCTGAGCAGCGCCGACGCGGTGTACGCGAGCAGCACCAGGCTCGGCCGCGGGTGCACGCCCACTGCTTCCAGTGCGAGGACGAGCACCAGGTACTCGAGCAGCCACTTGCCGAAGCTGTAGACGAGGGCCGCGAGCCAGCGGCGGCCGAGTCGTCCCCGCACCTCGTCGCGCTCCAGCAGCAGGCGTTGCGTCAGCTCGTCGCCGTCGATGTGCTTCCGGACGACGCGGCCCAGCAGCACGATCACGCGGGCCGTGAGGCGCACGGGACGGTCGTCGATCAGGAACGCCGAGCCGAAGGCGAGCAGCACCACGAAGACGCCGAAGCCGACGAACGCCGTCTGCAGCAGACCCCCGGGTGCACCCGCGCCGAAGACGATCGCCGGGAGCGCGAAGACCGGCAGGGCGAACACGACCGCGGTCAGCACGATGCCCTGCACCGCCATCGCCGAGCCCACCTTGGTCGGCGACGCGCCGGCCCGCACGAGCATCTTGTACTCGACGGCCCCACCGGTCGCGGCGCCGCCCGGCACCACCGTGCTCAGGGCGTGCCCGGCGAGCTGCGCGCACGTGATGCCGAAGCGCGAGGCGCTCGGCAGCACCAGGTGCGTGAACAGGGACACGAACCAGAAGCTCGCGGCGTCGGCCGTGATCATGGCGACGATCCACAGCGGGTGGATCGTGCCCAACGTCTCCCACGAGCCGAACACCTCGCCCAGCTTCGGGGCCAGCAGGTACAGCACCAGCAAGGTCATGCCGAGGAAGAGGCACCGCTGGATGATCGGGCGCCACGCGACGCCGGGGCTGGGCTCGTCGAGGGCGGCCGCTGCGGGGACGTCGGGATCGTCCGCCGCCAGATCGAGCAGGTCGAGCGGGTCGAGGTCTCGTGCGGGGTCCGGCGGCGCCATCCCGCCGTCACTACCCCGATCGCGGTCTCGTCACCCCGGCCCCCGATGCGCACCTTCGACCGGAGACGCTCCCGCGGAACGTCGCGCCGGCGTCGACACCTCCGACGGGCGACGCGATGCCGTTGCGCCGGCGCTCAGACCGAGGGGTCGTTCTGGTGGAGGCCGATGAGCAGGCCGGCAGGATCGACGCAGTAGCAGCCCCGCCCGACGCCGGCGATCGTGAACGGTTCGACGACGATCGTGCCGCCGTGCTCCCGGACCGCGGTCGCGGCGTCCTCGAGCGAGGCGACGGCGATGATCGGCACCGAGCGCGGCGAGCCGTCCATCGAGGTCACGATCCCGCTGTCGATCCCGGGCGCCCCGTCGGCGGGGGCGACGAGGTAGTCGGGCGCGGCGAAGGGTTGGGGGTCCCACCCGAACGCGCCGACCAGGAACGCGCGGGTGGCAACGAGGTCGGGGGAGTGGAGCTCGACGAACGTCACGGGCTGAGGCGTCGGGGGTGGGGTGGTGGGGGTGCTCACGGGGTCTCCTCCGAGATCAGGCGGGGCGCATCGGCCATGCGCTTGGTCACGTCACGGAGCCACTGCTCGACCGTGAGCAGCGGGTGCGCTTGTGCCTCGTACCAGAGGTGCCGCCCGCGCGGCGTCGCTCGCACGAGGCCGGCTTCTCGCAGCACCCGCAGGTGCCGCGAGACGGCGGGACGGCTGACCGAGTGCAACGTGGCCAGCTGACCCGCCGTCGCGGGTCCGTGCGCGAGGCGCTGCAGGATCGAGCGGCGGATCGGGTCCGCGATGGCCGTGAGGGCGACGTCGAGGTGGTCCATGTCGTGTAACCCAGAAGTTACATGATTGGTGGCACGGCGCAGGTGCAAAGATCGTGCGATGCACCACCTGCGCATCTGGGCGGACGACGCCGGCGAGAGCCACTTCGAGGAGGTGACGTTGGCGAGCACGGTCGCGCCGGCGGAACCGGGCGTCGCCGAGCTGTGGATCTCGGAGGCCGTCCCCGTCACCGACGTGCAGTTCGTGACCGTGAAGGCGGGCGACCAACGACCCGACTGGCACTGCGGGCCGCGGCGCCAGTTCGTCGTCTTCCTCGACGGCTGGGTCGAGATCACCGTCAGCGACGGCGAGGTGCGGCGCCTCCCCGCGGGCAGCGCGGTGCTCGTCGACGACCTCCACGGCCGCGGCCACGTCACCGAGCACGAACCCGGCGACCGCCGCGTGCTCATCCTCCCCCTCTGCTCAGATCCGTCTGATCCGATCTGATCTGCTCTGAGCGCCGCGCTGCTCACCGATCTCCGTCGAGGCGACACCTCTGCGGGGTAGCGTCGCCAGGTGCTCTGGGCGCTGCTCGATCGGTGGGCGTCGGGACGCGGGACCGCCGCCCGCGCCGTGCGGCGACGAGCGCGACGGCGGCGCGAGCGGATCGCAGCGAAGCGAGCTCGGTGAGCAGGCGTGGTCCGCGGACTACGCCGGCGGGAGCGCCGCCCACGCGGTCCAGGACGCGGCGTCGCCGGTGCCCTGCTGGCGCCGCCACCACGCCTGCGTGCCGTCGGCGCCCGAAGCGGCGACCGCGAGGAGCAGCGAGCGGTCGGCGGAGCGCTCGACCAACGCCGTCACCCCGGTCGTCATGCGCTCGGCACCGGTGCTCGTCCACGGCTCCCAGGGCCCGCCCGGGATGCCCTGGCGCGACGCGAGGACCTCACCCGGCTCGCCGGCCGGATCAACCCCCGGCTCGCCTCCCGCGTCACGCCTGACGGTGATGCCGAAGACGTGCACGCGCCCGTCCGCGGCCGTCGCCGCGCCGATGCTGCCCAGCGGCGGCGCCGCGGGCAACGCGGCCCACGGGCTCCACGGCCCCCGCCCCGCGTCGACCTGCGCGCGCCGGAAGACGGCGCCGGCCTGGTCGATCCCGAACAGCTCGACGCGCCCGTCGGCGTTGGTCGCGGCGGCCAGGCCGTTGACCCGCGCGTCGAGGCCCGTCACGGCCAGCGGGTCGACCCAGTCGCCCCCCGGCGTCGCCTGCCAGGAGGCGCGCACGGTCTGATCGGTGCCGACGGCGAACACCTCGAGGCGCCCGTCGGCGTTGCGGGCGATCGTGGCGCCGGGCCGCACGCCGGCGAACTGGGCGGTCCACTCGACGAACCCGCCTTCGGGCGTGACCTGCCACGAGCGGTAGAGGGTGCTGTCGGTGCCGGCGACGAAGAGCACGAGCCGGCCCTGCGGATCCCGACCGACCGCGGCCCGACCGACGAAGCGCACGCCGGCGGGTGGGTTTGGTGGCCCCAGCAGCTCCGCGTCGCCCCAAGCGTCGGTGCTCGGGTTGTGGTGACGTGCGAACAGCGCGTTGCGCTCGGTGCGCACCAGGGTGGGCAGCCCGCGCGCGCCGTCGACGATCGTCGTCAGCTCCTCGTTCGGGTACTGCGTCGCGACCTCGGCCAGGGCGTGCGGCGTCAACCCGCGGACGCCCTCGAGGCCCGGTCGCTGCGACGGGTACATCAGCTCGGCCGGGTCGCCGTCGTGGCACAACCCGATGCCGTGACCCAGCTCGTGGCGCAGCGTGGTGGTCAGGTCGTAGCCCCCGAGCTCGGCGCCGTAGAGCAGGTCCCGGTTGAGCGCAGTGTCGAACCCCGCGAGCGACCCGAACGGCCCGGGGTAGACGCTGGTCGTGCCCACGACGCTGGCGTCGAGGTCACGCCAGAAGACGACGGGGCGCCCGTCGTCGAGGAACCCGGTCGTGTCGCGCACGAGCCCGCCGTAGGTGATCGCGATCGCCGACGCGGGGTCGGCGTCCCACTCGGCGACGGCCTGCTGCATCGCCGCGTCCATGGCCTCGGCGGACACGGATGGTGGGGCGCCGTCCGGGTTGGCGAAGACGGTGAAGCGCGGCCCACTGCGCCCCCAGAGGTTCGAGGGCTCCATCGCGGCGGGCACCGAGGACGAGCACGCGACCACTGCGCCGGCCGGCGGCGTCGGGCCCGCCGTCGTCGTCACGACCGCCGTCAGGACCGCGACCAGCGCACCCACCCGGGACGCCCGGGCCGCGCCCGGCGATCTCATCGCGGCGCCCCCGGAGCGCCACCGGGTCCCGCTCCGGCGCGGCCGGGCCGCGCGCCGCTCCGCCCGCTCTGGCGGGCTCGACGGGACGTGCGGGGCGATGCGGGGCTCCACCAGGACCGGCGCTCCTGTGCTGCGACGTGCCCTTCAGCATCGCCGCGATGGCTCGCTCCTGCTGGTCGCGGAGACCTCGGGAATGGCAACCGCCCCCAGACCCAGGGCGACGGGGGTGGGGGCGGCGGTCGGCGCTCGCGCGTCGTGTCGAGGATACCGAGATGCGGGCCGCAACACGACCCCGGGAGGCGGCCGGGGTTCAGCCGGCGAGGATCTGGCGGGCGAGGGCGTCGCCCTCCTCGTCGCGGTCGGGCTTGTCGATCCAGCCGAACACGCGCCACCCGACCTCGAGGGCGAGGCACGCCGTGGCCGCGATGCCGAACGCTGCGAACACCAGCGTCAGCGACGGGATGTCGAACGCGAAGTACCGCCGCAGCCCCGGGATCACCAGCACGGCGACGAAGGCCGCGATCATCGCGCCGACGAGCGAGGCGCGGTACGGGCTCCACGGGCGGGCGAGGATCGAGAGCACCCAGATGGCGACGCAGAAGAGCACGATCGTCGCCGTGGTGCGCGATTGCATGAGCGCGACGTCGGGCGGCATCGTCCCCTCGAGGCTCTTGCTCGCGAGGTAGTAGCCCGAGAACGCGGCGATGGCCGCGATGATGCCCGCGGGGATGGCGAAGCGCAGCACGCGACCGAGGAACCCGGGTCGGGCGCGCTGCGAGCTGGGCTCGAGGGCCAGGAAGAACGCCGGCACGCCGATGGTGAGCGTCGAGATGATCGTCATGTGGCGTGGGAAGAACGGGTACGCCAGACCGAGGATGCCGACGGTCATCGACAGCAACATCGCGTAGAACGTCTTGGTCAGGAACAGGTTCGCGACGCGCTCGACGTTGGCGATCACACGGCGGCCCTCCGCCACCACCGACGGGAACACGGCGAACGAGTTGTCGAGCAGCACGAACCGGGCGACCGATCGCGCCGCCGGGCTGCCCGACCCCATCGCCACACCGATCTCCGCGTCCTTCAGCGCGAGCGTGTCGTTCACGCCGTCGCCCGTCATCGCGACCTCGTGGCCCTTCGACTGCAGCGCGTGCACCATCGCCCGCTTCTGCTGCGGCGTGACGCGACCGAACACCGAGTGGGTCTCGAGCACCTCGGCGATCCCGGCGATGTCGTCGATGGGGGGCAGCGTGCGCGCGTCGACGGGGTGGTCCGCGCCCGGGATGCCCACCCGGTCCGCGACGGCGCCGACCGTGACCGGGCTGTCGCCCGAGATCACCTTCACGAGGACGCCCTGGCGGAGGAAGTACTCGATCGTGTCGGCGGCGTCGGGGCGCACCTTCTCCTCGAGCACCACGAGCGACTCGGGCACGAGCACATCCGGCAGCGACTCACCGTTCATCGCGTCGGCGCGAGCGAGCAGGATGACGCGCCGGCCGGTGCGGGCGAAGTGGTCGACGCGCTCGGTCACGTCGGCGCGACGGTCGTCGTCGGCGACCTTCGTGAGCAGGATGTCGGGCGCGCCGAGGAAGAACGCCCCGTGCTCCTCGAAGCACGCGGCGGCCCACTTGCGCGCCGACGAGAACGGGATCGCCTCGGTCGTGGTCCAGCCCGGGGCCCGGTCGTACTTGGCCGCGACGGCGCGCAGGCTGGCGTTGGGGTTGGCCTCGGCCGCCACCAGCGCCGCGAGGGCATCGCCGGCATCGCCGGGGGCGGTACCGAGGTGGTCGACGGTGTCGAGCTGCAGGTCGCCCTCGGTCAGCGTGCCGGTCTTGTCGAGGCAGATCACGTCGACGCGCGCGAGCCCTTCGATCGCGGCGAGCTCCTGGGTGAGCACCTGCTTCTTGCCGAGGCGGATGACGCCGAGGGCGAACGCAAGGCTCGTCAGCAGCACGAGGCCCTCCGGCACCATCGCGACGAGGCCGGCGACGGAGCCCTGCACCGCGTCGCGCACGCGCTCCTCGAGGCTCAGCACCTCGTCGTGCTGGTTCTGGAACCGCACCTGCGCCGAGATGAGCAGCAACGCCGTGGGGATCATCAACCAGGTCACGGTCTTCAGGATCTGGTTCACGCCATCGCGCAGCTCGGACTTCACCACGGTGAAGCGGCTCGCGTCCTGGCGGATCTTGTACGCGTAGGAGTCGACCCCGACCTTCGTGGCCTGGATGCAGCCGCCCCCGGCCGAGACGAAGCTGCCCGACTGCACCTCGTCGCCGACGGTCTTGACGATCGCGTCGGCCTCGCCGGTCAGCAGCGACTCGTCGACCTCGAGGCCCTGCGCCTCGAGCACCTCGCCGTCGACGCTGATCTGGTCGCCCGGCGACAGCTCGATGATGTCGCCGAGCACGATCTCGCCCGTGGACACCTCGACGGTCTCGCCGTCGCGGCGCACGTGCGCGCGCGGCGCGCTCAGCAGCGTGAGCCGGTCGAGGGTCTGCTTCGCCCGCGTCTCCTGGAAGATGCCGATGCCGGCGTTGAGGACCAGCACGATGCCGAACAGGCCGTCGCGGATCTCCCGCACGTAGAGGATCGCCAGGAAGAGCACCCCGAGCAGCGCGTTGAAGCGCGTGAAGACGTTCGCCTTGATGATCTGGCCGTAGGTGCGGCTGGTCGGGTTCGGGACGTCGTTCGTCTGCCCCGCGGCCACGCGGACGGCGACCTCGGCGGCGGTCAGGCCCGTGCTCGCGGTGCGGGGCAGGGCCGGCGCGGCGGGCTCGGTCGCGCCCGCGTCGCGCTCGCTCGGCGCGGTGCCCGTGTCGTCGGCGAGGGCCATCAGCGCGGACGCACGGGCACGACCACGACCGGGCGCGCCGAGTGCTCGACGATGTGGTGGCTCACGCTGCCCAGCAGCATCTGGTGGAGCTTGCCGTGCCCGTGGGATCCCACCACGATGAGGCCGGCGTCGATGCGGTCGGCCTCCTCGAGGAGCTTGTCGGCGGTGGGTCCCATGACGACGAGGGGCACGACCTTCAGCCCGTCGAAGGCCGGGTCGGCTTCGAGCTCCTCGGCGAGGGTGCGCAGCGACTGGTGCTCCTCGACGAGCTCACCGGCGCGCTCATCGCGCGTGTGGACGCTCACCGGGCCTTTGTCGTACCCCGCGAGCGCCGGCTCACCGGCGGCGACGTGCACGAGGTGCAGGCGGTTGCCCGCGGTGTGGGCCACGCGGGCCCCTTCGCGGGCGACGGCGTCGCTGGCGTCGGAGAAGTCGATGCACGCCAGGACCTCGGTTCCGTGCTGGCTCATCCGGTGCTGCTCCCTGTGCCGCTCTCGGCGCGGCGCACCGCTTCGCGCGAGGCGCTGCGCACCGCCCTGCGCGATGTCCTGCGAGATGTGGTGCGCGGTGTGGTCGTTGGTCTCATCGGTCGCGTGCCGGGACGTCCCTGCATCGATCTGTTCCCCTCCGGTGGCCCCCGTTGGTGCGAGCCAACCTACTCGCCCACCTCACGGGGCCGTGGCTCGGCCCGGGTCGGGGCGCGGAGACGAGCCCGCCCCCGGGGCCTCGCAGCGGTGCCTCAGCGTCGGTGGGGGCCCTCGGCGCCGTGCGGCTCGCGAGGCGTCGCCGCGCCGGCACCGTCCGGATCGTCGCGGAGGTCGATCACCAGCGCGCCCACCGGCACGGCCTCGAACCCGTCGGGGACCGCGTCCGGCCGCATCTCGGGGAACGCCTCGGGCATGGGCTCGGGCGCGGCACCGGGGACGTGCGGGAGCCCGTCGCCGCGCAGCGCGCCGGCCGCAGTGACGCTCCCGGCGCCGGTACCGGCGGCGCTGGACGAGCGGGCGGTCGCTGCCGCGCCGACCAGCCTTCCCTCGCCTGGTCCGTTGATCGTGCCCGCGACCCCGGGCTCGTCGTCGGCCGGCACCGGCGGCAGCACGATGCTGTCTTCGCGGGCCGTCCACCACGCCTGCCACCCGCCGCGCGGGCCGTGCGTGATCGACGCCGCGACGGCGACGACCGCGAGCGAGGCCACCAGCTGGGCGGCCCAGCTGAAGGTGCCGACGTGATCCGCCGGGCCGTGCCCCGCCCCGAGCAGCACGAGCGCGCCGCTCGCCAGCATCGCCCCGGCGGCCAGCGCCGGGAGCGCCCTGGTGTGCTTGCGGCCGATCCACCACACGGGCACGAGCAGGACGGCGGCCGCCCCCGCGATCCACACGGCGGCGATCGCGGCCGCGCCGGTCCAGAGCCACCACGGGAGGTGCGCCTCGTCGACCTTGCCGGGGCGCACGACCTGGCGGTCGGGCACGAGGGCGAGGCCGAGGAGGAGCAGCACGAGCAGGCCCCCGATGACCAGGCCGGCGCGGTACGCGTTGGCCGGCTCGAAGTGGAGCTGCACGACGCCGCCCCTCCCGGCGGGCACCACGAACCCCTGGCGCCAGCCGTCGATGCGGATCGGATCGAGCGTCTGGCCGTCGAGCGTCGCCCGCCACCCGTTCGAGTAGTTCTCGTCGATGGTCAGGTAGGAGGCGGTGCCGGGGTCGATGTCGAGCCGTCGGTCCTCCGTGCCCCATTGCAGCATGCGCACCCCGCGCGACTCGGCGGCGCTGGCCGAGGCCGCGCCCGGCGCGCCGGCGGTGACGGGATCGCGCAGCACGAGCGTGGTGATGTTGAACGGGGCCTTGCCCGGGGCGCCGCTGAGGTGGTGCTGCCCGCGGCCGAGGGTGACCGAGCCGGCCGTGCTCGCGGCGGTCACGGCCCCGGTCGTGGCGGCCGCGTCCTCGGGCGAGACATCCGGTCCGCAGTCCTTGATCGGGATGGGGGCCAGCGTGCTCATCCCGGCCGCCGAGGTGTCGACGGAGAAGTGGTGCACGACGCCGTCGATCGTCAGCGTCGGTCCGTCGGCGCACGCGACGTGGATCGGTCGGTTCACATCAGGTCGGGCCGGCGCGAGGTCCTCGAGACCTGGGAACCGCAGGCCGGCCAACCCGACGGGCAGCGCGGTGAGCGAGCCGTCGAGGGGGTTGCGGGTCGTGCGGGCGTCGACGTCGGGGAAGGTGACGTCGACGGCGTTCGTCGCGATCGCGGGGAAGACCGCCACGCCGTCCGGGCCGATGTGCGCCTCGCGGTCGCCGTCCGAGCTGGTGATCTTCAAGGTGCGGGGCCGTGAGAACCCAGCCGCGGCGGTGACCTTGACCGACTCGAGCACGCGGGGGTGGTTCCACTCGAGGTGGATCTTCGGGTGGTCGTCCGTCTTCTGCGGCACGGGCGCGACCTGATCCGTCTTCGGGTCGGGACCGACGTCGGTCGGCGTGTCGCGCCCCGGGGCGGCCGGCGCGTCGAGCTGCAGGGCGTCCGGGGGCTGCGCCGCCCACAACGTGTCGTCGCGGTCGTCGAGCAGGCGCTGCGGGTCGTACTCGGGCAGCGACGAGAGCGTCGACGACGCGGTGATGCGCAGCCCGTTCGACTGGTCGCCGTGGAGCAGGTCGAACAGCGCGTCACCCGGGACCGCGGTGGCGGTGGCGGTGATGGCGAACGTGGCGTCGTGCGGCACGGTGAACCCGCGCTCGAGGGTGACCTCCTCGTCGTTGCGCAGCAGCGAGCGCGGGTCGCTCGTCGTGCGCTCGAACAGGAAGATCGGGGGCGCCTTCGACGGGTCGGAGAACTGATCCAGCATCTCGGACGGCGTCACGAGCTCGCGGTGCATCGTGACCCCGGGGATCACGACGTCGCGCAGGCCGGCCCCGGCGGACGAGCTGGTCTCGCCGTCGACGGACTCGATCGAGATCTTCATCCACGACGAGGCGCCCTTGGGCACGGCGATCGTCTGCAGCGATTCGTCGGGGACGGTGCTCGAGACCGTCGTGCCGCGCTCGGTCGTGACCCGCAGCGCGGTGACGCGCGGACGCCACGGGCCGTCCTCGAGCAGACGGACCTGGACGGTGCCGGCGTCGACCGGTGCCGCGAAGTCGGTGCGCCACCACTCGCCCTCGGAGGTGTGCGTCGGCCCCGCGACCCAGACGGTGCTCGAGTCCCCGTCGAGGGCGTTGAACGGCGCGGCCTCGGGGATCTGGTACAGCCACGACCCGTAGGACGACGCCGTGATCGAGCGCACGCCTTCGAGGCGCGCGACGGTCTGGTGCTGCGTGCCGTTGCTGGGCACGAGCTGGGTCGTGACGGGTTTGCCGTCGGGACCGTTCTCGTCCTCGCCGAGGGTGTAGCTGAAGTTGCTGCGCATGAGGCCGAACTCGACGTAGCGCCGGCGCAGCGTGTCGGTCACGAGCCAGGTGCTGGGCGGCTCCTTGCCGGCCGGCAGGTCGCCGGGGAGGATCGTGGCCCGGTCGCCGAGGCCCACCCGGGCCAGGGCCATCGTCGCCTCCGGGCCCCCGCTCATGACGGCGGCGGTCGACACCGGGTAGGTCTCGACCATCTTCGGAGCGCTGACGCGGTAGAGCTCGATCGCGTGCAGGTCGTGCTCGGCGCCGTCGACGGCGAAGCCGGGATCGGCAGGATCGATGTCGAGGGGGAGCGTCGGGCCGAACGAGCGGCTGCGCGTGAGCCCGCTCGAGAGCAGGGCGCGATGCGTCTGCAGCGGACGCGGGGCGTTCCAGTCGCGCCAGTTCACGTCGTTGCGCGCCACCACGTAGTCGACGCCGGCGCGCTGCAGGAAGGGGATGAGCCCGGTGTCGCCGCCCCGCTCGATCGTGAGCTCGACCGCGTCGAGCACCCTCGTCGAGCCCGGGCCGCCGAGCGGGATGAGGCTGCGCAACGCCCAGGGCGTGTCGGTCGTGGTCTGGAGCGGTTCGTCGAGCGTGCGGCCCCACGTGTAGTCGCCGGCCGGGATGCCCGGCAGGATCAGCGCCCGCCCCGGCGCCACCATCTCCTCCTGGGCCTTCTGCACGTCGGTCCACCACGAGGGGATCTCCTCGAAGCCCCGGTCCGAGACGAGGTGGCCCGACGCCAGCGGGAGCGCCGCGACCAGCACGAGCGCGAGCAGCGCCAGCGGCGCGAAGGCGTGGATGCGGCGCTGGGTCGTGCGGGTGTGGAGCCACGCCGGGTGGGCCGCCTTCGGGTGCGCGGCGCGCGACCAGTCGAGCAGCAGCTGCAGGGCGTGGATGGTGCCGAACGCGAGCGGCAGCGCCACGAGCGGCTGGAACTTGTAGACGTTGCGGAACAGCCCGGCCGGCCCGTCGAGCATCGTGCGCACGAACCCGGCGACCGGGTTGCCGAACGCCCCGCCGTAGCCGGCGCCGACGATGGCGACGCCGAGGAGGAACGACAGCAGGAGGAAGGCACGCTGCTTCAGGTCGCGACGCGCCAGGCCGAAGAGGCCGAGGGCCGCCATCGCGCACGACCCGATGATGGCGACCGGCTCAGCGACGAGCGCCCAGCCCGCCGGCAGCCATCCCTCGCGCAGGTGCAGGTAGGACAGCCAGTCGGCGGTGCCGCGCAGGACCTCTGGCGTCGAGGTGTACGCGGTCGTCGTCGTGGCCCGCTCGGTGTAGGGCAGGAAGTTGAAGCCGTACTTCAGCTGGAAGAAGAGCGGCACCATCCACCAGGCGGTGGCGAGGAAGACGGCGAGCAACCACCAACCGAGCAGCTGGTTGCGGCGGCGGCCCCGCTCCCGCGTGAGCAGCCACACCAACGGGGCGACGAGCACGGCCAGCGTCACCGCGGCGTTGATGCCGCCGATGGCGAACACCGCGAGGCCCGAGAGCGCCGCGCCGCGCCGGATCGATCCCTTCCGCGACGCCCGCACGAGCGGGACCATGATCCACGGCAGCATCGCCCCACCGATGACGAAGGCGGACGTGGCGCCGATGCGGGCGATGAAGAACGGCGAGAGCGCGTAGGCCAGGGCACCGAGGATGCGAGACGTCGGCGACCCGATCTCGAGCTCGTCGGCCAGGCGGGCGAGGCCCCAGAACGCGACGACGAGGAGCAGGCCCATCCACCCGCGCTGGATCATCCAGAGCGGCACGTGGAGCAGCTGACCGATCGCGAAGAACGGTCCCATCGGGAACAGGTAGCCGACGGCCTGGTTCTGCACGTGGCCCATGTCCGCCACCGGCTCCCACAGGTGCCAGGTGCGGCCGAGGAAGGTGAGCGCGTCCACGCTCACGTCGAGCTTGGTCTCCGCGACGATGTCGCCGGGCTGCTGCAGCCCGGCGGCCAGCACGAGCAGCGCGCTGATCCAGGCGAGCGCGGCCCGCGGCGTCTCGGTGTGGCTGGTGACGACGCCCTTGATCTGATGCGGATCGATCACCGGCTTGGGGGCGCGGGCGCGGCGCTCGTGGAGGCGGGCGGCGGGCGTCGTGGAGTACAGCGATCGCGTCGGCCGCGCGGTGGCACCCTCGGACGGCGACCCCGCGACGCCGGCCGCGGCGAACGCGGTCTCGAGTCGCGCCGCGAGCCCGGCGTCGACATCGGAGGTGTCGCCCGCCGCGGGCGCCGCGTCGAGGTGGGGCGCGACGGAGGGCACCGTCGGCTCGACGGTCACCCCCTCCAGGGTCCCGGCCTCGAGGGCGGACGCGAGGGCGGCATCGAAGGCAGGGTCGGACGGCGCCGACTCGACCGACCCGGCGACGTCGAAGCTCGCGAGCGGGGCGTCCTGCGGCCTGCTCGTGCCCCGCGCGGCGTCGCCGTCGAGCCCGCCCGCGCCCGGCGCCCGGAGGAAGGTCGGCCCGGCCTCGGCGCCGTGCGCACCCTTCGTGCCGCGTGCGCCGTTGGTGCCGCCGGCCCCGTTCGCACCGTTCGCACCGTTCGCCCGGTGCGGATCCGGTGCGGCGTCGTCCGAGAGGCCGAGGAAGGTCGCCGCGCCGATGCCCACGCCGGCGCCCGCGAGCCCGCCCGACCTCACCCCCGCGCCGGCATCCGCCGGCGTGAGGCCCCCGTCCAACGAGCCGTCGAACGAGCCCGCGAACGAGCCGTCGAAAGAACCGTCGAACGAGTCGTCGAACGACCCGGTCTCCGGCTCGCCGCCCCCGGCCGCCCTGTTCGCAGCGACGGAGGGCGCCGCGGCGGCGGTCGGCGGCGCGGCCGGCTCGTCGGCCGGGACGACCACGGGCGTGCGGACGA
>CAYUOL010000170.1:3710-13636 GCA_964446345.1 uncultured Iamiaceae bacterium | reverse complement strand
TCATCGGTCACCTCGTCGGCCATGCCGCCGATCCGTGCCATCAGCGCCGTGGGATCGGCGAGATCGGCCCGGAGGCGGTCGACGCTGTCCTTCACGTACGCGTAGCCGTCGTCGTAGGGCGCGCGGCGCAGGGTCCAGTAGGCCATCGGCAGCCACACGTCGTAGAGCGGGCGCAGCCGGTCATAGGGCATCGCCGGCCAGAAGTGCTCGTTGATCACCTCGAGGTGCACCGCCGAGAGGATGATCGCGCCGAGAGGCTCATCGCCGACGGCCGCGCGCACGCGCTGGGAGAACAGCACCAGGTTGTCGTTGCGACGGGCGACGTCGGCCTCGCCCTCGGTGTACTCGATGTCGATCGCGAGGCCGTCGAAGCGCTCCCCCTCCCAGACGAAGTCGTGGATCTGCGTGGCCCGGTCCACGTCGAGGTCGACGTCGACGAAGCGCGGCAGGTACCAACCGACCACCCGCATGCCCCGCTCGTGGGCGCGCCGCAGGAACGCCCCGAGCAGGGGCGGATCGACGATGCCGTCCGGGGTCTTGTCGTCCCACCGAGCGGCCTGCAGGTACAGCGTCGTGACGCCCCGGCGGTGCAGCTCGTCCACGTCGTCGGGGGTGAGGGGCGGCGGGGTGCCGCCCTCCTGGTACGCCGGCGCGAAGTTGAACACGTCGATCCACCCACCGAGCCCCGCGTACGGGGCCAGGTCGCGCGGGAACGGCGGGATCACGGCCCGGTTCGTCGAGCCCGACGTCGCGCCGCGGCTGACGCTCGTGGGCGACGCCGAGGTGGAGGGCTCGGCGCGGCACGCGCCGGCGACGAGCATCGTCGCCGCCAGCCCGGCGAGGGCCGGCCGGCGCCGCCGCCGGATCAGCTGATCTCCACGGTGGCCAGCGCGTCGTTGACGATGCCGGTCAGCAGCGCTCGCGTGCGGTAGCTGCCGATGACGACGTAGAGGCAGAACGCGCGGCCCTTCGTCGTGAAGAAGCGCTGCAGGCCGGCTTGCCCGGGCAGGGAGCGCTGCATCTGCTCGGGCGTGAAGTCGTCGGGCGAGAGCGGCCAGGGCACCGGGTGCTGGAACAGCGGGGTGTCGACCACGGCCGGGTCGTGTTCGATCAAGGCGATGAACACCGCGCCGGACTCCATGAGCTCGACGGCCCCGCCCCCGAAGTCGGCGCGGTCGGCCGGCAGCGCGAAGTTCGCGAGGTGCACGATCGGCGCCGTCGACTCGCCCACGGCCGGCTCGAGACCCGCGGTCGCGGCCTCGCTCTGCACGAGCGCCTCCGCCGGCAACGGCTGGCGCATGTAGATCTGGCCGTCCCACCCGTTCGGGGTCTCCGCGGACAGCCCGTGGGCCGTGATCCTCGCCATCAGGCTCTCCCGTTCGTCGGCGCGTCGGCGTTGTCGGTGGCCTGGCCCTCGGGGAACACGTCGCCGTGCGTCGGGTACAGGCTGGCGTGCCCCGGCTCGATGCCGGCCGCGGCGAGCTCGCGCTGGACGCGGTCGGCCCGCTCGACGTTGTTCATGCGTCCGGGTGGCGTCGGGGTCGTGAGCGCCCGGCCGGCCGGGTCGATGCCCGCGTCGGCGACGGCGTTCCTCAGCAGCTCGAACACCTGCGTCCACGAGGCGGCCGCTCCCTCGCCGATGATCCGGCTCGTGGGGCCGTCGACGAGGATGAAGTACGGGCTGGCGGGCACCTCGTACTCGTCCCAGCCCTCCGAGGACATCACGGTCGTGTGGCGGGGCGGGGCGATCGCCTGCACCGCGGCGGGGCTCTCGCGGTCGGCGCCGCCCGTCACGATGACCAGGCGCGTGTCGCGCCCGGGCAGCGCGTCGGCCTCGCCGGAGCCGAACGCCTGCCAGAAGCCCTGGCACGTGCTGCAGCCGGTCGTGAGGAACGCGAGCAGCGTCGTGTGCTTCGTGCCCTTCACGGCCACTGCGATCGCACCGCCGTCGGGCGTCGCGCCGCTGATGTCGTGGGCCGTCGCCGCGGCCTGGGCCGACGCCGGCTCGTTGGCGATGGGGCGGGGCTCGGCGACGCCGGGCTGGGTCTTGATCTCGACGGGCGTGGTGACGCCGGTGGTGCCGACCGAGTCGTCGCTGTCGTCGTACACGCCCGCGCCGAGCTCGTGCAGGCGCCGCAGGACCTCCGCGTGGCTGCGCAGGAGCCCGACGACGAGCACGCCGAGCAGCGCGACCGCGAGGGCCAGGAGGATCACGAGCGCGAGCACGGCAGCTCCTGCGGGGTCGGGGGACGGGTCGGGATCGGGGTCGGGATCGGGGCCGGGGTCATGGCGCGTCCCCGGTGAGACCGAAGGTCGGGACGGCACCGGACGACGACGAGGCCGGCGTGCGCCGGGCCGCCTGCATCGTCTCGGGCAGCACCGTGAGCACGGCGATCGTGAGCGCCGCGGTCAGCAGGATAAGCAGCGCCTGTGGGATGCCGGCGCCGGGCAGGTCACCCGCGAGGTCGAGGAACGCCGGCACGCCGACGATCGTCGCGAGCACGGCGATGGCCGTGGCGATCGCGTCGACCGCGACGTGGATCGGCGAGATCGTCGCCGACGACCGGCCGAAGCACCCGCAGGACACGGAACGCTCACCGCGGGCCAGCAAGGTCGCGCTCACGATCGTGAACACGGCGTAGGAGGCGCCGACGAGGGCGGCGAACACCCGGCCACCGAAAACGACCACCCCGACGCCGACGACGATCTCGTACAGCGCCACCAGGCGAACCACGAGCCCGGAGTCGGGCAGCCTCATCGCACCGAACATCGCTTCGGTCGGCGCCGTGTCGGCCAGCTTCATGATGCCGCTCACCACGAGCACCACGCCGAGCACGGCCATCGGCCCTTCGAGCACATCCACGGGCGGGGACTCTACCGCTGCCCTCCCCCGCCCCGGACCTCGCGCCGGCGTCAGCCCCCCACCAGGCGCGGCAGCACGGCGCTGATCGAGTCGTGCAGCACCACGTCGGCGTACCGGTCGAAGGGGGTGGGCTGCGCGTTCAGGATGATCAGATCCGCCCCGGCGCGCACGGCGGTGGGCACGGTCTCGGCCGCCGGGTAGACCGCGAGGCTCGAACCGATCGCGAGGAAGAGGTCGCACTGCTCGGCGGCGGCGAAGGCGCGGATCAGGTCGGCTTCGACGAGGTTCTGCCCGAACGAGATCGTGGCCGACTTCAGGATGCCGCCACACGATCGGCACGGCGGGTCCTCCTCGCCCGCCCGCACGCGGTCGAGGGCCCGCTCCATCGGCGCGCGGTCGTCGCAGGACAGGCACGCGACCTCGTGGACGGTGCCGTGCACCTCGATGACCAGGGCCGGGTCGCTGCCGGCGGCCTGGTGCAGCCCGTCGATGTTCTGCGTGATGAGGGTGTGGAGGCGACCCGTCTGCTCGAGGGTGACCAGCGCCCGATGCCCGTCGTTCGGGCCGGCCCGCCACACCTCGGAGTGCAAGCGGTTCTGCCAGGCCTTCTTCCGGATCTCGGGATCGCTGACGTACACCTGCAGCGTCGCCATCTTCTCGGCCTCGGGGTTCTTGGTCCACACCCCGTCGGGCCCCCGGAAGTCCCGGATGCCGCTGTCGGTCGAGATCCCCGCGCCCGTGAGCACGACGATCCGCTCGGCGGCGGCGATGCGCCGGGCCGCGTCGACGACGAGCTCGGGATCGCGGGGGACGACGTCGTCGGGGGGCACCTCCTCAGCCTGCCAGGCCGCGCGGCGCTTGACACCGCCGTCGCGCAGGTGCGAAGGTCAGCGAAACACATCGAAAGTGCATGATGTGCCTCGTTGGGCATGGAGCTCCTCCCGGGCCCCGTCGCCTGTCCCACCCCCGTAGTCGCCGCCGGTCGCCCGTCGGCCTCTCTCCCCTCAGGAGTGCCCATGTCTGCCCCCGAACCCCCTCCTTCGGCGCGCCCCTCGCCCGCGCCGCTGCCACCCCCGAGGCCGGGCGGGGCCGCGCCCCCGCCGCGCCTGCACCCCGTCGCGAGGCCGACGAGCGGAGGCGACACGCCCGCCATCCACCCGCCGGCGGCCACCCGCTCGTCCGCGGCGACGCTGGCGACCAGGGAGCTGCTCGAGCAGCGGAGCGTCACGCTGTGCCCGTGGCCCGATCCACTGGTGGATCGGCTCGGCCACGACCCGCGCTCGTCGTACGCCGAGCGCTACTGGCTGCCGGTGCTCGGGCCGAGCGCCCTGTGGTTGCTGCGCCACCTCGTCGCCGGCTTCGACGAGCACCCCGAGCGGTACGAGCTCGACCTGCTCGACGCGCCACGGGCGATCGGCGTCGGTGGCCGCGGCGGCAACCACTCGCCGTTCGCCAACACGGTGAACCGGCTCATCCAGTTCGGGTTCCTCCAGATCGCCGGACCGTCTCTGCTGATCGTGCGCACGAAGATGCCGACCCTGACGCGCCGCCAGCTGCTGCGGGTGCCCGAGCGCCTGCGCGCCGCGCACGACGAAGAGGTCGAGCGCCACCAGAGCGCCCGCGCCCCGCAGGACCACAAGGCGCGCGCCCGCACCCTGGCGCTCTCGCTGCTCGAGCTCGGGGAAGACGTGCACAGCGCCGAGAAGCAGCTGCACCGGTGGCGCTTCCACCCCGCCATCGCGTTCGACGCCGTGCGGTGGGCCGCCGAGCAGCACGGCCTCGCCGACGCCTCGACCGGCGCGACGCCCCCCGAACGCCCGCCCGCGATCGGCCAACCGATCGCCGAGCCCCACGCGGGCGACGGCGCCGCATGATCCCCACGGGCCCTCCCCGAACCCGTCGCCGCGTCGCCTCCCGCAAGCAACGTGGCGCCAGGGCGGGGCCGGTCCACCACCCCGCCGCCACCGTGCTCGGTCGATGCCCAGCGAGCGGGCACCGCGCTCGACCGCGGCGCCTGTCCGCCCGACGACCGACCGAGCTCGCCCAGGGCTGGCACCAGCTCGCGGTCCGGGCGCAACGCGATCCGGCGACCCCGGCCGCGCCTGGCTCGTCTTCCGCGACCCCGTCCAACATCTCGACCGAGCTCACCACGTGGAGGGAACCCAGCCTCGGGCGCTCCGGCTGAGCACCGACGGGCACCTCGGCTCAGGCGGGAGGCGGCTTGTCCGGGGCTTGGTCGACGTGGACCCACCGGCCGCTGCGGTACACGAAGAAGTTGCCGCAGCGCCCGCACTCGCCCTCGCCGCGGGGATCGAGTTGGAGCGCGAGCGCGGTCACCCAGCCGTTGCAGTCGGGCATGGGGCACACGCCCTCAGGAGGAGGCCACTCGGTGTCGTCCATCCACCCATCCTGCCAGCGCTGTCCCGATGCACCGGCCAGCAGGAGAGATGCCGGCGTCGTGCGCCCCCGAAACGCGCACGCCGCCGGATCGGCTCGGCTAGACACAGCGCCATGGCTGCTCCTCATCCCCGTCGCTTCCGCTTCGCCACCGAGGTCCACGAGCGCTTCGAAGGCCTCAGCTGGGCCGACACGTTCCGCGAGGTCGAGGCCCTGGGGTACAGCACGGTGTTCGTCCCGGACCACTTCGACGAGGGCGCCGGGCCCATCGCGGCACTCGCGGCGGCGGCGGTCGTCACCACCACGATCAACGTCGGCTCGCTCGTGCTCGACTGCGACTTCCGCCACCCCGTGGTGCTCGCCCGCGAGCTCGCGACGATCGACCAGCTCTCAGAGGGTCGCTTCGAGCTCGGGATCGGCGCGGGCTGGAAGGCGCTCGACTACGAGCACTCGGGCATCCCGATGGACCGTCCCGGTGTACGGGTCAGCCGGATGATCGAGCACCTCCAGGTGCTCAGGGCCCTGTTCGCCGACGGGCCGGTGAACTTCGCCGGCGAGCACTACACGGTCACCGACCTCGAGGGCACCCCGAAGCCCTTCCGCCCGGGTGGGCCCCCGATCGTCATCGGCGGCGGCGCCCCTCGCCTGCTGCGCTTCGCCGGGGCCAACGCGGACATCGTCGGCGTCAACGCGTCCATCCACTCGGGCGAGGTCGACGCCGCCGCGGCGCAGGACGGCCTCGCGGCGAGCATCGATCAGAAGGTCGCGTGGGTGAAGGAGGGAGCGGGCGACCGCTTCGACCAGCTCGAGCTCAACGCCTGGCTGGCGATCGCCGAGATCACGGACGACGCCGACGGCTACGCCGAAGCGGTGGCGCCGGCGTTCGAGGCGAGCCCCGCCGACGTGCTCGAGTCGCCGCTCAGCCTCATCGGCTCACCACAGCAGATCGCCGACCGCCTGCACGAGCGCCGCGAGCGCTGGGGCTACTCGTACCACGTGATCCCCGCCGCACAGGCCAAGGCCTTCGCCCCGATCGTCGCCGAGCTCACCGGGCGCTGACCCAAGGGAGCTAGACGTCCCGCGGCCGTCGGCCCACCCGGAGGGCACGACGGTGACCGGATCATCGAGCCACCCACGTGGCGGGCCACGAGCCCGCGGCGGCGATCCGAGCTCGGCGGCGACCGGCCGCTCCGTCCGGGCGTGCCGACTCGGTCGAGCGGCTCGCGCCGCAGGTGCCGTCTCAGCGCGGCTTCTTGAAGTGCTTCGCGAGCTCGAGGAGCGTGCGCACGCCGAAGCCGGTGCCGCCCTTCACGACCTCGCCGTCGACGTCGTTGCTCCACGCGGCGCCGGCGATGTCGAGGTGCGCCCACGGGATGCCCTCGCCCACGAACTCGCGCAGGAACAGCCCGGCGGTGAGGCTGCCGCCGTCGGTGGTGCGGCTGATGTTGCGCAGGTCGGCCACGTCGGAGTCGATGCGCTTGCGGTAGTCCTCGGGCAGCGGCAGGGGCCAGACCCGCTCGCCGACGGCCCCGGCCGCGGCGCGCACCTGATCGATCCACGCCTCGTCGTTGCCCATCAACCCGGCGATGCGGTTGCCCAGCGCCACCTCGACCGCACCGGTCAACGTGGCGAGGTCGACGATCGCATCGGGCTTCGCCTCGGACGCGAGCGACAGCGCGTCGGCGAGGATGAGACGGCCTTCGGCGTCGGTGTTGAGCACCTCGACCGTCTTGCCGTTGCGGATCTTCAGCACGTCGCCCGGCCGGGTGGCGTCGCTGCCCGTCATGTTGTCGGTCGCCGGGATGTAGCCGGTCACGCGCACCCGCGGGGCGACGGCGGTGATGGCGGAGAACGCGCCGAGGATCGCGGCGGCGCCACCCATGTCGCTCTTCATCGTCATCATGCCGGCGCCGGTCTTGATCGAGAGCCCGCCCGAGTCGAACGTGATGCCCTTGCCGACGAGGGCGAGGTGGCCCCGCGGGGTCGCCGGCGCGTAGCTGAGCTCGATGAACTGCGGCGGCTGCGCCGACCCGCGGTTGACGCCGAGCAGGCCACCGAGGCCGGCTTCACGGATCTCGTCGAGGCCGAGCACGGTGATCTGCAGTCCCTCGCGCTCGGCGATCTCGACCGCCGCCTCGGCGAGGCGCACGGGCGTCATCGAGCCGCCGGGCTCGTTGACCAGGTCGCGGGCGATCACGATGCCCTCGCCGATGCGTTGACCCAGGGCGAGGGCGCTCTGCACCCGCTTCCCACCCGTGCCGATGACGGCCACGCGCTCGAGCTTGTCGGGGTCGGCCTTCGACTTGTACCTCGTGAACTGGTAGGCGCCGAGCACGGATCCCTCGGCGAGGGCCTGCGCCGCGGCGACCTTGCCCGCCGCGTCGGTGCCTTCGGGCAGCGCGTCGAGCAGGTGGCTCGCCACCACGCGATGACGGAGGGCCGCTCGCGTCGCGCTCGCCGACGCTCGACGGATCGAGGACGGCCCGACGTCGGCCGACGGCCCGAGCCCGACCATGATCACCGCCGCCCCGGCCCGCGCGCCCGGCAACGTGAAGACCTGATCCGCGCGCCCTTCGAACCCGCGGGAGCGCAGGTACCCCCAATCCGTCCCGTTCGCGTCACCGGTGCCGAGCCGGTCGCTGCACGCCGGGACGATCACCGCCTCGACGTCGCCGGGGATGTCCTTCTCGAGAGAGACCTGCAACACGACGATGCACCTCGCGGGTTCGGCTGACCTGCGACGGACCGTGCGGGTGCAGGCCGCCAGAGCCTACCGGCCGGGACCGCGACGGTTGTCCCGTCTCCCGGCCGCGTCTGGTCGGGGCTACGCCTGCTTCGAGGGGCGCGAGGTGCCCGCCTGGCTCTCCTGCCATCGCGCCAGCGTCCACAGGAGGTCGCTCAGGCGGTTGAGGTAGGCGAGGCACTGGGACGACGCCGCCGGCGAGCCCTCCGGGATCGTGCCGAACGCCGTGGCGGTGTCGCGCTCCGCGCGGCGCACGACGGTGCGGGCGACGTCGAGGTGCGCGGCGACGAGGTGCTCGCCGGGCACGACGAACTCGGTCGGGGGGTCGAACTCGGCGGACATCGCGTCGATGATCGACTCGAGGTTCGTCACCATCTCCGCGGTGACGAGTCCGGTGCCGGGTTCGAGCTTGGCCCGGTTGGCCGGATCGGTGGCGAGCTCGGCCATGAGCACCCAGAGGTCGCGCTGCACGTCGACGATGAGCTCGGCCAACGGCGACGGACCAGCCGCGGCGCGGGCCACGCCGAGCACGGACTGCGCCTCGTCGACCGAGCCGTACGCCGCGGGCCACACCGACTCCTTGCGGACCCGACCGCCGTAGAGGAGACCCGTGGTGCCGTCGTCGCCTTTGCGCGTGTAGATCTTCATCGCGGGGAGCCTACGCACGACCCGCCGCCGACCGACCGCCTCAGGCGTCGACGGTGACGAGGGCCCGCACGGCGGTGAACGCGTCGGGGTGATCGCGCGTGAGCGTGCGCAGCGCCGCCAGGCCGAAGAGCACGAACCCGAGCACCACGAGCAGCCCACCGATGCCGTAGAGCTGCAGCCCCACGAGCGCGGCGATCAGGGTGATGCTCGGCCCCAGCCGCATCGACGCCGCCTCGATGCGCCGCTGCACGAACACGATGTCGCCCACCTGCACGAGGAGCGCCGCGCAGAACATCAGCACGGCGACCGGCAGCGCTGTCACGGCCTCGTACGCGACGAGCGGGAGCGCCGCGAGCACCAACCCGAAGCCGGGGAGCAGGCTCATGACCGCGAACCACACGGCGATGGCGGTCGGCGCGTCGAGGTGCAGCAGCGACGCGATCCCGAACGCGACGAAGCCCACCACGAGCGCGCGTGCAGCCATCAGGTAGGCGTAGCGCGAGGACATCTCGTAGGACGTCTTCAGCAGCCGCGTGACGCGGGCGCGCACGACGCGGTCGTCGATCTGATCGACCGTCGAGCGGACGATGCGCCGGCCGAAGATCAACATGAGCACCGCGAGCGTCCCGATCGCGAACAGCGCCCCACCGCTCGATGCCGCGGTCTGCACCGCGGAGGCGGCGTCCTGGTCGCTGATGGCGAACGGCAGGTCCTCGAAGGCCTGGGTGACCTTCGCGGTGAGGCCGAACTCCTTCGCCACCTCGCCGAGCTGCTTGGAGGCCTCGGCGTCGCGGGCGGCGTTGATCGCGTTCGTGCGCACCGTCTCGAACTGGCTGCGCAGCTCGTCGAAGCCCTTGTACCCGATCAAGCCCGTGGCGCCGAGCACCACGACGAGCACCAGGATCATCGCGATCCACGCCTTCATGTACCGCTGCAGGTAGAGCACCGCGGGTTGGTACATCGCCGCCACGACCGCCGCGATCGCGAGCCACCACAACGTCGTGCTCGCGGCGCGCACGAGCGCGAGGACCATGAGCGCGGCCACGACCACGAGCACCGCGCGCACGATCGAGTACGGGGAGAAGCGCAGCCGGACCGGCCCGTCCGCCACGGGACCGTCCGAGCCGGCGGCCGACGGGGCGGGTGGGACCCCACCCTGGTCGGTGGTCCCCGATGGCGCTGACATCGCTCGGTACAGTACCGATCGTGCCTGGCTCCTCGGGTGATGCTGCGGGCGCCGACGACCCGGCCCTCGACACCACCGACGATCACGCC
>CAYUOL010000170.1:0-3610 GCA_964446345.1 uncultured Iamiaceae bacterium | reverse complement strand
CGCCGCCACCGGCACCACCGCCCCCTCCCCTCAGGCCCCCGCCATGATCCAGGGCCTCCCGGCGCGCGGCAGCCACCTGCGCATCGTCGATCTCGACGTGCAGCCCGTCGTGGTCGCGATCGTCACGATGGTCGTGCTCGGCATGATCGCCGGCATCGCCACCAGCGGCGTGCTCGCCACCCTGCTCGTGCTCGCCGCGCTCTTCGCCTTCGCGCTCGATCCCGTGATCGACAAGATCCAACAGCGCTTCTCGATGGCCCGCGGCTACGCGGTCGGCCTGATGATGGGCACGGTGCTGCTCGTCATCGCCGGTGGCATCGCCCTGCTCGGCCCCCAGACCGTCGACCAGGCGCGGTCGTTCCAGCGCGACCTGCCCCACGTGCTCGACACGCTGAAGGACCTGCCCCTCATCGGCCCGACGCTCGAGGAGAACCAGGCGCCCCAGAAGATCCAGCAGTGGGCGGCGAAGCTCCCGAAGCAGCTCGCGGGCGACACGACCCAGATCTCGAACGCCGCGGAGTCGATCACGGCGATCCTGCTCGACGCCGTCGCGGCGACGCTCATCATGATCGCCCTGCTCATCGACGGGCCGTGGCTCGTGAGCGGCGCCCAGCGGCTCATCCCTCCCGAGCGGCGCGCCACGTCGCAGCGCCTCGGGGAGATCCTCGGCCAGGTCATCGGTCGCTACTTCGCGGGCTCGCTGCTGCTCGCGACGCTCCAGGGCCTGCAGGTGCTGATCACCGGGCTGGTCCTCGGCGTGCCGCTCAGCCCCCTGCTCGCGGTGTGGGCCGCCGTGTGGAACCTCGTGCCCCAGGTGGGCGGCGCGATCGGCGGCATCCTCTTCGTGCTCGTGGCGTTCACCCAGGGCGCCACGACCGGCGTCATCGCCGCGGTGGTGTTCGTCCTCTACATCACCTTCGCGAACAACGTGCTCCTGCCCGTGATCCTCGGCAAGGCGATGAACATCTCGCCCCTCGCCACGATGGTGGCGACGATCGCCGGCTTCTCGATCGCGGGGATCGTCGGGGCCATGCTCGCCGTGCCGATCCTCGGCGCCGGCAAGGCGATGTACCTCGAGCTGCGCCCCAACCGCAGCCTCCCGGGTGAGGGTGACGACGAACCCCCACCGTCGCCGGGGATCGTCCGACGTTCGCTGGAGCGCGTCCGCAACCGTGGCGGACCCCCGACGGTGCCGGCACCCGCGGCCTGAGCGGGACCGAACACCGGCATCCGGGCGCCCGGGGAAGCACCGTAGGATCGTCGGGCGCGGCTGCTACGCTGTCCGGACCGAAAGCTGACCTGATGGGAAGGGCCTGGTGGCTCCGGCTCGCGGCGAAGATCCTCTCTTCCGCGCGCAAGGAGATCCCCCGATGAGCAGTCCCACCCGTCCTGCGAGCAGCTACCTCGACGCCGTGAACCAGCGGGTCGTCATCTACGACGGCGCCTTCGGCACGGGCGTCCAGGAGAAGAACCTCACCGAGGACGACTTCGGCGGGGCCGAGTACGAGGGCTGCAACGAGCTGCTCGTCGTCACACGGCCCGACGTGATCAAGGAGCTGCACGCCAACTACCTCGAGGTGGGCTGCGACGTCATCGAGACGTGCACCTTCGGGGCGTTCGGCCCGCCGCTCGGCGAGTACGGCATCGCCCACCGGGCGCACGAGCTCAACGAGGTCGCCGCCCGTCTCGCGAAAGAGGTCGCGAGCGACTTCAGCACGCCCGACAAGCCCCGCTGGGTGGCCGGTTCGATGGGTCCCGGCACCAAGTCGCCGACGCTCGGCCAGATCCCCTTCGACGAGCTGCGCGACCTCTACGAGATCCAGGTGCGGGGGCTGCTCGAGGGCGGTGTCGATCTGCTGCTCTTCGAGACCCACTTCGACCTGCTCACGGTCAAGGCGTCGATGATCGCCGCCCGGCGCGCGATGGCAGCAGTGGGCCGCCAGGTCCCGATCCAGATCCAGGTGACGATGGAGACGACCGGGCGCATGCTGCTCGGCACCGAGATCGCCGCGGCGCTCGGGACCATCGATGCGCTCCAGCCCGACATCGTGGGCATCAACTGCGCGACCGGGCCGGGAGAGATGAGCGAGCACCTCCGCTACCTGTCCCAGCACTCGCGGCGTCCGATCTCGTGCCTCCCCAACGCCGGCATGCCCTCGGTGGTCGACGGTCAGATGCACTACGACCTCACCCCCGAGCAGCTCGCCGACTACCACCACAAGCACGTGACCGAGCTCGGCATCAGCGTGATCGGCGGCTGCTGCGGCACCACCCCGGCGCACCTGAAGGCCGTGGTCGATGCGTGCGCAGACCTCGAGGTCGCACCGCGCACGATCGACTACGAGCCCGGTGCCACCTCGATCTACTCGCACGTGCCGTTCTTCCAGGACACGTCGTTCATGATCATCGGCGAGCGCACCAACGCGAACGGCTCCAAGAAGTTCCGCGAGGCGATGCTGGCCGAGGACTGGGACCTCTGCGTGCAGATGGCCAAGGACCAGGTGAAGGAGGGCGCCCACGTCATCGACGTGTGCGTGGACTACGTCGGCCGCGACGGCACGCTCGACATGGACCAGGTCGCGCAGCGCTTCGCGACCCAGTCCAGCGCGCCGCTCGTGCTCGACTCGACCGAGCCCCAGGTGATGGAGGCCGCGCTCAAGTGGGTCGGCGGGCGGGCCATCCTCAACTCCGCCAACCTCGAAGACGGCGAGCACGAGGGCTCCCGCCTCGACCGCGTGTTCAAGCTGGCCCGCGAGTACGGCGCCGCGGTGATCTGCCTGCTCATCGACGAGGAGGGCCAGGCGCGCGACGTCGAGTGGAAGATGCGCATCGCCCATCGCATCCGCGACCTCGCCGTCGACCGCTACGGGCTCGAGGAGAGCGACCTGATCTTCGACGCGCTGACCTTCCCGCTGTCGACGGGCGACGACGACCTGCGCCGCGACGCCATCGAGACCATGGATGCGATCAAGCGCATCAAAGAGGAGATCCCCGGCGCGTACACGACGCTCGGGCTCTCCAACGTGTCGTTCGGCCTGAAGCCGGCGGCCCGCCACGTGCTCAACTCGGTGTTCCTGCACGAAGCCGTGCAGCACGGCCTCGACTCGGCGATCGTGCACGCCGCGCGCATCATGCCGCTCAACAAGATCCCCGAAGAGCAGCTGACGGTCTGCCTGGACCTCATCTACGACCGCCGGCGCCCGGCGACCGACGACGAGCCGGCGTACGACCCGCTGCAGACCCTGCTCGAGGTGTTCGCCGACGTGAGCGCGGCCGAGGTGGTCCGGGAGGACCGCACCGACTGGCCGATCGACAAGATCCTCAGCCAGCGCATCATCGACGGCGAGCGTGACGGGCTCGAGGCCGACCTCGACCAGGCCATCGCCGAGGGCCACACGCCGCTCGCCATCATCAACGACATCCTCCTCGCCGGCATGAAGGTGGTCGGTGACCTGTTCGGCAGCGGGCAGATGCAGCTGCCCTTCGTGCTCCAGTCCGCCGAGACCATGAAGGCCTCGGTCGCGTACCTCGAGCCGATGATGGAGAAGGACGACTCCGGCGGCAAGGGCCGCATCGTCCTCGCCACCGTCAAGGGCGACGTCCACGACAT
>CAYUOL010000169.1:0-13668 GCA_964446345.1 uncultured Iamiaceae bacterium | reverse complement strand
CGCGCCACTCCCGCGGTGGCGGTCCGCCATGGCCGCGGGCGCGTCCGCGACGGTGAGGCGGGCGGGGTCCTCGGCGAGGATCTCGAGGGGCGCCCCGACCACGACTTCCCCTGGTTCGAGTACGCGGTGGTACCACCCGGTCCGGCCGTTCGCCCGCATGCGCTGCTGGATGTCCGCCCGTCGGCGGTGCAGGGCGAGCTTGAAGCACGGCCACCGCGGCTGGCAGACCTGCAACACGGCGTCGCCCCACCGCCACACGTCGCCGATGTGCACGTCGGTCTCGGACACCCCCACCGTGGAGAGGTTCTCGCCGAACGGCGCCGGCCCCAGCGCCTCGCCAAGCTCGCTCGACCAGCGGTCGAGGTGTTCGGACGGGTAGGAGTACACGGCCTTGTCGGGCCCGCCGTGCACGGTGAGGTCCGCCTGCGCGTCGCCGGCCAGGTTGCCGATGGAGAGCCAGAGCACGGTGCCTTCGGCGACGGGTCGTTTGGCGATCGCGCTGTACACCCGCTGATGCTGCTCGTCCGCGAGGACGGCGGGGACGCCGACGTTCACGGAGATCACCTCGACCGTGCTCGCGACCATCCTCGCGTCCTCCCTCGGCGGCGACGTGCTCCCATGCTCCCACGTCGCATGGGGCTGCGGACGCGGGGCTCGACGGGCTCGGCGCGGGTCAGCGATCGCCCGGTGCCGGTCCGGCGGCTGGGGGGCGACGGATGGCGCTGGTAGTGTGAGTGGTCTGCGCTGGCTGGAGGGCCGGTGCTTGGGGCCAAGGATGGTTGGCATGGCGGTCACGTCTCGTTCCGGTTCGTCGTCTCGGGCGCGGCTGTTGTTGTGGCCGTTGCTGTTGGTGGGGGCGGGGGTGTTGCTGACGGCGTGCGAGTCGCCGCGGATCATCGCGGTGAACACCACCGTGGATGGTTCGGATGTGAACCCGGCTGATGGTGTGTGTGAGATGACGGTGGGGGTGGGGGATTGCTCGTTGCGCGCGGCGATCGACGAGGCGAACGCGGCGACGGGCACGAAGGCGGTCACGATCGCGGTGCCGTCGGGCACCTACGCGTTGACCGTGAGCGGTGTGGACGACACGAACGCCGCCGGGGATCTCGATCTGTTCGTGACGGAGCACGGGGTGAACATCGAGGGCGCGAGCCCGGGGGTGCGGGTCGACGCGGGCGGGCAGGAAGCGGCGATCGATGTGCGGGGTGGGCAGACGGATCTGTATGGGTTCGCGTTCACGGGGGCGTCGGGGCCGGGCATCGATGTGCATGGTGGTCGGGCGCGGTTGTTCCGGGGGGCGGGCTTCGCGAACGGGGGTGCGGGGGCGCGGGTGGCGGCGGGTGCCGTGTTGCACCTGGAGAGCGTGACGTTGTCGGGCAATGGTGCGGGTGGGGCGAGCGTGGCGGGCACGTTGAACGTGTCGTACTCGACGATCACGGCGAACACAGGGGGCGGGATCAGTGGGCCGGGGGTGACGAACTCGGGTGCTGATCTGATCAACGAGCAGCTGTCGGGTCCGGATTGCTCGGGCAGCGTGGTGTCCAACGGTGGGTACAACTTGGACAGCGACGGGTCGTGCGGGTTCGGTGGCCCGGGTGATGTGACCGTGCCCGAGGTGGATCTGGCGCCGTTGAGCGCGACCGTGGTGCCGTACCACCGTCCGAACCCGGGGTCGGCGGCGATCGGTGTGATCGGGACGGGTCCGACGTGCGGGCCGGGTGGGCCCTTGGATGCGACGGGGGCGCCGCGGCCGATCGGTGTGAACTGCGATCGGGGGGCGTTGGAGGCGAACTACACGTCGGCGCCGACGGCGAACGCGGACACCGGGTCGGTGGGTGAGGACGGGCCGGGGGTGAACGTCGACGTGTTGGGCAACGACACGGATCCTGACACCGGGGACAGCAAGACGGTCACGGTGGTGGATACGGCGGGCACGTCGGGGTCGGTGACGAACAACGGCGACGATGTGGGGTATGACCCGAACGGGGCGTTCGAGTCGTTGGCGGTGGGGGAGAGCGCGTCGGACACGTTCGGGTACACGATGGTCGATGCGGTCGGGAACACGGCGTCGGCGGTGGTGACGGTGACGGTCGCTGGGGCGAACGACGGGCCGACGGCGAACGCGGACTCGGGCACGGTGGATGCGAGTGGGCCGGCGATCACCGTGGACGTGCTCGGCAACGACACCGACCCGGACACGACCGACACGTTGTCGGTGCAGTCGGTGGACACGACGGGGACGCTCGGTTCGGTGACGAACAACGGCACCAACATCACGTATGACCCGAACAACCAGTTCCCCAACGACCCCAACTCGCTGTTCGGGCCGGCCGCCGTTCCCGGCGCGACCGACACCTTCTCCTACACCGCCGTCGATCCCCACGGGGCCACGTCGACGGCGACGGTGACGATCACGGTGACGGGGATCAACCACGCGCCGGTGGCGGTGGATGACAGCGCGAGCGTGAACGAGGGCGGGCCGGCGGTGACGGTGGATGTGCTGGCCAACGACACGGACGCGGATCTCGTCGACACGAAGGCGGTGCAGTCGGTGGGCACGACGGGGACGTTGGGGTCGGTCACGAACAACGGCACCGATGTCACCTATGACCCGAACGGGGCGTTCGAGTCGTTGGGGGTCGGCGCGACGGCGACGGACACGTTCACGTACACGGTGGTCGATGCGAACGGGGCGACGGCCACGGCGACGGTGACGGTGACGGTCACGGGGGAGAACGACAGCCCGGTGGCGGTGGACGACACGGCGTCGGTGGGTGAGGACGGGCCCCCGGTCATGGTGTTCGTGCTGGCCAACGACACCGACCCGGATGCGGGCGACTCGAAGACGGTGCAGTCGGTGAACAACACCGGCACGTTGGGTCAGGCCCAGTCGTTCGGGACGTTCGTGGGCTACGACCCGGGCGCGGCGTTCAACTCGTTGAAGGCCGGGGCCACCGCCACCGACGCGTTCACGTACACGATGGTCGACAGCCAGGGGGCGACGGCGTCGGCGACGGTGACGGTGACGATCACGGGGCAGAACGATGCGCCGACCGCGGTCGCAGACACCGCGACGATGAACGAGGACGCCACCAACGTCGCGATCGACGTGCTGGGCAACGACACCGATCCCGACAACGGGGACTCCAAGACGGTGCAGTCGGTGGGGGCGCTCTCGAACGGCGGGTCGCTCACGAACAACGGCACGAACGTGACGTTCACGCCGGGCGCGTCGTTCCAGGACCTGCAGGTCGGCTCGACCCGGGACACGTCGTTCAGCTACACGATGGTCGACGGCTCGGGGGTCACGTCGAACGCGACCGTGACGATCACCGTCACGGGCGTGAACGACGCACCCGTCGCCGTGAACGACGGCACCTACACCGGTGTCGTGGGCAACACGAAAGCCGTGTTGGGCACCACCGGCACCGGCCCGGTCGTCACCCTCACCGGCAACGTGGTGAGCCAGAACGACACCGACGTCGACGCCGCAGACACCAAGACCGCCAGCCTCGTCTCCGCGAACAGCGCGAACGTGACCGTGAACGCCAACGGCAGCTTCGAGTACACGCCCCCGGTCGGCACCCAGAACACCAACGTCACCTTCACCTACAAGGTCACCGACTCCCAAGGAGCCGACTCGAACGCGGCGACGGTCACCCTCAACGTGGTCGAGCGCGTCTGGTACGTCAACAACAACCTCGGCGTCAACGGTGACGGCCGCTCCGCCACCCCGTTCAACAACCTCGCCGCAGCCACGGCCACCGACGACGCCGGCGACTACGTCTTCCTCTACTCCTCCGCCACGACCTACACCGGCGGCATCGCCCTGAACGCCAACGAGCAGCTGCTCGGCGAACCACACGGCCTCTCGGTCAGCGGCGCGGCGAGCGTGATCGCGGCGGCGACGGCCGGGTTGAACCCCACGATCACCAACACGACCGCCGGTGGCCACGGGATCACGCTGGCCAACGCCGTCAACGTCCAACGGGTGAACGTGTCGGCGGCCAACACCGATGGCATCAACGGGACCGGTGTCACCACGGCGACGATCGGCACCAACAGCAACCTGATCACCGTGTCGGGCAGCGGGGGCGCGGAGCTCAAGCTCACCGGCGCGGCGGGCGGCAACATCGACGTCTTCGCCACCATCACCAACGGCGGCACCGGTCGGGCGGTCGAGATCCAGAACCGCACCGCTGGCACCATCAACCTCGGCGGCGCGGTCAGCGACACCGGCGGCACCGGCGTGCTCCTCAACAGCAACACGGGGGCCACGATCGCCTTCGGGGGCGCGGTCACCCTCAGCACCGGGGCCAATGCGGCGTTCACCGCCACGGGCGGGGGCACGGTCTCCACCAACAGCAGCGCGGTCAACACGCTGACGACCGCAGGCGCGGCGGCGCTGAACGTCACGAACACGACCAGTGGTGGCCTCACGTTCCGTTCGATCAACGCCAACGGCGGTGCCAACGGCATCGTCATGAGCAACACCGGCTCCGGCGGCCTCTCCGTGACGGGTACGGGCAGCGCCGGATCGGGCGGGACGATCCAGAACACGACGACCCGGGGCGCCAACTTCGTGTCGGCGAGCAACATCTCGCTGACCAACATGAACTTCACGAGCGCGGCGACGAGCGACTTCCCGGCCGCGCCGACCGGGCTGTCGCTCGGCGTCAACACCGGCGACAACGCGCCGATCCACCTCCAGAGCCTGACGGGCGCGACTCTCACGGGCATCAACGTGTCCGGCAGCGCGGAGCACGGCATCAACCTCCACGAGGTCACGACCTTCTCGCTCGTGAACAGCTCGATCGTCAACGCCGGCAACGGTGCGGACGAGGACGGGATCCACGCGTTCAACCTGCGCGGCACGGTCAACGTCACGAACACGACCGTCACCAGCAGCGGCGACGACAACCTGAACATGCAGTGGAACACGCCGCTGACGGCGCTCCCGCTGCCCACGGCCACGGTCACCGTGTCGGGCGGCAGCTACAACACCGGGGTGCTCGGCAGCGGCGTGCTCTTCGGCGTCCGAGCCACGTCGAACGTGACCATCAAGGTGCTGGGGACCACGATCAACAACAACTTCAGCGGCGGCGTGGTGGCCGACACCTACGACTACGCGACGTCGGACATCGAGGTCGCCACGTCCACGATCACGAACAACAACGATGGGATCGCGATCTCCGGGAACCACGGGCACACCAACTTCGACGTCCACAACATGACGAACATGAGTGGCCAGGACTTCGTCAACATCTCGGTCCTCAAGGCCTCCTGCACGTTGCTCGTGGCGCCGTGCACGGCGAACCCGAGTGACGGTTCCTTCGGAACGCTCGAGGGGTACATCCGGAACAACTCGACGATCGTCACCGAGAACGGCCACACCGCCGACGGCATGTTCCTGTTCAACGCCGGCAAGGGCGAGCTCAACGCCGTCATCTCCGGCAACGTGATGGACTACGCCGGCACGCAGCGGGCGATCGCGGTGCAAGGCGGCCAGGACGGCGCCTCGACGATCAACCTGACGGCCACCGGCAACAACATCGACGTCAAGCTCGACGGCACCGGCAATGCCGTGAACGGCATCCTCGCCCAGAGCCAGGTGGCCGACCCGTCGGGTGCCGGATCGTCGCTGTGCGCCGACATCGGTGGCGCCGGCGGGTTGTCGAACACGTTCACCCATTCGCTGGGCGGGACGATGGCGGGCGGCGACATCCGGCTGCGTCAGCGCTTCGCCGCCAACATCGCGGTGCCGGGCTACACCGGCGGCGGCCAGGACACGACTGCGGTCGCCGCCTTCCTGAACAGCCGGAACGCCGAGGTCAGCGCGTCCACCGCCTCGTCGGGCGGACCGCCCGGGGCGTTCACCAACACCACCCCGCCCGGCAGCAGCTGCAAGCAGCCCTCCTGAAGCCGACCGGCGGAGGGGCGGGTCGTCAGACCCCCGAAGGATCTGCGGCCCGGAGCGCGGTCGCTAGCTCGGCGCGCGAGGTGATGCCGAGCTTTGCGTAGATGCGCTCGAGGTGGGTCGTGACGGTGCGCACGCTGATGAACAGCTGCTCGGCCGCCTCCTTGTTGGTGAGGCCCGACGCCACGGCCTGGGCAACCTCCTGCTCACGTCGCGTCAGCCCGGATGGCGGTGGCGTGCGCGACCTGCCTGCCGCCGACGGCGCGACGAGCGCGTACCGGCGGGCGAGCCCGTCGATCTCGGCGGCGAGGTCGGGGCGGCCGGAGCGCTCGAGCTGGCGCGCGGCGCGGTCGACCGTCGCCGGATCGAGGCCCCGCGGGCTCGCGCGCAGCGCCCGCAGCACGCACGATGCCGCGCTCGTGGGGCGGTGCACGGCGCCGAACAGCTCGGCGGCGCGCCCGAAGTGGGCCGCGGCGGCGGCGGGCGTCGCGGCGTCGGGGACCAGCAGCAGCTCCGCCCAGGCGCTGAGCTGCCCCTCGCCGTCGTCGAACGCGCGCAGCAGCGCGATCCAGTCGGCGAACGCGTCCGCGTGACCCAGGCGATGATGGGCCCGGGCGACGGCGACGAGCGCAGTCGCGGCGCTGCCGCTGGGGAGGAACGACGGCGCGTCGGGGTCGTCGACGAGGCGCCTCGCGACATCGGCGTCGACGCGATCGCCGAGGAGGAAGGTCTCGACCGCGTCGGCGAGCAGGTGCACCACGCCGTCGTCGTCGGCGTTCGCGCGGGCGGTCCGGACGCTCGCGACGAGCTCGTCCGTCGTCACGGGGAGCACGTCGAGCTCCACGAACGGTGCGATGAGCGAGCCGACGCTGACGGCGCCGCGGGGGCCGTGGGCGGCGAGGTAGTCGGTGTGCATCTCCTCGAGCGCCGCCGCGTCGCCCCGCTCGATCAGGTCGACGAGCTGCAGCATCGTGAGGCGCCAGGCCTGGTGCCGACCTGATCGGTCGATGACCGCCCGCTCGCTCGCGATGCCCTGCTCGAGCAGGTCGGGCAGGCGCGTGGCCATCGCCACCTCGCTGATGAGGTGGGCGCAACGATCGGCCATCTCGACGAAGCCCGCGGCGAGCGCGTCGTGCTCGACCGCGGCCACGGCGGGGACCGCGACGCGCGCCCGTGCGGGTGACGGCGGGCGCATCCACATGAGCTGGCCCGCCTCCACGTAGCGTGCGATCAGGCCGACGCGGGGATCTTCGCACCGGGCGGCCGCGTCGAGCGCCACGGCCTGCAGCTCGCGCATCTTCGGGAAGTCGCCGCGCCGCGCCCGGTTCACCATGACCCAGAACGCGAGGGTGCCCAGCTCGGCCCACCGCTGCTCGTGCTGCAGCCGCGCCCACAGCGCGTCGAGCTCGTCCTCGAGGATCGGGTCCGTGCCCGCGTGCCAGGTGGCCCCGTCGATGCGCCCGATGAGCGCCACCTGCGCCGCGACGTCACCGACCCGTTCGTGCTCCCGGTAGGCGCGGACGAGGTGCAGGCGCGCCAGGTCGAGCTCGCCGCGGCGACCCCACACGTCACCGAGCATCTCGTGCACCCGCACGAGGCACGGATCCGCCTCGATGTCGGGCTCGGCCTCGACCGCGGCCGAGAGGAACCGGGCGGACTCGACGAGCGCTCCTCGTTCCAGGGCCCGGGCCCCGGCGTCGGCGAAGATGGCCAGCGCGGTGGCTTCGTCCACGAGCGGCCCCGCGCCGAGCAGGTGCCGGGCGCGCCGCTCCGCGGGCGCGCCGTGCGAGGCGGCGAAGAACTTCGCGTGCAGATCGCGCCGCTCGCCGATCGACAGGGACTCGGCCGCGACCTCCGCGACCAGCGGGTGGGCCGGCCGCCACCGCACGTCGCCATCGGCGTCGGCTCGCTCGACGGCGAGGTCGTTGTCCCGGAGCTGGCGCAGCACGACACGCCGCTCGGCGGCGGTCAGCCCGTCCACGGCGAGCTCGGGCTCGGTCACCGGCTCGCCCGCGACGCTCAGCACCGAGAGCTCGAACCGCGCGTCGGCTCCCAGGTGGCGGATGCGCGTGCCGAACAGGTCCTCGGCGGCGGGCATGTGCACCGGTCGGTCGCCGAGCTCCCACCAGAGCTCGCTCCGGCGCAGGACCCCCTCGTCGATGAGCGCACCCATGAGCGTCTCGATCAGCAGCGGTGTGCCGGCGGTGCGCTCCATGACGAGGTCGACGAGACCCGTCGGCAGCTCGTCCCCCAGCCACTGGCGCAGCAGGGCGCCCGTCGCCTCGGCATCGAGCGGCGCGAGCGGGACGAAGACGGTCGTGGGGGACCGGCGCATCGCCGCGAGCAGCGTGCGCACGTCGGACCGATCGCGGCCTTCGACGGCTCGCACCGCGACGAGGAGCAGGATCCGGGAGTCCGCCACGTCGGCGAACAGCTCGTGCACGACCTCGATGGTGCTCGCGTCCATCCAATGGAGGTCGTCGAAGACCAGCAGCAGCGGTCGGTCCCGGCGCAACCGGCGGAGCACCGTGGTGATGGCGTGGTGCAGGCGAGCACGCGCCAGGTCGGGCGAGAGCGGAAGGGAGGTCTCGTCCGGTACGACGTCGTCGAAGAGCAGGCAGAGCGACGGCAGGCCCTCGGCGAGCTCGGCGTCCTCGACCAGGCGCGGTCGCAGGGCGGCGACGATCGGTGCGTACGGCGTCGTCTGGGACAGCTCGTAGCCCGTGGCGACGACGACGGCGAAGCCCCTCGCAGCCGCGTCCGCGATCGCGCCTTCGACGAGCGACGTCTTGCCCACGCCGGCGTCGCCCACGATCGTCACGACGCCGCTCGGGCCTTGTTCGAGCGCGGCGATCTGCTCGCGGAGGCGTGCTTGCTCCGCGGCCCGCCCGACCATCGCCGCGTTCGCCCGCCGGTGCGCCGCATCCACGTCCCGACTGTGGCACAGCCCGACCGGCGGGTGCGTACGAACCGCGGCCATCGGCCTCGCGGAAATACGCAATCGGTACGGATGCGCGGCCCCTCACCCGGCCCGGATGATGCCTCCATGTTCTCTGCGATCCTCACCGTCGGTCCCGACGCCCTGTCCTGGGCACGCGCCCTCGAGCGCGTCGGTGGTGCTGCCCGCGTGGACGGCTGTGAGGTCGACGACCTGCTGCGGCGTCGTTCGTCGGTCGCCGTGATGGAGGGCGTGGACGAGCCCGAGGGGTTCGACCTGATCATCGTGCACGGGGTCTGCGCCGGGCTCGACGCGACTGCGAACGAGCGGTTGGTGCAGCGTCTCGGGGTGATGGCCGCGCCCGGCGCGGCGATCGTGATAGCGGATCCGCCGCCGGCGGCGACGGAACGAGAGGGCGACCCTGCCCCGGATGGCCGCACCGCCGAGAAGTCGCCCTCGGGAGCGCCGCGATGGCCTCTGACAAGCTATGCCCGATGGCTCGCGGAGGCCGGCTTCTCCGGCATCAGGAGCGAGGCGCTGGGCGGTCCGGGCGGCGTGCTCGTGCACGCGATCCACACCGGTGCCATGAACGCGGAGGTGCGTCGTGACCTTGTCCCGTGAGTCGTCCCCCGAACCGGTTGCCGGGCCGGTCTCCGACGCGGTCCCCGAAGCGCTTGGAGACCCGATCGTCACGGAGGAACCGGACGGCGGCCTCTCTTGGGACCCGCCGGGGCCCGGTGTGTGGGAGCACGACAGCACCCACCAGCAGGTGCCGTTCCCGCGGCTCGTCTGCGCCCTGCTGCCCGCCCCGTTCACGGCGGGTTCGGCGGAGCTGACCAGGCGCTACGGCCTGCCGTTCGACCACTTCGACGTCAAGGCGGTGAACGGGTGGTTCTACATGCGCCCGGTCGTCGCAGGGGTGCCCGATCGCGCGGGGTCGGCCTCCGAGCCTCCGGCTCCCGTCATGAAGTTGCTGTTCCGCCTGATCCCGGAGATGCGCCGCCGCAACCGGGCCGCCCGTCGCGCCACGGCTGAGAAGTTGTGGGTGCGCGACGCTGCGGCCTGGGCGGAGGAGCGACAGGCGTGGGCGGTCCGGTTCCGTCCCCATCAGCACCTGGACCTGGCGGCCGTCACCGACGCGGTGCTCGCCGACGAGCTCGAGACGTTGGCGGACATGCTCGCCGAGGCGTACCGACGGCACTTCGCCCTCATGGGCATGTCCATGGGGCTCGGTCGCTTCGTCGCCCAGGCTCCCCGTTGGGATGTCGACGCGCCGGCCTTGGCGGAGCTGCTGAAGGGCCACTCGCCGTCGTCAGCCGCCGCGGGGTTGCGGCTGCGTGACGCGGCGCACGCGTTGCGCGCAGCCGGTGTCGACGTCGAGGCGTACGCCACCATGGAGCCGGGCGCCGCGCTCGCGGCCGTGCGCCGCGCCTCGCCGGCCGCGGCGGCGATCATCGACGACCACCTGGCCGAGTACGGGTATCGCATGGCGGATGTCTCGTTCTCGTCGCCGCTGCTGGCCGAGGACCCAGGGGTCCTGGTGCGCGGGCTCGTGCAGGCGGGACGGGATCTGCGCGCCGGCGTCGACCGCTACGCGCCGATCGACCCGGCGGCCGTCCGCTCGCTCGTCCCCGAGGAGCACCGCGCGTCGTTCGACGAGCTGCTCGCCGATGCCCAGCGCTGCTACGCCGCGACCGACGACAACACGAGCTCCGTGTACTGGTGCGGCGGGTTGCTCCAGCGCGTCGTCGTCGAGTGCGGTCGTCGATTGGCGGCCTCGGATCACCTCGCGGATCCCGAGCACGTCGTCGACCTGGAGGTGCCCGAGATCCTCGCGGCGCTGCGCGGGAGCCGGGGCGGTGCCGCCGCGGCTACGATGCGCGCCGCGGCGGCCGCGCACGGGGCGCGGCGCCGGCGGATGAGCCGGGAGGGGTGGCTGCCCCCGACGCACCTGGGCGGCGAGCCGACACCGACCCCTGACCTCACGGTGTTCCCCGACGCGATGCGCGTGGTGGTCGAAGCGCTGATGGCGGTGCGGGACACGAAGGTGGCGACCGCGGACCCCGAGGCGCGGACCGGACGCGTCACGAGCGGCGGTACCACGGTCGCCCGCGGGCACGGGGTCGGTGCCGGGACGTACACCGGCCGTGCGTGCATCGTCGCCACCGCCGAAGAAGCAGCGGATCGCCTCGAGCCCGGCGACGTGATCGTGTGCCCGGTCACCAACCCGGCGTTCGACCCGCTGTTCGCCATCGCCGGAGGCGTGGTCACCGAAGCCGGTGGCGTGTTGGGCCACACCGCGGTGATGGCGCGCGAGTTCGGCATCCCCGCCGTCGTCGGGACCGGAGCGAGCTCGATCGTCGACGGCACGCAGATCACCGTGATCGCCACGTCGGCGTAGCCCGAGCCGAGCCACCGAGCCAGCCCTCGCCGCGGCGCCCGCGGCGTCACCGCGCCCTCCCCGCGCGCCCCACCGCGACGTCCCCTCCCGCCCGGGGCCGCGACAAGAGCCCGAATCCCCGCAACCGGAACCTGCAACCGAGACCCACAACCGAGACCCACAACCGACACCCACAACCGACACCCACAACCGACACCCACAACCGACACCCACAACCGAGACCTGCAACGCGAGACGCGACCTCTCGCCGAGGAGAGACCCATGAAGACCAGCACCCGCACGACGATCACCGCGCTCCTCCTGCTCGGATCCGTCACGACCGCCTGCACGACCGCCACGACCGGAAGCACGACCGGAAGCGCGACCGGAAGCACGGGAACCGGCATCGCAAGAACGGGCACGACGGGGACCGGCGCCGGAACGGCCACCACCGCCGGCCGCACCGGCACCACGGTCGATCCCGCCGCGGCGCTCCCGGCGCTGGCCCTGCGCGTCGTCGAGAACGCGACGGGCGCGACGAAGTACGGCTACGAGGGACCGAGCTCGATCACGGCCGGCAACGTGCTCGTGCAGCTCACCAACGGCGGCACCGAGGAGCACCAGGCCGGCGTCGGCCGCTTGAAGGACGGCGTCACCTACGAGCAGCTCGACCAAGCGGTCGCCGCGAACCCCGAGCTCGCAGCCGGGCTGCTGGACCTTCGCGGGGGCTCCGCGGCGGTCGGGCCGGGAGCGGTGGGCAAGAGCATCGTGTCGGTGACGCCGGGCAAGTACGTCGTGTTCTGCTTCGTGGCCGACGCCACGGGCCAGCCGCACCTCGCGCACGGCATGATCCACCGGTTCGAGGCGACGCCGGGCGCCGGCGCCGGCACCACCGTCGCGCCGCCCCCGATCGCGGTCGCGGGCACCATCACCCTGCAGGACTTCGGCATCCTGCTGCCCGACGACTTCACGGGCAAGGGGTGGTACGAGGTCCGCAACGTCGGTCGCCAGCTCCACGAGGCGCTGGGCTACGAGCTCGCCGCCGGCGTGACGCCGAAGGACTTCGACACGTACATGCGCACGTACGCGCAGACCGGTCAGCCGCCGGCCGGTCCGCCGCCGTACACCGCGGCCACGGGGCCGTCGGCGGCCTCGTCCGGCACGACCCAGTGGGTCCACTTCGACCTCGACCCGGCGAAGCGCTACGTGTTCGTCTGCGGCATCCCGGACTTCGAGAAGGGGCTCACCCCCCACTTCATGGAGGGGATGGTCACCTACTGGCCCGAGGGCTCGTGAGCGGCAGCCCGGTCAGGCGCCCCGCCGCTCGTCGAGCAGCGCGAGGAGCTTGGTCGTGGTGCTCCAGTTGCGGATCGTCATCTGCGTGTACTCCGGGGTGCCCATGATCTTGCTCATCCGGCTCTGGGTGCGCCGGGCGCTGAGGCGGGCGAAGTACAGGACGCCGGTGCCCGGCCAGGCCTGATCGACCTCGTCGCGCAGCTGGACGACGCGCATCGCCTGGCGGCTGGTCAGCGGTGGCTTCAGGAAGACCACATCGGCGTGGTAGGTGCCGGGCGGCGCGTGGAACGCGGCGGGCGCCTTGGCGACGATGCGCTGCAGCTGCGCGTGGGACCGCACGACGACCAGCAACGGGAGGCCGAACCGGGCCTCGAACCGCGCTTCGATGTCCGCCTCGAGCGACGCGGCCGGGGCGTCGGTTTCGAACAGCACGTTGCCGGACTGGATGTAGGTCGACACCGCCTCGTACCCGCCGGCTTCGAAGGCCGCGCGGAGGTCGGCCATCGCGACGGGGTTGCGGCCGCCCACGTTGATGCCGCGGAGGAGGGCGATGTAGCGGGTGGCGGCCATCGTTGGACGGTACCGCGGGCCGGCGCGTGGCGTCGGCCCCGCACCCGCCGCGGCGACGGCGTACCTTGAGCCCGTCGACGGCCCGCGCGCCGTCGTGCGCAGGTGCACCGGCCGCGATCGACCGCGGCCACCCCACACCCCCTCGCCCCACACCCCTCGACCACGGGAGGACCTGACATGACAGACACCGGCAGCGACAGCGAGAACCCGGCGATCGACGCCCCCACCCCGAAGGCCGCCCGCCCGCGCTCGATCCAGGACTGGTGGCCCAACCAGTTGGACCTGAGCGTGCTGCGCCCGCCGCCGCCGCAGGCCGATCCGCTGGGGGAGGACTTCGTCTACGCGGAGGCGCTCGCGTCCCTCGACGTCGACGCCCTGAAGCGGGACGTCATCGCCGTGATGACCGACTCGCAGGACTGGTGGCCCGCCGACTACGGGCACTACGGCGGGCTGTTCGTGCGGCTGAGCTGGCACGCGGCCGGCACCTACCGCATCGAGGACGGCCGCGGCGGCGCCGGCGAGGGGGCCCAGCGCTTCGCCCCGTTGAACAGCTGGCCCGACAACGCC
>CAYUOL010000168.1:0-13720 GCA_964446345.1 uncultured Iamiaceae bacterium | reverse complement strand
CCGCCACGTACGGCGTGTACGCCCAGATCTTCCCGTCCCACTCGTGGTGAACGACGTGCGAGACCACGAGCAGGTGCTTTGAAGGCGTCAACGAGTCGGCTCCTCACCGGGCGACCGTCCTGTGAGATCGGCGATAGCGACACCGTACCGATCCCGGCCACGCCCGGTCACCACCGACGAGCGGCGGGCCGACGACCCGCAGCGTTGTCGGTGCGGTTCCGGTGGACCCGCCACGCAGGGTGCCTGGGTTACTGTGCCGTGCGCTCCCGTGCCATGTCCCTGGCATGCGGTTCCTGTGACAACCATGCACATCCTCTTCCTCTGCAACGAGTACCCACCTTCTGTGCATGGCGGGGTGGGCACGTTCACCCAGACGCTCGGGCGTCAGCTCGTGGCGAACGGGCATCGTGTCACCGCGGTGGGCGTCTACACGAGCGGACCGTACGGGCGGCAGGACGACTACGGCGTCACCGTCATCCGCATCGAGTCCAAGGGGCTCTACGGGCTCCGTTCCTTCACCGATGCGCGGCGCATGTGGACGGAGGTCCGCAGGCTCGTCGCCGACGAGGGCGTGCAGGTCATCGACGGTCCGGAGCTGGCGTTCTCGCTCGCGCCCAAGGAGCTCGGGGTTCCCTGCTCCATCCGGATGAATGGGGGCCACCACTTCTTCTTCGATGCCGACAACGCCGCGGTGCGACCCGTGCGGCGCTGGCACGAGCTGCGTTCGTTCCGACGGGCCGACTTCTACAGCGCCGTGAGCGACTACGTCGCGAGCAAGACCGAGCAGCTCCTGGATCTGCACCCCGACCACGTCGAGATCCTGCCGAACCCCATCGACACCGACTGGTTCCGTCCGCACCCGGAGGTCGCTGTCGAGCCGGGGCGCATCCTCTTCGTCGGCAGCGTCTGCGAGAAGAAGGGCATCCGGCAGCTGGTGGCCGCGCTCCCGGAGATCCGCGCCGCCGTGCCCTCGGCCCACCTCGTGGTCGCCGGTCGCGACACGATCGACCCAACCAGTGGTGACTCCTACACCGACGGGCTCCGGGCCTCCTTCGACGACACCATGAACGCCCATGTGCAGTTCCTGGGAGCCGTGGATCACGACTCGTTGCCCGAGCTCATGGCCGGTGCCGCGGTGTGCGCGTGCCCGTCGCACATGGAGGCCCAGGGCATCGTGTGGGGCGAGGTGATGGCCACCGGACGCCCGCTGGTCGCGAGCTCGTTGGGTCCTGGTCCGGCGGTTGTCGAGGACGGCGTGTCGGGGCTGCTGTGCGACCCGCACGATCCTTCGGCGGTGGCGCGCTCGGTGGTCGCGGTGCTCGCCGACGAGCAACTGGGCGCCCGACTCAGTGCGGCGGCGCGCATCGACGCGGTCGAGAAGTTCTCCGTCGAGCGCCTGGCCGTCGTGAACGAACGCTGGTTCGAGACCATCATCGACCGGTACGCCGACGGCGCCTGACGCCTGGTGTCGGACGCGGCGGCGTGTTCAGGGTGGACGTCGGATCTGTCAGAATCGAGGCGGCGGTGCTGGCTGAGCGTGAGAAACGGGAGAGTTCGATGCGGGATGTTCTGGTTCGGTCTCTTCACCTCGAGGACCCAGATTGACCGCTGCAGCACCCCGACGATCGGTCGTGGTCGTCGGAGCGGGGTACTGGGGGCGCAACCTGGTGCGCAACTTCGACGCGCTCGGCGCCCTCCGGGCCATCGTCGATCCCGTTCTCGACCAGTCGGCCTTTCCCTCGATCGACGCTCCGGTCCACCACGATCTCGCAGCGGTCCTGGCCGATCCGGAGGTGGACGCAGTCGTCATCGCGACGCCGGCCGCCACGCACAGCGACGTCGCGCGGCAGTGCCTCGAAGCCGGGAAGCACTGCTTCGTGGAGAAGCCCATCGCGCTGGATGTCGCGGAGGCCCAGCAACTGGTCGAACTGGCGGAGCGCCGCAGGCTCGTGCTCATGGTCGGCCACTTGTTGCAGTACCACGCGGCGTTCGAGCGGTTGCGATCGCTCGTGGCCGAAGGCGAGCTGGGCCGCGTCCAGTACGTGTACTCGAACCGGCTGAACCTCGGGAAGTTCCGCCGCGAGGAGAACGCGCTGTGGAGCTTCGCCCCGCACGACATCTCGATGATCCTGTCGCTGGTGGGGGAGGAGCCGACGGAGGTCTCGGCGACCGGGTCGTCGTACCTCCGGCCCGGCATCGCGGACGTCACCACGACGCATCTGACCTTTCCCGGTGGCGCCCGCGCCCACGTCTTCGTGTCGTGGCTGCACCCGGTCAAGGAGCAGAAGCTGGTCGTGGTGGGCGACCGCGGCATGGCGGTGTTCGACGACCGTGAGCCATGGGCGTCGAAGCTGGTCCGCTATCGCCACGAGGTCTCGTGGCACGACGGTTCCCCCGAGCCGATGCCGGCGGAGGGCGAGCCCGTCGCGCTCGACGAGTCCGAACCGCTGCGCCGGGAGTGCCAGCACTTCCTCGACATGATCGCAACGGGAGGGCGACCGACGAGCGATGGCGCCGAGGGCGTGCGGGTGCTCCGGGTGCTCGATGCCGCGCAGCGATCATTGAACGCAGGCGGGCTGCCGATGGGCTTCGCCGCCGAAGCCGCGAGCTCGGTGCGCATCCATGAGTCGGCGTACGTCGACGACGGGGTCGTGATCGGTCCCGGCACGGCCGTGTGGCACTTCAGTCATGTGCTTCCCGGGTCGATCATCGGCCGGGACTGCTCGCTCGGGCAGAACGTCGTCGTCGGCCCGAACGTCACCATCGGGGATGCGTGCAGGATCCAGAACAACGTGAGCGTGTACGAGGGAGTGACGCTCGACGACGGCGTGTTCTGCGGACCGAGCTGTGTCTTCACGAACGTGTTGAACCCTCGAGCCGAAGTCTCCCGCAAGGACGAGTTCCGTCGGACGCACGTCGGCCGTGGCGCGTCGATCGGCGCCAACGCCACCGTCGTCTGCGGCCATGACATCGGTGCGTATGCGCTGGTGGCTGCGGGTGCCGTGGTGACCGCCGATGTGCTGCCGCATGCCCTGGTGGCCGGCGTTCCGGCACGGCGCATCGGATGGATGAGCCATGACGGCGAGCGGTTGGGCGACGACCTCGTCTGCGCGCGGAGCGGTCGCGCCTACCGTGAGGTGGGTGGTCGTCTCGAAGAGATCCTGACGACAGCAGACGAGGAGACGACCAGTTGACGGCCCCCCTTGCGTTCATCGATCTGGCGGCGCAGCGTCATCGCGTCGCCGCGGAGATCGACGCGGCGATCGCCGTCGTTCTCGATCACGGCAAGTTCGTCATGGGGCCCGAGGTCACGCAGCTCGAAGCCGAGCTCGGCGAGTTCACAGGTGCCGCACACACGATCACGTGCGCGAGCGGAACGGACGCCCTCGTCCTGGCGCTCCTCGCTCATGGTGTCGGCCCCGGTGACGCCGTGGTGGTTCCCACGTTCACGTTCGCGTCCACGGCTGAGGCCGTCGCGCTGCTCGGGGCCACGCCGGTGTTCGCCGACAACGAGCCCGACGGCTTCAACGTCGATCCGGCCAGCGTCGAGGCGGCGCTCGCCGTCGCGGCCGACGCCGACCTCCGGCCCGTCGGGATCATCCCGGTCGACCTCTTCGGGCTCCCGGCGGACTACCCGGCGATTGACGCGATAGCGGCGGATCACGGCCTCTGGGTCGTCGCTGATGCGGCGCAGAGCCTGGGAGGCGCGACCGCCGAGGGCCGGGTCGGGTCTTTGGCGGCCGTGACCACGACCAGCTTCTTCCCGGCCAAACCGCTCGGCTGCTACGGCGACGGTGGAGCGGTGTTCTGCGAGGACGCCGCCTTCGACGGTGTCCTGCGTTCGTTGCGCGTGCACGGCCAGGGCAGCGACAAGTACGACAACGTGCGGATCGGCATCAACGGCCGGTTGGACACGCTGCAGGCGGCGATCCTGCTCGTGAAGTTGGGCATCTTCGCTGACGAGATCGAGCGCCGTCAGACCGTGGCCCGGCGGTACGAGGAGCTGTTGGACGATGTGGTGGTCACCCCCGCTGTGCCTGAAGGCTCTGGCTCTGCGTGGGCCCAGTACACGATCCGCGTGGCCGATCGCGATCGGGTCGCCGCCGGCCTCCGCGACCGGGGAATCCCGACCGCGGTCTACTACCCGCGGCCGCTCCACCGGCAGACGGCGTACGCCGCCTATCCGGCAGCACCGTCGATGGCATCTGCCGAGCAGGCGGCCGACGAGGTGGTGAGCCTGCCGATGCACCCCTACCTCGCGGCAGGAGACCAGGAGCGCATCGCGGCGGCGGTGCGCGAGCTCGCGCCGCGGCTCGTCGGCTAGACCGCTCAGGGGACCAGCGGCGCCAACGCCTCGAGCCAGCGACGCTGGACCTGTGGCCAGGACGAGCGCTCGGCGAGCGCACGGGCGCCGCGGCCGAGATCGGCAAGCTCCTCCGGGTCGTCGAGCAGCCCGCAGATGGCTGCCGCCATCGCCGGCGCGTCGCCGACAGGGACCAGGCGGCCGTCCTGACCGTCGGTGAGCAGATCCGGGAGGCCACCGGCGTCGGTCGAGACGGGTACGAGGCCGGCGGCCGCCACTTCCAGGATGCTCACGGGCATGTTGTCGACCCGGTTCGTGTTCACGAACAGGTCGTGCTCCTCGAATGCCCGGTGCTTCCCTGCGGCGTCGAGGAACCCGGCGAACGTCACGGCGTGCGTGAGACCGAGCTCCTCGGCGCGAGCCCGGGTCGCGGCCAGCAGGCCGTGGTCCGCGCCGGCCATGGTCAGCGTCACGTCGGGGTGCGTCTCGCGGACGATGGCGAGCACATCGAGCGCGAGCAGCGGGTCGTAGTCCTCGTGGAAGGTCCGCATCCACAACAGGCGCGGGCGAGCTGAGGTCCGGTGGCGGTGGGGGACCGCGTCCGTGGCGATCACGTTCGGGATGCAGCGAACGTCGATGTCACGGCAGGCGAACGCCCGCACGAGGAACGGCGAAGGTGCCACGACCCGGTCGGCTCGGGTCAGCACGCGGTGCACCCACCTCGGGTGCTTCTCCGCGAAGACGGGGAGGCGGCCACCATGCAGCACGAGCACCGTGGGTGCGCCCCGGACCTGGCACAGCCAGGAGATGAGGTCCGCGTACAGGAACGACCGCCCCGAGAAGACGGTGACGAACATCGCGTCGCTCGACCCCGACCAGCGAAGCGCCGACCACGCCTGATGCAGGGTGCGCAGCGCTGGGCTGCGGACCGCGGACGCGCAGCGCACGGAGGCCCCCGATTCCGCGAAGCGCCGGGCGAGGTTCTCGTCCTGGCTCGCGGGACGGTCGGCGCGCCGTCCTGCGTGGATGCCGATGAAGCCCAGGCGTAGCCGTGGTGCGGGGCCCTTGTCACGGAGATCGCGCAGCCAGCGTTCGGTGATGGTCTGCCAGCTGGCCTCGCGGAGGACCCAGGCTCGACCGGCGGCGCCCATGGCGTCGGCACGCTCGGGAGCGTCGATGACCGCTCGAACCGCCGCGGCCAGCGCGTCACCGTCCTCGGGTGCGCACGCGATGCCGGCTCCCTCCCGGCTGACGATCGCGGCGCCCTCGTCGTCGCCCGAGTAGATGAGCGGGCGTCCGCTCGCCATCACGGGCAGCATCTTCGCTGATCGGATGGATCGGTAGAGATCGCCGCGCCGCACGGTGGCCAGTCCCGCGGTGGAGGCCCGCAGGTAGTCGGCCACACGGGCGGGGGCGACGGGGTCGAGGAACGTGATGTTGTCGAGCCCCGCTCGTGTGGCCCGTGCAACCAGTTCGTCCTTCTCGGATCCACCACCCACGAGCACGAATCGAACGGGATCGTTGCGGAGCTCGGCGGCGGCGTCGAGCACCACGCCGAGTCCGTGGACGTAGCCGTGGGTGCCGGCGTAGAGCACGATCGCCTCGTCGGCGTCAGCGCCGAGCTCGGCTCTGATGCCGGGTTCCGGTGGACCGGGGGCGAACAGCTCCGTGTCGGCGCCGTTGGGGAGCCAGCAGATGCGCTCCGGGGCGATGCCCTTGTCGATGAGCGCGTCCCGCACCCCCTCGGTGACGGCGTTCACGAGGTCGGCCTGTCGCAGCATCCATCGCTCGACGCGTCCCGCCCCCCGGGCGACCGGGCCTTCAGGGATCGCGCCGACCGCGACTGCTGCGTCGACCCACAGGTCCGCCACGTTGACGACCATCCGCCGGCGTCGGGCCCGGCACCAGAGCACCGCCGGGAGGGCCCCGGCCAGGGTCGGGTACTCGATCACGGTCCAGGCCGCTCGCTTGGCCCGGGCCATGCCGGCGAGGCTGAGCACCCCGAAGGACACGTAGTTGGCCACCCGACCGATTCCGCTGCCCACGGCCGCCCACACCCACACCCGCACGACGCGCATGCCGTCCTCCTCGGCCCGCTGCACGGGACGGCGGGGCCAGTCCGGGAAGAGGTGCCCGAGGGGGTAGTTGGGAATTGCAGTCACGACCTCGACCCGGTGGCCGCGACGACGCAGCTCCTGGGTGATCGCGCCGAGACGCACCTGGGCGGCGCCGCGTTCAGGGGGAAAGTACTGCGTGACGAAGAGGAACGAGGGCAGATCGTCAACGCTCGATGCGCGTGTCGTACCTGCACCGGTGGTTCGCACCGCGGCATGGTAGGCGCTGGGTCGAAACCCGGGAGACGGACGGCGTGGGATCGCTGCGCCGCAGGGAGCGCGGTGAGTCGCGGAACTTCTCGTGCTCCGGGTCGCCATTTCGCGATCGGAACCGGTACTGTCGAATCCCCATGATCCCGCGAGGCGGGATGCCCCCCAGGGCGATCGCTTCGCTCACGGGGTACATCACGGGCACCCTCGGCGGCGGGCCACCTCTGGGGAGATTGCGCGCCGCAGCTGTGGTCCCCGTTCCCGGGCCCCGCACGACGGCGTTGAGGTCGGACTCGAGAGAAGTGGGACTGGATCGCATGGATGAGCCGCCGCCTGGCAGCGAGCGCCACAGGATCGAAGCGGTCTACGACACCTACGACACCGCTGGCGACGGTCGGTGGTCGGTGGCCAACCCGGGTAACCGCGTCATCTACGACGAGCAGCTGGCTCTCGTCGCGCAGGCGTTGGACCGGCACGGGTACTGGCCGCTGTCCGACGCCGACGTGCTCGACGTCGGATGTGGCAGCGGGTCGATGCTCGATCAGCTCCGGTTGGAGGGCGGTGCGACGGGTCGCGTGATCGGTCTCGACCTGCGCCTGGGTCGCCTGCAGCAATGTCAGCCGCGCTATCCAGAGATCGCGATGATGGCGTGTTCCGGCGCGTCGATCGCCCTGCCCGACGACTCCATCGACGTCGTCGCGGCGTTCACGCTGTTCAGTTCGGTGCTCGATGAGGAGCTCCAGCGACGCATCGCCGCAGAGATCACCCGGGTGCTGCGACCAGGCGGGATCGTCGCGTGGTACGACCTGCGCACCCCGAACCCGGCGAACAAGGCGCTTCGGTCGATGACGAAGCGGAAGGTCGAGAGCCTCTTCCCCGCGAGCGTGATCGACCTTCGCTCAGCGACGTTGTTGCCGCCCCTGGCGCGCCGTCTGGGCGACCAGGCAGAGGCGAGGTACCAGCAACTCAATCGGTTGCCGTTCCTGCGCAGCCACTTGGTCGGCGTGGTCCGGGTCTCGGCGCCCGGCCAGTAGGGTTCCGTCGTTATGTCAACGCTTGAGCGGTTGTACGGGCGGACTCCCGTGTTGGCTCAGAACGCCATGGCGACCGCGTTCGGCGTCAAGGAACTGGTGCTCCGCTACGGGGGCCGCTTCCGGGGGTTCTGCGACGAGATCGAGCGCGCCCAGTGGTTCAGCGACGACGAGCTCACGAGCATCCGGGACGCTCGCCTGCGGGCGATGGTCGCGTTCAGCGCCGAGCAGGTCCCGTACTACCAGCACCTCTTCTCCGAGCTCGGCCTGCACCCGTCCGACATCGCAACGGTGGCCGACCTGGCGCACCTCCCCGTCCTCGACAAGGAGACGGTGCGCTCATCGCCGGAGCAGTTCCGCCCCCTTCGTTCCCGCGAGCGAGTTGTGTCCCAGAGCACGGGCGGCACGACGGGCACGCCGTTGCAGTACTGGGTGACCGCGTCCGCGATGCAGTACAACTACGCCGCATACGAAGTGCGCTTTCGGAACTGGGCCGGGGTCGCTCGGGGCGACCGCATGGCGTCGATCAACGGTCGGAAGATCGTGCCGCCCGAGCAGGCCGGGCCGCCGTTCTGGCGGCACAACCTGGCGTTCAACCAGCTCTACCTCTCGGCCTACCACCTCACCGAGGACAACCTGCCGGCGTACGTGGCCCGGCTCGAGCGGTACCGCCCCGAGGTGATCGTCGGGTACGTCTCGAGCGTGCACCTCCTCGCCGATCACATCAACCGTCACGGCCTCGAGGGCGCGGTCCGCCCCCGGGCGGTCATGGTGAGCTCCGAGACCTTGTTCCCCTGGATGCGCGCCGACATCGAGCAGGCCTTCGGGTGCAAGGTGCACGATGGCTACGGGTTGGGTGAGCTGTCGGCGCTGATCACCGAGTGTGGGCACGGCGGCATGCACATCAGCCCCGAGTACGGCGTCGTCGAGGCGGTGGCCATGGACGGCGAGCCGCGCCTCGTCGCCACGGGGCTGTTCAACCACGCCATGCCGTTGCTGCGCTACGACACCGGCGACGTCGTCGAGTTGGGCGAGCCAGGCCGTCGCTGCCCGTGCGGCCGGCAGTTGCCGTTGGTCGATCGGTTGGTCGGCCGGGCCGACGACTACGTCGTGACCCCGGATGGCCGCTCGGTGGGACCGGCGCCACTCAGCCTGGCGTTCCAGAGCGTGCCCGGCATCCGCGAGGCCCAGATCCGCCAGGACGACCGCTCGTCGGTGCTCGTGTCCCTCGTCGTCACCTCTGCGTTCGGCACCGGCGAACAGACCCTGTTGGAGAGCGAGCTCCGGCAGCGGCTGGGGAGCGAGCTGGCCATCGACTACGCCCGCGTCGGTTCCATCGAGCGCACCACCTGGGGCAAGCGTCGCCTGGTCGACTCGCGCGTGGGACGCCGAGACGATGCAGGATCCGCATGACCGGGCCGAGACGTGCCGCCGCAGTCAATGGTGGTCGGCGATGACAGCGCGGCGACCGATGCATGTCCTGTTCACCCGCCCCCGTCCACACCACCGGGCGGAGCCGGTCTCGCCGACGGATGGTCTGCCCGCCGCGTTGGTGGACGCGGGCTACGTCGTCGCGGGTGATCGGCACGACCGCACCGGATCAGGTTTCGTGGGCGAGCTGGCGCATGCAGCCACACGTGGCCGGTGGGCCGACGTGATGGTGGTCGATGCGTGTGCTGGACCGCAGTTCTGGATGCCGGTCCTCGTCGTGAGGATCGGCCGGTTGTTGTCTCGCCCGACGATCCTTGCGCTCGCTGACGATGGCCTCCCCGGGTTCGCTCGGAGCCACCCCCGACGAACGGGCTCGACGATCCGCATGGCGACTCGGGTCGTCGCTGGCTCGAGCGTGCTCCGGGAGCACTTCCACCACGCGGGACGCCCCGTCGACGAGGTTCCCGACCATCGAGGGAACGGAGCCGCGCAGCCTGACGAGGCTCTCCGTGGCTGGAAGATGGCACTCAGCAGGTGCGGCGCTCCTGGTGACCTGCCACCGGCGTCGGGCTGCGGCCCTCTCGGGCTCGCGGACATTGACGCGGTCATCGACATCCATCGCGCTGCGTTTCCGGACTCGGCCATCACGCAGCTCGGCGACGCCGTGATTCGGCGCTACTACGCATGGCAGTTCGTTGGTCCCCACCCAGCGCCTGTCGCGTTGGGCGTGTGGGACGACGGTCGCCTCGTCGGCTTCCTCTTCGGGGGCCGTCGCCACCGCGCGGTCGTCGGTTTCGTGCATCGCTACGCCGGCGCGATCGCGTTGGGCGCCGTGTGCCACCCCGGAGCCGTTCGCCAGCTCGCGGCCCCCAAGGTGTTGGCGGTCGCTCGGCTGCTGGCGCGCGGCGGGGGAGCTCCTGGGACTGGTCCTGCACCAGCGGCCCCACCCGTCGCTGATCCCCCGATGACCGATCAGGAGACGGTCTCCCACGACACCGGGCCCTCGTTCGGGGTGCTGTCCGTCGCGGTGTCAGCGGACGCCCAGGGAACAGGTGCCGCGGCGATGCTCATGGCGGGGGCCGAGCAAGCAGCAGGAGTCGATGGGCTCACGAGGATGCACCTCACGGTGCAGACCGGGAACGGACGAGCGATCGCGTTCTACGAGAAGCTGGGCTGGGTGCGGAAGCTCGAAGCCGATGGATGGCATGGCGCGATGACCAAATCGATCGACGGCGCGTTCGACAAGGCGGGTTGAGGCATGGCTCGGCGGGGGTCGAACCCGACCAAGGCGGGCAGTGCGCTGCCGCCGTTCGGGGAGATCCGGCTGATCGTCCCGGTGTACCTGCCATCGCTCGACGGGTACTTCGAGCATGGCCTTCGGGTCTTCGAGAAGATGCTGGACTCGATCGCGGACACGACGGACGACCGGGTGCTCGTGACGGTGATCGACAACGGCTGCGCCGCCGAGATCGGTCGATCGTTCGAGCAGTACCTCGCGGAAGGTCGGGTGGATCGGCTGGTACGGAGCAGGTTGAACCGCGGGAAGGTGGACGCGGTGCTCGCCGAGATGAAGGCGAGCTTCGAACCCGTCGTGGTCGTTGCCGATGCCGACGTCGTCTTCCGGCGGGGGTGGGTCGACGGGGTGCGAGCCGCGTTCGCGGCGTTCCCGGAGTGCGGTCTGCTGTCGCTCCATCCGGCTCCTGATCTCCGGTGGTACGCGTCCAGTTCGATCCTTGCGAGCGCCCGCTCGCGCGGGGCAACCCTGCTGCGGGCACCAGTGGCGGACAGCGAAGACCTGGAGCGCTTCGCCCAAGGTGTGGGGCGATCGGTCACGGAGCAGCCGGCGGAGGGACAGGTGCTCGTCGCCCGTGGGGACCACGCCCTCATGCTCGGGTTTGCCCACTTCGCTTTTGCTGTGCGCAGAGCCGCGATCGCCGATCTGCCCGGTGGCCCGAGCCTGAGCACCGAGAACGGCGTGGACGCCGACTACTTCGAGCTGCCTGCGGATCGGGCGGGCTGGTGGTGCGCGACGGTGCTGTGGGCGTTGGTCCACCATGTGGGCAACAGGATCGATCCGGAGGAGGACCAGCGGATCGACGCGTTCACTCTGGGCACGGTCGATGATCGTGTGGGGGCCCTCCCGCCGGCGCACCGAGCCATGCTCGCCCGTCGGCTGCCGGACCTCGCTCGCCGCGTCGTCACCAAGGTGCATCGGTCGGCCTACGGCCGAGAGCAAGCGGCGCGCCGACTCGTGCCGTCGCGGGACGTGCGCCGGGTGGCGTCGAGCGCCAGCCGGATCACCCGGGGTTGACCGCGCCGAGCTCGTCCCACAGACGCGTCATGTGCTCCTGCAGGATGCTCTGCGCGTGTTCAGCTCGGTAGCGCGCCCGGAGGTCGCCGGCCGGCCCGTCGGACAGCATCCGCTCCGCCATGAGGTTCATGGTCGCGGCGAGCTCGTCCGTCGCTCCGTAGGTGACGAGGGCGCCGTCCTCCGACCCGGTCAGCCGGTCAGGCATGGCGCCCACCGGTGTCGAGATGACCAGGCGGCCGCCGGCGACGGCCTCGAGGCCGGAGATCGGCCCGCCCTCCGCTTCGGACGAGACGACGAAGACATCGACGCCGTCCAAGAACTCGACCTTGTCCTCGACGTACCCGGCCATGGTCACCGTGCTTTCGACTCCGTGCGACGCGATCTTCGATCGGATCGCGGCCTCCTCCTCGCCCGTACCTCCGATCACCAGGCGCACATCGAGATCCGTTCGGCGTTGCAGCGCCGCGAAACCGTCGACCAGCCACGGCAGTCCCTTCTCCGGGCTCAGCCGTGACAGCGAGCCGAAGACGACCGGACGGCGACCGATCGTCGGGGCGGGGGGCGTGAGCGCGAGAAGGGCAACCTCGACCGCGGCGTCGATCCATTGCTCGATCACCTCGATGCGCCCGTCGTACGCGAACAGCTCACGGATGTCGCGACCCTGCTCCTCGTAGTACACCGTCACCGCCGCCAGGCCCGAGCCGACGTGCGAGAAGCCGGCGAGGTCGGGGCGGCGGCTGTAGGCAGGAGTCACCTGCGCGACCTCGGTGTACACCATCGTCTTGCCCAGGGCGGCGCCGTTCGTGATCGCGTTCTGGATGAACGGCTTGGGTTTGCCCAAGAGGTGGACCAGATCGGCGTCGGTCAGCAGCGTCCGCCCACGGGTGCGCCAGAACCATTGCTCGATCAGGAACCGGCCAACACGTCCGTTCATCGGGTCGCCATACGAGCCGCCCCTGATCCGCGTGCGGGCCCGACCCGCCCCCGAGAGCACGGCGAGCATCGCCTTCACGGGCATCGACCGCGTTGCCACGTCCGCGGCGACCCAGCGGACCCCGCGAGGAAGCGATCGCCGGAGCCACGAGCTCTCCGCCACGTCCCGCGGCGCGACCACGGTCACGCTCCAGCCGTCGGCATCGGCAAGCGCGACCAGATCGACCAGGTACTGCTCGAGACCACCGTGCTCTGCGGCGAACGGGGCGACGAACAGGAGGCGCCTGTCGGGACTGCTCAACACGGCGCCGGGAGGGACGCCAGATCAGCTGCGAGCACGTCGGGCTTCGCGGCGCTGAGCACCTGCTCTGAGCGAACGCCGCATGTGACAGCCCAAGCCTGCAACCCGAGGTGGCGGGCCGCCGCGACATCGACCTCGGTGTCGCCGACCCAGACGCCGCAGTCCGGGCTTCGCCCGAGTCTGGCGATGACCGATTCGGCCTTGCCCACCGCTCCGCCGGTGGGTGGGCTGGGTACGACTTCGTCTATGCGCGCGCTGAGCCCGGTCTCGTCGAGCTGTGAACGCAACGCGTCCGGGTCGCGCCGGTGGGTGGCGAGGACGACGAAGGCACCGGACGCCCGCCACTGGGAGAGGGTCTCGATTGCCCCGGGCTGGACGCGGTCGAGGGCCAGCATCGGGGGCCCTTCAATCCGGTCGAGCCACTCTGCGAGGAACGTGTCGTAGAGGTCTTCCGCGCCACTGGCTGCGAGCTGCACGCGCCGGTCTGCTCGCGAACGCTTGAGGTCCCAGTACTGGGCCAGTTCGAGTGGCTGAGCGCCATGCTGGGCGAGGATGGTCGAGTAGCAGGCGTAGTGACGCTGCCGCCCGTCGAGCAGCGGCCCGTCGAGGTCGACGATCGCGACGATTCGCTCCTTCATGACACGGGCGGGTGCTCAGCGATCATGACGATCTCGGCCGCAAGCTCGGGGAGGTCATGCCCGAGCTGGAAGAAGCCCTCGAACATCTCTTCGCTCCAGGTCTCCTGCATCTGCCCGTTGGACAGCGGCTTGATGAAGACCCCATCGGTATGTGTCACCGTCATGCCCGCCTCCTCGATGTCGGCGCGCAACGTCGACCATGTGTATACGCGACGGTGCCCGAGCACGTGATCACGCTCGTTCAGCTCGCACGGCTCCGCGAGCAGCCCCATCTTCGTGGCGGCCAGGCGGTTGAGGGAGCTCCCGTTGGGGACGCCGACGATGAGGCGACCTCCAGGCGCGAGCCAGCCCGCGGCCCGCCGGACGAGCTCGACGGGCTCGGCGACGTGCTCGAGGATGTGCTCCAGGACCACGGTGTTGTAGCGCCGTTCCGGCTCGAACTCCTCGA
>CAYUOL010000167.1:3628-13731 GCA_964446345.1 uncultured Iamiaceae bacterium | reverse complement strand
CGATATTCCTGGAAGAAGCGCATGAAGACGCTGATCGCCACCATGGTGCCGACGAGGCGGTTGTTGGCCGAATCCGCCACGATGATGCCGCCGTCGGGGAGCACGGCGGCGCCGTTGGGCTTCGAGAGCCCGCCGGCGATCGGCCGGGTCTTGCCGCCTTCGATCACGCTGACCTGTCCCGGATCCTGCTCGACCACGATCACGCTGTTCGCCGTGATCGTCGGCACGGCGCCGGCGGGCGCGCTGGTGGTCGTGCTGGACGCCCCCGGCGTCTGCTGCGGGAGCGCACCGACCGTCGCGGCGAGCCCGACCCCGCCGAAGGCGAGCGCGGTGAGCAGCAGCGCCACGACGGCCCGCCGCACCTGACGGCGCGGGCCGAGCTGGCGCGGATCTCGCTCTTGTCGGATGTCTGGCTCCATCACTCGTGCTCCCACCCGCTGGTACCGGACACCCCGGCCGCCCTGCCCCGCCGCCCGTGCGGCCGCTCGACGCGCCGCAGGACGGCACGCTGGAGGGGCCGAGGGACGACCAGGATCGGGCCCGGCGACACGGCGTGCCCTGCCTGCCCTGACTGCCCTGGCTGCCGGACGGGACCTTCCGACAGGACGTGCTTCAACGTGGTTCGACCTGCTCCCAAGGGGGTGCGCAAGGGGTGCTTTCGCGCAGTTTTCGGTTCGCCGCCGTCTTCTTGCGGGTACAGGGAACACAACGGCTTCCCTGTCATACCACCTGGGGAGACTGGAACCATGGACGCTGACAAGCGAGAAAGCACCCCCCGCCACCCCCACACCTCGGCGTCCGCCGATCTTGCCGACGGCGACGCGTCCAGCCCGACCCAGCTCCAGCTCCTCGATGATGCGCACCTCCCCGATTGGCGCCTCGACGAGTCGACCAAGGCCATCGGGCTGCACGGTGTGGCCCAGGCCCGGGCGGCGCTGCGCACCGCCCGGCGCCGCCAGGCCGCGCTCGACACCTCGACCGCCTCCCACGACGGCCGCGCCACGGCCGCCTGAGCGGCCCCCGGTCGTCGCCCGGGCCGTTTGTCCCGGCGGGCGGAGCACGCCGTAGAGTGCTCGCATGAGCGACGTCGTGATCGTGGAAGCGGTCCGTTCGCCGGTCGGTCGCCGAGGAGGGGGTCTCTCGACCACCCACTCCGCGGACCTCCTGGCTGCGGTCCTGAAGGACCTCATCGACCGCGCGGGCATCGACCCGGGCGAGGTGGGCCAGGTCGTCGGGGGGTGCGTCGGCCAGGTCGGGATGCAGTCCTTCAACGTCGCCCGCACCGCGTGGCTGACGGCGGGCCTGCCGATCTCGGCGCCGGCCACGACCGTCGATGCGCAGTGCGGCTCGTCGCAGCAGGCGACGAACCTGGCGACCAGCCTCGTGGGCTCGGGCGTCGTCGATGTCGCCGTGGCGTGCGGGGTCGAGGTCATGAGCAAGGTGCCGTTGGGAGCCGCCGTGGCTCGCGGCATGGACTACGGCAAGGCGATCCCCAAGAGCTACTTCGCGCAGTACGAGTTCACCTCGCAGTTCGAGGCCGCCGAGCGCATCGCGGACAAGTGGGGGATCAGCCGGGCCGACACCGACGCGTTCGCGCTCGAGTCGCAGCGACGGGCGGCGGCCGCGTGGGCCGAGGACCGCTTCGCGACGCAGATCGTGCCGATCGACGCCCCGGACCTCGACGAGGACGGCAAGCCGACGGGCACGACGCACCGCGTCGAGCGCGACGAGGGCCTCCGCGAGACGACCCTCGAAGGCCTCCAGGGCCTCAAGCCGGTCGCCCGCGAGGACGGCGTGCACACCGCCGGATCGGCGTCGCAGATCTCCGACGGCGCCTCCGCGGTGCTGCTGATGACGGCCGAGAAGGCTGCCGCGCTGGGCCTCACGCCCAAGGCGCGCATCGTCGACACCTGTCTCGTCGGCGTCGATCCGGTGCTGATGCTGGTCGGCCCGATCGATGCGACCCAGCACCTGCTCGCCCGCACGAAGATGAGCCTCGGCGACATCGACCTGTTCGAGATCAACGAGGCCTTCGCATCGGTGGTGCTCTCGTGGGAGCGCGAGCTCGGCGGTGATCTCGGCAAGGTCAACCCCAACGGCGGGGCGATCGCCCTGGGCCACCCGCTCGGCGGCACCGGCTCCATCCTCCTGACGAAGGCCGTGCACGAGCTCGAGCGCAGTGATCAGAGCACGGCGCTCGTCACCATGTGCTGCGGGGGCGGGCTGGGCACCGGCACCATCATCGAACGCATCTGAGCCTCGCCGGGCGTGTCAGGGGCCCTGGGTACGGTGACGCCGTGCCCGCCTCCGTCCCCCACCGTCCCGCGGCGCCGCCGATCGCCCTGCTCCCCGTGCTGCTCGTGCTGCTCGGGGTGCTGGGGCTGCTCGGCACGAGTGCCTGCGGCGCGCCCCGCAGCGAGCCCCGCGCGGGGCCCGTGGCCGGCACCGCACCGGCGAACGGCGAGCGGGTCGGCGCCAACGCCGTGGTCGAGGGACCGATCGAGGCGAACGCCATCGTGGTGCGGGTCGTCGACGGCGACACCATCCACGTCGACCGCGGCGGTCGGGAGGACACGATCCGGCTGATCGGGATGGACACCCCCGAGACCAAGAAGCCGAACACGGCCGTCGAGTGCTTCGGGCACGAGGCCTCCGACCACTTGGGCCTGCTGCTGCCGATCGGCACCCGGGTGCGCCTCGAGCGCGACGCCGAGGAGCGCGATCGCTACGACCGCGTCCTCGCCTACGTCTACCGGGAGGACGGGGTCTTCGTGAACCTGGCCATGGTCACGGACGGCTACGCCGGCCAGTTGACGATCCCGCCCAACGTGGCGCACGCCGCCGAGCTCACCGATGCTGCGCGCGGCGCGCGCGAACAGGGCAAGGGCCTGTGGGCGGCCTGCGGCGGCAACCACGTGCCGACGCGCTGAGCGCAGGGGGCGGGGCGGCTCGTGCGCAACGGGGGCCGGCGCGGGCGAGCCGGGTAGCCTCACGGCCGTGACGACACTCGCAGAGCGGCTGGGCTACGACCACGACGCACGGCTGCTGATCATCAACTGCGACGACCTCGGGTCGTCGCACGCCGCGAACGTGGGCGTGTACGAGAGCCTCCGGTCGGGCCTGGCCACCAGCGCCACGCTCATGGTGCCCTGCCCGTGGTCGCGGGCGGCGGCCGCCGGGTACCTCGGCGAGGACGTGGGCGTGCACCTCACCCTCAACTGCGAGTACGACCTCTACCGCTGGGGTCCGATCACCTACGCGCCGTCGTTGCTCGACGGCGACGGCGGCATGCCCCGCACGATCACCGACGTCTGGGACCACGCCGATCTCGACGAGGTGCGGCGCGAGTGCCGCGCCCAGATCGAGCGGGCCATCCTGTGGGGCTTCGACGTGAGCCACCTCGACTCGCACATGGGCACGCTGCAGCTGCGGCCCGAGTTCTTCGACGTGTACCTCGAGCTCGCCGTCGAGTACCAGCTGCCGCTGCGCCTGTCGGGGGCATCGAGCGAGCGCGTGGTGGGCTTCCCCTTCCGTCGCCTCGCGACCGAGGAGGGCGTCGTGTACCCCGATCACTTCGTGGTCGTCACCGAGGTCGGCAGCCGGCGCGTGATCGAGCGCACGCTGTTCGACCTGCGGCCCGGGGTCACCGAGATGTACGTGCACCCGGCCGCCGACACGCCCGAGTTGCGGGCGTTCGCGCCCGACTGGATGAACCGCGTCGACGACCACCACCTCATGGTCCACGACGCCGGGCTCCGGGCGCTGGTCGAGCGCAGCGGGGTGCAGCTCATCGGCTACCGCGAGCTGCGGCAGCTGATGCGCAAGGGTTGAGGCGCGGCCGACCGGCGCGCCTCGGTCGCGCTCAGCCGTGCTCGGGACGACGCCGGCGGTAGCCGCGGAAGACGCGACTGACCGTCGCGCCGCTCTTTGCGTAGAAGCGCACGGGACCGACCCAGCTGATCTCGCTGTGCGGGTACTCGGCGATCATCAGATCCCGGCTGATCTGGCCCAGCAGCGCCTGGCCCACGCCGGCCGCGCGCTGCTCGGGATCGGTACCCATCGGCCCCAGCCACCCGGCGCGGTTGACGGAGTGGCAGCCGAACCCGATCGCCCGCTCGCCGCCGCCCTCCCGGCCGACCACGCCGCCGCCTTCCGCGCCGGAGTCGGGGGCGAAGACGGCGTGGCAGCAGCCGTGCTCGATGGCGCGCGCCGTCTCCGGCCACCACTGCGGCCAGTGACGCTCGACGAGGTCGTGCACCAGGGCCACGTCGGCATCGCTGATGACGCGCCGCACGGTGGTGCCCTCCGGGGGGTCCGCGCGGAACGTCGTCGGCAGCGCCATGTTCACGTCGCTGGAGAACGGCCGGTAGCCCCGGGCCTCGGCGAGGCACAGCATCTCCGTGGCGGTGGCGTCCACCCCCGGCCAGAGGTAGAAGGGCGGGGACCCGGCGAGCTGCAGCTCGGTGGCGCCCTGCGCCCAGGCCCATCGCTCGACGGCATCGAGCAGCGCGTGGCCTCGCCCCTCCCGGCGGTGGTCCGGGTGCACGACGACCAGCTTGACGAACCCGATCGCGTGCGGCGCCTCGGCCGTGCCCCACCGGCGGACGACGCCCACGACGGCGCCGGTGCCGTCGGCGGTCGCGAGCACCACGCCGGCGTCGGCGGGCACCGGTCCCTCGGGGGGCGCCGCCGGGTCGTCGAAGCAGACGGCAAGCAGCTCGTCCTCGGACAGCTCCTCGTCGGGCATCGCCGCCTCGACCAACGCCGCCAGCTCCGCCGAGCGGGATCGGTCCCAGACCACGATCCCGTCGTCTTCGTGCCCCGTCATCAGCGGTTCCTCCCCCGTTGGCGACCCGGACGACCGTGCGCCCCCCGGACCAGCGGTCGGTCAGGTTACCGGCGCGCTGTGGTAGACCCGATCCTCATGCCGCTGCCCGTTCGCCGCATCGCCCGAGGGGTGGCGATGCTCCTGCTCGTGGCCGCATCGGCCGTGGCATCGGCGTGTGCCGGGTCGACGCCGACCGAGCCCACGTTGCCGACGGTCAACTTCACGCCCAAGGTGCTCATCGAGATCCGCCCCGACGGCCTGCACTACGCCAAGGGCCCGCGCGACGACCGCGAGCTGCTGCTCGACCCGCCGACCTTCGGATCGGGCACGGTCAGCGAGATCACGAACGCCACCTCCACCGATCACCGGTTGCAGGGCGACGCCGGCAAGGTCTTCGACACCGGCGTCCTGAAGCCCGGGGACAAGACGACCGTGGTCTTCACGAACACGACGACGGATCCGATGACCATCGCCGTGACCGACCCGCGCGACCCGGCCGTCAAGGGCACGATCGTGGTGCGACCGAAGCCGACGGCGAGCTGATCGGCCCGGCCTGATCACCCGACCTGATCACCCGACCTGATCACCCGACCTGATCACCCGGCCTGATCACCGGGTCTCTCGTCAGCGGATGCCGGCGAAGAGGTCGTCCTCGGGCGTCGGCGCCTCGACCTGGGTGAGCGCGAGCACGTACTCGTCGTACGGGTGCACCTTGCGGGCGGCGTCGTCGGGCAGGCCGAACCAGAACGGAGAGGTGGGATCGACCTGGGTCGCGTGGCTGATCAGCGCGTCGCGGCGCACCTCGTAGTACTGCTCGACCTCGATCGACGTGGTGATGCGATGGTCCTGCGAGGGGCGCTCGAACCACTCCTCGGTGAAGGGCGACTCGATGCCGAGGTCGACCATCGTCTCGTGCAGGGCCAGCATGCGCTGGCGCGACCAGACCGTGTAGTACAGCTTCGCCGGCTCCCAGGGCGGACCCAGCTCGGGGTGCCACTCCGGGTCGCCGGCCACGGTGAAGGCCGGGATGCTGATCTCGTGCACCTGCAGGTGGTCGGGGTGCGGGTAGCCGGACTGATCGTCGTTGTAGGTGATGATGACCTGCGGGCGCTCGCGGCGGATGACCTCGACGAGCCGCCCGATCGCTTCCTCCGGATCGGCGTTGGCGAAGGCCTCGGGCCGGCCGTTCGGTTCGGTGTCGGGCATGCCCGAGTCGCGGTAGCCGAGCAGCACGACCTCGTCGTAGCCGATCACCTTCGCGGACTTGGCGAGCTCTTCGAGGCGCACCTCGTGCAGCCGCTCGCGCACCTCGGGCCGATCCATCGCCGGGTTCAGGATGTCGCCCTCTTCGCCGCCCGTGCAGCACACCAGCACGGTGCGCACGCCCTGATCGTGGTACTTGGCCACCGTGCCGGCGCCCTTGGAGGCCTCGTCGTCGGGATGCGCGTGCACGGTCAGCAGACACAGCGGTTCAGCCATGCTCGGAAGGCTACTGGCGCGACCGCCGACGCCAACGTGGCGCCGCCGCGGAGATCGGGAACGGAGACCAGGGAACGGAGATCGGGGAACGCAGATCGGGGAACGGAGATCAGGCGACGGGATCGCCGAGGCGGTTCGGGTCCCACGCCCGCACCGACGCCGTGCCCTGCAGCGGCTCGAGCTCGTAGCCGCCTTCCTCGTCGAGGATCATCCGGTAGCCCAGCAGCTCGGCGAGCATCTCGCGCCCCTCGTCGGGGCCGCTGGCGATGAGCTCGTCCTCGGGGAAGAGCCGCACGTTGCCGCGCGGCCGGTAGAAGTAGCGGCCGCCGCGACGCACGGCGAGCACGGCGAACCCGGGCTCGATGTTGAGCTGGAGCTCGCCCAGCGTCGCCCCGTCGGCGCGGGAACCCGCGGCCACGGGCACGCGGACGACCACCTCGTCCGTCTCGCCCAGCGCGATCGAGAGGATCGGGTGGATGGCCTCGTGCTGCTCGATGAGCCACACCATCTGCTGCGCCGCGTCGCCGATGTCCTCCGCGGCCTGCGAGAGGTGCAGCAGGCCCCGCAGCGGTGACGGGTCGAGGTTCTCGGCGCCGGCGCGCAGCACCCACACCTCGAGACGGTCCTTCATGTCGTCGAGGCGGTCCTCGAGGTGGCGCACCTCGGCCGCCAGGCCGATGTCGCGGAAGACGAGCGCCGAATACGCGAGGCCGACGGCCGCCTCGGAGATGTTCTTCATCTCGACGAGCACGTCGATGGCCCGATCGAGGTCGGACAGGGAACCGTCCTCCGGCGGGAGCGGCGGCTCCCAGATCGGGGCGTTGGCCAGCTCGCGCAAGCGACCGATCCCCGCCGGCGGCCCCTCGAGGAACAGCGCGTCGCCGGGCACCAGGATCACCTCGCCCTCGACGTCGGTGATCCACTCGCGGTCGCGGCGGATCGCCATGACCCGCATGCCGGTGGCCACGGGCAGCTCGAGGGCGCTGAGCGGGCGGTGGGCCATGTGCGAGCCCTCCCGCACGAGCACGCGGTGCGAGACCTCCTCGGCGTTCGACAGGTCGGCCACGAGCTCGCGCGGGATGCCGAGGCGGTGGGTGACGATGCGCGCGATGTTCACCGCATCGTTCGCGATCCGCTCGATCGCGCCGATGACCTGCAGCACGGACGACATCGCCTCGGCGTCGCGCGGGCTGCGGGCGGCGACGATGCACTTGGCCCGCATGTCGTGCACGAGCTCGTTCATCTGCTCTTCGAGCTCGTCCACCTCCTCGGCCATGTCCGGATCGCCGAAGTACAACGAGGCGTAGGCCAGGTCGACCATGAGCTCGGACGTGTCCACGGCCTCGGACAACATGGTGCGCAAGTTGCGGGGCTTGTCATCCATGAACGGATCCGTGGCCACAAGCTCCACTGCGTGGTGGCATCCGAAAAGCATACGACACCGCACCAGCGGAGCGCGTCCCGCGCGTTGCCGCGGCGGGCATCCGGTCGCCTAGCGTGTTCGCCCATGCGTCGCCACCCCCTCTCGCTCGCGCTCCCCGGCGTGCTCGTCGCCGTCCTCGTCACGGTCGCCGCGGCGTGCGGGTCGAGCGGTCGCGATCTGCGCCAACCCGACGCCGGCGCCGTCAGCCCGACCCGGTCGACCTCGTCGACCGCGGCGCCCCTGTCCGTGCCGACGACGGCGCCGTTGAAGCTCACGAGCCCCGCGTTCACCACCGGCGGGTCCATCCCCCCGGAGTACTCCTGCACCGGCCCGTCTCCCGCGCTCGCCTGGACGGGCGTGCCCGCCGACACCAAGGAGCTGGTGCTGATCGTCACCGATCCGACCGCCGACGACTTCGTGCACTGGGCGGTCACCGGCATCACCCCCGCCGACGGCAGCGTGGGGAAGGGCGCGGTGCCCGCCGGCGGCACCCAGCTGCTCAACTCGAGCGGCCGCACGGGCTGGACGGGCCCGTGCCCTCCCAACGGCAGCCTCCACGACTACCAGTTCACGTTGCTCGCGCTGCCCAAGGCGTCGGCGATCGCCCCCAACACGCCGATCAAGGACGCCGTGGCGCAGCTGCTGACGCTGGGCACGGGCCGCAGCAGCGTGCTGACGGGCTCGTTCCAGACGGGCGCCACGTCGGGCACCGGCCCCACCGGCACGGGGACCGCCCCCCGCACCCAGGGCTCGGGCACCACGCCCGGCAGCGCCGCCAAGTAGCGGCCCCACGACGCCTTCCGTCCTCGTCGAACCTGCCAGGCCGGCCGCTCAGCCGGCGCGGAGGCCGAACGTCACCGGCAGGCGCGCCGTGATCGCCGTGAAGTCGATGGTGCCCCCGAGGCGCGGCGTCGCGTACGACACCGTCGTCGCCACGAGCTGCAACGTCACGGCCTGGCCCGCCGTGGTGGAGAAGGCGATCGTCTCGAGCGGCACCGTGATCTCGTGCGGCTGGCCGTCGAGCGTCACCGGGATCGGGGTCACCTGGTTGCCGATGACGAGGCCGGTCGCGTTGTCCACCAACTGGGCGAAGACCCGCGTCGGCGGCGCGCCGGCGGGGCTGGTGCCCGAGTAGGCGATCTTCACCTGCGGCGCCCCGACGATCAGCGACCCCTGGTTCGGGGTGATCGTCACGTCGACGGCGTTGGCCGCGCGCGCCGGCGTGATGCCGGCCACGATCGGCGCGAGCAGATCGCCACCAGCGGGCACCTGCTGGGGTCCGCTCCCCCCGTCGGCGGTCAGCCGCAGCGTGCCGGATCCGGTGCCGGTGATGGCCGACGACGAGGCCGGCAGGTCGTCGCCCACGAAGCGCGCGCCCTTCTGGTCGACGAGATCGACCCGGGGCGTGGCGGGCCCGGCCGTGTCCTCCTTGACGTAGCGCGTGAGCCACGCGACGCCCGCGCGGGTGACCCGCCCTGCGTCGCCGGCATCGGTCAGGCACACGCCATGACCGCCGCAGAACCACACCATCGCCGTCGGGACCCCCTTGTCGCGGAGGATCGTGTAGTTCGTGACCGCCTCGTCGAGGGTGAACAGCGTGTCGACCGTTCCCTGGATGAAGAGCGTGGGCACCGTGATCGCGCCGACCGCCGCGCCGGGGCCACGGTCACCGAACCACTCCTTGTCCTCGGGGCTCAGCGCGCCGGTCGCGACCGCCGAGGCGGTGGCGCTCGCGACGTGGGGGTCGACCTTCCGGCTCCGGGCGGAGCCGGTCAGGATGTTCGACCACCCCGCCTTGAACGTGTCGTTCTTGTACAGGCTCGTGACGAGGGAGTGCCACGCGATCACCGGCACGAGCGCATCGATGCGGCAGTCGATCGCCGCCGTGACGAGCTGGATGCCCCCGCCGTAGGACCCGCCGACCATGCCGACCCGAGGATCGCCGGCGCCGTCCAGCCGGGCGACGGGCTGCGCCGAGACCCAGTCGAGCAGGCGCTGGACGTCACGGCCTTCGAAGTCCTTGCTGTCCACCTCGACGGTCCCCTCGGAGGCCCCGAAGCCGCGCGGATCCCACGTCAGGACGTTGAAGCCGGCGTCGCGCAGGGACCTGATGTTGAGCGCCCCGAGCACGCCGACCGCTCCGACGTCGGTGTCGCCGGGCAGGCTCCACCCGGGGCCCATGAGGACCGTGGGCGCGGGCGCCTGGGCGCTCGCCCCGGCGACCGGGAACCAATGGGCCCGGATCTTCGCACCGTCGAACGAGGTGATGTCCCAGTCGCTGCTCACGCCGGCCACCGACGTCGCCGCGGGCGCCGTGACGGTCGGCGTCGTGCACGCAGGGCGCACGAACCCCCGCCCCGAACCAGGTGCCGA
>CAYUOL010000167.1:0-3528 GCA_964446345.1 uncultured Iamiaceae bacterium | reverse complement strand
CCGAACCAGGTGCCGAGCCAGGCGCGGAACCAGGTCCCGAGCCAGGTCCCGAGCCGAGTGCCGAAACGGGTGTCGAGCCGGAGGCCGAGTCGGTCGGCGCCTCCGGTCGCGCCCCGACGGCGGACCCGGGTGCAGCCGGCGGGCTCGCCGCCGGCGTGGTGCCCGCGCAGGCGACCACCGATGCCAGACCGGCCAGCGCGACCGCGGCGCCGAGCGCCCGCCGCACCCGGCGGCCGCTCCTCGTCTCGTTCCCCTGCGACGTCACCGACCAACCCCCCAACCCCGGCGGCTCACCGCCGACGCCCTCGGACGAGGGCCGCACCGCCGGATCCGAACCGGATGCGCGGCGCGTTGAACGCCGGTTCAAGGTATCGGGCGCGGCGAGCCGGCCCAACCACGGCGTTCCGGAGCCGGTCGCCGGGTCGGCACGTCACCACGACGAGGGCATGTCCAACGGGTCGATGCGCCACCGGGGTCGGAAGATCGTGGGGCGGTGGAAGCGCTCGATGCGATCGGACGACCACGGCGTCGCCGGGGCGTCGACCAGCGCGCAGAGCGCTACGAGCGCCTGGTCGTAGTTGACCCGCCAGCCGGCGAAGTCGCGCCATGCCTGCTCCCGGTCCTCCCGCACCGGCACCCCGACGCTGGCGAGGTCGTCGCACAGCAACATGAACTCCTCGCGGTAGATCGAGATGGGCGCGTTCGGTGCCGGGTTCATGTCGATCGGCACACCGAAGTACTGCGCCACCGAGCGCAAAGCCATGAACCCGGCCCGCAGGGTCACGCTCGCCTGCGGTTGGGCCGGCAGATCGACCAGTGCGATGCTGAGCGCGGCGCCGTCGAGGACGGCACCCGCGCAGGTGATCCACGAGCTGTTGGGTCGTTGCGAGCGGAAGTGCACGAGCGCAGGGTGCGAGGTGTGGCTCTCCTCGACGAGCGAGAACCAGTGCTCCCACTCCTCCCACGTCTGGTCCAGGTGCAGGAGCCAGCCGATGCGGTGGTAGCGCGTGAGCATCTCGAGCGCCGTCGGCGGGCTGCCGGCGCGCACGTCCAGCTTCACCACGTCCGTCTCCCGGCGCGAGAACAGGGTGTAGATCGTCGGCAGGTAGCTGATCAGCAGGGCGACGAGTCCCAGGCCGATGAGCGCCTCGGCGAAGGAGAGCGCAGACTCGAAGGGCCCGGCGGGGGCGCGGACCCCCAACGTCGTGATCGAGGACCCGCTGATGTAGATGCACTCCTTGAGGCTGTGGAGCCCGACGGCCCAGTACATCGGGATGAAGGCGAGGATGACGCCCAACGCCCAGAAGCTGGCCAGCACGAGCAGCGTCGTGGGGGCGTAGCGCGCCATCAGGTGGTCGCGCTCCTCGGCCGATCGTTGGTGCTTGCCGAGGAACTCGTACACCGCGCGCATCCCGAGGAAGGTCTTGCTCGTCAGCTTCGTCTGCTCGCCGCGGGGCACCACCACGGTGCGGATCGCCGAGCGCAGGATGGCCTGCACGAAGTACGCCCCGATCAAGAACGCGCCGATGCGAAGGGCGGTGGCGGCGACGTCGCTCATTCGAACGCGGCGCGGAAGTCGTCGAAGTCCTGCCGCAGTGCCGCGAGCTCGGCCCGCAGCGCCTCGATCTCCTGGCGCAGCTCGTCGACCTGGCTCGGGGGTGGAGACGATGGGCCCGACGCGGGTTCGGGCCGCAGGGCCGAGATGGCCGGGCCGCGCTCGTCGCCGGGAGCACGCTCGGCGGGTTCGTCGTACCCGACGGACCGGGCACCGGGAGGCGCCTCGGGCGCCGCAGGCCAGGGACGCTCGTCGTGGGTCGCGCCGGCCGACGAGGCGGTGAGCAGCTGGATGTACCGCGCATCCTTCTGGCCCGGGCGGCGCTCGAGCCGGCGGACCAGCGGGCCGGTCTCGCGCCTCGCCAGCGCGTCGAGCGTCGCCTCGACCTCCGCGAGATCAGCGAACGGGTGGAGCCGCTCGCTGCGCCCCTTGATCTCGCCCAGCGTCTGGGGCCCCCGCAGCAGGAGCACGCACAACGACGCGAGCTCGGCGTCGTTCAGGCGCAGGTGCTCGTCGAGGACGTGGCGGTACTTCGCGGCGCGGTTGCTCGTGCTGTAGACGATGCGGGTCAGCCCACGTTCGCGCAGCGTGGTGAGCGCGTCTTCGATGTCGTGGTCGTCGTAGTCGACGACGGGCTCGCGGTTGGTGGACTGGTTGCAGGCGAGGCGCAGCGCGTTGAGCGTGAGCGGGTAGTTCTGCGGGGTCGCGCGCTCCTTCTCGATGAGGCAGCCGACGACCCGGCCCTCGACCGCCGTCAGATCGCTCGGCGGGGGGAGGCCATCCGCGGTCTCACCCATCCGCGCCCGGGCCGGCAGCGGCCGGCGCCGCCTCTGCCTCGACCGGCGCCGGCTCGGTCGGCGGGCTGCTCTCCGCGTCATCGGCGGCGGCGTCGGTCGCGCTCGGTTCGTCGGCGGCGGCGTCGGGGCCGTCGGACGCTTCGGGCTCCGCGGTCGCATCGGACTCCACCACGGCGTCGGTCCGGGATCCCTCGGACGCGCCCTCTGCGGTCGACGCGCCGGCACCTTCCGACGCGGCGGACGCGTTCGGTTCGCCGGATGCTTCGGGCGCGCCGGACGCGTCGGACTCTTCCGACTCTTCCGATTCGCCGGACGCGTCGGACGCGTCGGACACAGAGCCGGGCTCGGTCGCCTGCTCGCCGCCCGCCGGCGCCGGCGGCTCCTTGCCGTCCTTGAGCGCCTGCCACGCCGCCACCGCGTCCTTGTAGGCCTGCTCGGCCGCTTCCTTCTGGTCGCGGGTGGCCTTGGGGCTCGAGGCGAGGTCGCGCACCTTCTTGGCGGCTTGGTCCTTCGCGCGCTCGGCGTCGGCCACGCGTTGCTCGCGCTCGGTCCGCGCCTTGGCCTCCTGCTTCTCGGCCTTCTGCGCCGCCTTCTCGGCCTCGAGGAGCGCGTTGAACTTCAGCAGCTCGTCGGGCACCGGCAGATGGGCGAAGTCGGCGGCGTCGTACGGCTTCGCCGAGCGTCCCTTGCCGCCCCGCCCCCGCGGGCCCTTGCCGCGCTGACGATCAGGCGACGAGGACGACGAGTGCACGACGCCCGCGCCGCTCGCCTTGTCGGCTCGCTGGTCACCGCCCGGCGCCGCCGAGTCGTCCGGTGACGCGGCCGCAGCATCCGCCGACGCCCCCTCGGACGCGTCAGGCTCGGTCGCCGACCCTGCCGCGGGCGCCGCCTCCGCAGGGCCTGCGGTTGCACCGCCGTCGGTCACGACGTCGGCCGGCGCGGGCGAAGCGCCTGCGTCCGTCGGTGTCGGATCGCTCGATGTCGGATCGCTCGTTGTCGGATCGCTCGGCGTCGGATCGCTCGGCGTCGCGTCGGTAGGTGTCGGATCGCTCGGCGTCGGATCGCTCGGCGTCGCGTCGGACGGTGTCGGATCGCTCGGCGTCGGATCGCTCGGCGTCGCGTCGGACGGTGTCGGGTCGCCCGGCGCCGGATCGCTCGGCGCCGCGTCGGACGCTG
>CAYUOL010000166.1:0-13786 GCA_964446345.1 uncultured Iamiaceae bacterium | reverse complement strand
GGGGTGGCGGTTGAAGGTGTCGAGCGCGTCTTCGCCGTTGTCGGCCTCTTCGACGACCCAACCCTCGTCCTCGAGGGCCATCTTCACCGCGGTGCGGATGCGTTCGTCGTCTTCGACGGTCAGGATGCGCGTGCCCACGGCCCCATCGTGCCTGATCGCGACGTCGATCGGGCCGATACCCCGCCGATTTTTCTGCCGTCGCCCTCAGGGCACGGGCAGCGGCTCCGCGCCGGCGTCGCGGAGTCGATGGAGGAGCGCGGCGAAGAGCGCCGGCGGCGCGGCCACGGCGTAGTCGCGGCCGGGTCGACCGCCGTCGAGGTTGCCCACGGCGGCGCCCGCTTCGGTGGCGATGAGCACGCCGGCCGAGAAGTCCCACGGCTCCAGCCCCTGCTCGAAGTACCCGTCGACGCGGCCGCAGGCGACCGAGCACAGGTCCACCGCCGCGGCGCCCATGCGGCGGATGTCGCGGATGTGCGGCATCACGTGGGCGACGACCTCCGCCTGCTGCCGGCGCCGGGCGGGGTCGTAGGAGAAGCCGGTGGCGATCAGCGCCCGCCCCAGGTCGGTCTCGTCCGAGCAGTGGATGCGGACGCCGTTGCGCGTGGCGCCGCCGCCGCGGACCGCGGCGAACGTCTCCCCGTGCACCGGGTCGACCACGACCCCCGCCACCAGCTCCGCGGCGCCGGCGGACGCGTCGCGGGGATCGCCCTGCGCGACGGCGATCGACACGGCGAAGCCGGGGTGGGCGTAGACGTAGTTCGTCGTGCCGTCGAGCGGATCGATGATCCACCGCACGCCCGAGGTGCCCGCTCGGTCGGTGCCCTCCTCGCCGACGATGCCGTCGTCGGGGCGGGCCGCCACGATGCCGTCGACGATCAGGCGCTCGGACGCCCGATCCATCTCCGTGACCATGTCGGTGACCGAGGACTTGGTGGTGATGCTGTCCCGCGTGCGCCCGAGCCCGTCCAGCAGCAGCGCGCCCGCGCTCGTCGCCAGGTCGAGGGCGAGGGCCAGCAGCGCTTCGTCGTGAGGATCGGGCATGCCGCATCATGCCCGACCGCCGCCCCGACGACGCCGTCGGCCGGGTGCGGGGGACCCGATAGGTTGACGCCGTGCCGGACCCCGACGAGCCCCCGACGGCAGCACCGCGCTGCGTGCTCGCCGTCTACGCGCACCCGGACGACCCCGAGGTGTCGTGCGCCGGCACCCTGGCCCGGTGGGTGGACGAAGGGGCCGACGTGCACCTGGTCATCTGCACCCGGGGCGAGAAGGGCACGCGCGACCCGCACGTCACGGCCGACGAGGTGGCCGCGCGGCGGGCGATCGAGATGGACGAGGCCGCGGCGGTGCTGGGTCTCACGTCGCACGAGACGTTGGGCTACCCGGACGGCGAGATCGACAACACCCATGAGCTGCGGGCGGTGCTCGTCGAGCGCATCCGGCGGTTGCGCCCGGACACCGTGGTGGGGCCCGACCCGACCGCGGTGTTCTTCGGGAGCAGCTACGTGAACCACCACGACCACCGGGGCATCGGCTTCGCGCTGCTCGACGCCTGCGCCCCCGCGGCGGCCAGCCCGCTCTACTTCCCCGATGCCGGCCCGGCGCACCAGGTGACGGACATCTACCTCTCGGGCACGCTGAGCCCCGACACCTGGGTCGACGTCGAGACGACCCTCGAGCGCAAGGTCGAGGCGTTGCTGTGCCACGGCTCGCAGCTCGGAGACGATGCCGAGCTGGCCGGCGAGGTCGTCCGGCGTCGCGCCGCCGCCGCCGGGCAAGAGGGCGGGCTCGGCCGGGCTGAGGCGTTCCGGGTGCTGCGGCTCGGCTGACGGCGCGCCGGCACCGGGATCGGGGGCGTCAGCGCACCCGCGGCCGCGGACGCGTCTCGGGCGGCAGCCGCCGCTCGACCGCCCGCTGGCGCTGGCGCTCGGCCTCGGGTCCGCCGCGCGCCTGGATGGTGCGCCACTCGCTCATGGCCCGCAGGGCGAGCTGCACCACGATGGCGACGCCCACGGCCACGATGACGGCGCCGACGAGGCCGCCGATGCCCTTGGCCGCGGTGCAGTCGCCCGTGCACTGCAGGTCGGTGACCGCGTAGCCGATGAAGCCGCCGGCGGCCCCGGCCAGCAGGATGGCGACGAACCCGATCACACGGGCGCCCACGGAGGGCAGCGCCGGGGCCTCGCCCCCGAGGGGCGCCGCGGGCTCGGGGGTTGCGGGCTCGGGTGCCGCAGGCTCGTTCACGGGCCCAATGCTACGGCTCGACCCCGGGCGCGAGACAGTCGGTGGGGAGCGCTCCCGGGTGATTGGGGATCCCGTGCAGCGCCGCCTAATGTGACGAGCCGTGAAGACCATGGTCGTGCTGCCCACGTACAACGAGGCCGAGAACATCCTCGTGGTGCTCGACAAGATCCGAGAGGCGTCGAGCGAGCTCGACGTGCTGGTGGTGGACGACGGCAGCCCGGACGGCACGGCCGACCTGGCCGAGAAGTGGGGGGCGGAGAACGGCAGCGTGCAGGTGCTGCGCCGCACCGAGAAGTCGGGCCTGGGCTCGGCCTACCGCGCCGGCTTCGCCGAGGGCCTGCGGCAGGGCTACGACATCCTCATCGAGATGGACTCGGACCTGCAGCACGATCCGGCGATGCTGCCCGCACTGGTCCACGCCGTCGAGGACGGCGCCGACCTCGCGATCGGGTCGCGCTACGTGCCCGGCGGCTCGATCCCGGGTTGGAAGTTCTCGCGACGGTTCATCTCCCAGGCCGGCAGCCTCTACGCCCGCATCGTGCTCGGCCTCAAGGTGCGCGACACGACGGCGGGCTTCCGGGCCTACGCGGCGCCCGCACTGCGCCAGCTCGCGTTGCAGGACATCCGGGCCGACGGCTACGGGTTCCAGATCGAGATGGCCTACGAGGTCTCCAAGCACGGCGGGCGCATCGTCGAGGTGCCGATCACCTTCGGGGAGCGCCAGCGCGGCACGTCGAAGATGTCCTCCCGCATCGTCTTCGAGGCGCTCGGGCTGGTGACCTGGTGGGGCGTCCGCGACCGCATCATCTGGCCCCTCACGCGACTGGTCCGCGGCAAGAGGTGACGAGCCTGCCGCGCCGGGCTCGCCACGCGTCCGGGGCGCGGCGGGGCGCCGCGGTCGTCCTGCTGCTCGTCGGTCTCGCGGTCGGCGCACTGACGCTCGGCGCGTGCGGCGGCGGCAGCTCCGGCGCCGCCGTCGGGCCGCCGGGCACGGGGGCCCCGACCGATCTCGGCGAGGTCGTCGACCTGACCGGCAAGGCAGAGGTCACGATCGACGTCCCCGACAACGCGTTCAAGCCGAAGGCGTTCAAGGTGTCGCCGTCCACCAAGGTCACGTTCAACAACACCGGGGCCAACGCCCACAACGTCACCCCGAACGACGAGGGCACGTGGGACCCGTTGGCCCTCAAGGCGGGCGAGGCGAAGGCGCTGACCGTGCCGGCGAAGGCGGGGACCTACCGGTTCTTCTGCACGATCCACGGCTCGAGGACAGCCGGACAGCGCGGTGCCGTCGTCGTCGTGCCGCCGAGCTGAGGCACCACGGCCGTGAGCCGCAACCGGATCGCCCCCGCGTTGGTGGCGCTGGCGCTGTGCGTCCTGCCTGCGTGCACGGCGGCGCCGGGGGGTGGCGATGCCGCGACGACGACGCCGGTGCCGCGGACGCTGCGGGTGCCGGGTGACGCACCGACCATCCAGAGCGCCGTCGATCGGGCTCGCCGCGGCGACCTGATCCTCGTGGCCCCGGGCACGTACCACGAGGAGGTCACGGTCGAGCAGGTCGAGGACATCACGATCCGCGGGCTCGACCGGAACCGCACGATCCTCGACGGCGAGCACACCCGTGACAACGGGATCAAGGTCTTCCGCGACGGCGTCGCCGTCGAGAACCTGACGATCCGCAACTACAAGAGCAACGGGGTCTTCTTCACGGGGGACTTCGACTCGAACTACGTGCTGACCGGCTACCGGGCGTCCTACGTCACGGCCTACGCCAACGGGGACTACGGCCTCTACGCCTTCAACGCGACGCAGGGGGTGTTCGACCACGACCTCGGCGCAGGGCACCCCGACGCAGGCTTCTACGTGGGGCAGTGCGACCCGTGCGACGCCGTCGTGACCGACTCGGTGGCCGAGCACAACATGCTCGGGTTCACCGGCACGAACGCGAGCGGCGTCACCGTGGTGCGGTCCGAGTTCCGCGACAACCTCATCGGCGTGGTCCCCAACAGCAACGACGGCGAGAAGCTGGCGCCGCAGCGGCGCGCCACGATCGCCGGCAACTGGGTGCACGGCAACGGTACCGCCGCCGTGCCCGTGAGCGACCCGCAGTACCACCTGGTGTGGGGCAACGGCATCCTCGTGACCGGCGGTGAGGACGACCTCGTCACCCGCAACCGGGTCGAGGGCAACGCGCGTGGCGGGATCGGGATCATGATGTGGCCGTTCCGCACCGGCCGGATGCCCGCCTTCGCGGTGGCGAACAACCGCGTCACCGACAACGTGCTCGCCGACAACGCCGCGGACCCGGCCCCGTTCGGTGACCTGTGGCTGTGGACGGCGCGCGAGTCGCAGGGCGCGCAGGGCAACTGCTTCGAGGGCAACGCCTTCGCCACCAGCACCCCGCCGGCGATCGAGGCCCTCGCCCCGTGCACCGGCGCCGGGTCGGCCCCGATCCCCGGGCTCGATCTGGGGCTGCTGCGAGCCGGCCCGCCGGGCGTCGACCACCGCACGGTGGCGCCCCCCGCCGAGCAACCCCAGATGCCCGACGCCGCGACCGCCCCGGGCCGCGGCGCGCGGCCATCGGCGCAGCCGGCGCCGGTGGACCTGGCCACGGTGGTCCTGCCGCCCGGCGAGGCGCGGGACCCGTCCTCGGTGCCGGGAACCACCGGCTGAGCCGCCGCAGCCGGCGGCCGCGGGAGCGACGCTCCGAGGTGTGGACGCCTCCGGATCCGGGCACAATCTCTGCCATGCGCGCATGGGTCGTCGGCGGAGCCGTCATCGAGGGGCCGGACGGGGTGCTGCTCGTGCAGAACCGACGGCGCAACGGCCGGCACGACTGGACACCCCCGGGTGGCGTCATCGAGATCGAGGACGGCGAGGGCCTGCTCGACGGGCTCACCCGCGAGGTGCTCGAGGAGACGGGCCTGCGCGTCACCCGGTGGGAGGGCCCCATCTACGAGATCTCGGCGGCGGCGCCGGGCCTGGGGTGGACCCTGCGCGTCGAGTGCTACCGCGCCCTCGAGTTCGAAGGCGAGATCGCCATCGACGACCCCGACGGCATCGTGGTCGATGCGGCGTACGTCGCCCTGGACGAGTGCCACGGCTACCTCGAGGGCAACCACCCGTGGGTCGTCGAGCCGCTGCTCGAGTTCCTGGCCGATCGCTGGGACGGCAGCCGCAGCTTCGACTACCAGATCGACGGCGACGAGATGGCGTCGCTCGTGATCACCCGGGTGTGAGCCAGCGAGCGGACCAGGCCGCCGCTCCGGCGCCCGAGCCCGGCATCCTGCACGTCGACATGGACGCGTTCTTCGTGTCGGTCGAGCTGCTCGACCAGCCCGAGCTGCGGGGCAAGCCGGTCATCGTCGGCGGCGCGGGTGGGCGTGGGGTCGTCGCCGCCGCGTCCTACGAGGCCCGCGCGTACGGGGTGCACTCGGCGATGCCGTCGGTGCGCGCCCAGCGCCTGTGCCCCCAGGCGATCTTCCTGCGGGGGCGCTACGACCGCTACGCCGAGGAGAGCGCGGCCGTGATGGCCATCTTCCACTCGTTCACGCCGCTGGTGGAGCCCATCTCGCTCGACGAGGCGTTCCTCGACGTGCGCCACGCCCGCCGCCTGCACGGTTCCGCGCCCGAGATCGCGGCCAAGATCCGGGCGCGGGTGCTCGACGAGCAGGGCCTGACGTGCTCGGTGGGGGTCGCCCCGACGAAGTTCGTCGCCAAGCTCGCGTCCGAGGCGGCCAAGCCGAATGCGAGCCCGACGGGCCCGACGCCCGGGCTGGGGGTGAAGGTCGTCCCCGCCGACGGCGTGCTGGCGTTCCTGCACCCGTTGCCCGTCCAGGCCCTGTGGGGCGTCGGTCCGGCGACGTTGACGCGCCTCCAGCGCTTCGGGATCGTGACCGTCGGCGATCTGGCGAAGACGGGCATCGACACGATCGTGGGTGCGCTCGGGTCGGCCCAGGGCCGGCACCTGCACGCCCTCGCCAACGGGATCGACGAGCGGGCGGTCGAGCCCGAGCGCAAGGCGAAGTCGATCGGGCACGAGGAGACCTTCGCCCAGGACCGCCACGACCGCGAGTCGCTCGAGCGTGAGATCATCCGCTTCAGCGACGCGATCGCCACCCGCTTGCGCAAGCACGGCCTCGCCGGTCGCACCATCTCGATCAAGGTCCGCTTCCACGACTTCCGCACCATCACGAGAGCCGCGTCGCTCGCGGCGCCGACGGATGCGAGCACGGTCATCGCCCGCGAGGCCAAGGCCCTGCTGGCGGTCGTCGACCCGTCGATCGGGGTCCGGCTGCTGGGCGTGTCCGTGAGCGGGCTGACGGAGGACACCGCGCACCAGCTCAGCTTCGACGACGCAGAGGCGCCCGCGTGGACCGAGGCGAACCGGGCGATCGACGAGATCCGCGAGCGCTTCGGCGCCGACGCCATCGGCCCCGCGGCGATCGCGACGGCGCGCGGGCTCGAGCTCAAGCGCAAGGGCGGTCAGCAGTGGGGACCGCACGACACGGCGCCCGCCACCCCGCCCGCTCGCGCGCGCGAGCACCCGGAGGATTGACCGGCCGAACGCTCAACGGCTCCGGCAGGGCTGCCGATAGGACGCCGTTGCGATTCGACCGCGGTCGGCGGCGCCAGCTTTTTTCGGGCACGCGTTGTTGACCGCTCTACGCTGTGCGAAACTGAGCAAGCTTTCGAACCGATCCAGCCGCCGAGCAACCGGCGGGCAGACGGGACAAGAGGGGAACAGCTAGTGCCGCTGTCAGAGGACGAACAACGGATCCTCAGTGAGATCGAGCAGCAGCTCTACGAGACAGACCCCACGCTCGCGCATGGCATCGCCGACACCACCGTGTACAGCGACGCCTACCGGTACCTCCGTCGGGGCATCTTCGGGTTCGTCTTCGGGGTCCTGATGATGATCGGCACCCTGCACATCTCGGTGTGGCTCTCGGCCATCGGCGTGATCATCATGTTCGGCTCGGCGCTCGCGATCGAGAAGAACGCGCGCCGCATGGGCAAGGCCGGCCTCGACCAGATCACCCAGTCGATGCGCGCCACGGGCATCCGCGACTACCTGGGCCAGCCCCGGGATCGCATGCGGGATCGCTTCCGCAAAGACGACCAGGCCTGATCGCCCGGTTCAGAGGGGGAGCGCCGGCGTCTGCCGACCGGAGGCCGATCGGCGGGCGATGCCGCGCTCGGGGAGCAGCGGTCGTGGATCGAGCTGGTCGAGCGCCCGCCGGGTGGGGCTGACGCCGGCGTCGACCACCCCGCTGACCGCGCTCGCCACGTCCGCGGCGCGGGCGGCGACCTCGTCGGGCAGGTGCTGGGGCGCGTAGTCGGCGGCGTCGACGTCGCGGGCCAGCGCGAGGAAGGCGGGCGCCACGTCACCGAGGACGGGCTCGGCCCGCGTCGCGAACTCCTCGTGGGTCTCCGTCGGGTCGGGGCGCACGCGGGCGCGGGCGAGCGCCTCGACCGACTCGTCCCAGGCAACGCGGACGCGCGCGTTCGAGGTGGCCGCGCGGGCGCGGCGGTGCTCGTGGCGCGAGTGCTTGAGCCACAGCACCACCACGACGTACACGGCGACGAGCACCGCCGCCAACAGCAGCAACGCCCCGGCGTACAGCGCGGCCCCCACGACCCAGGAGCGCTCCTCGGGTGCTGGGGGAGTGGGGGTGGGCGGCGGCACGACCTCGAGCAGGTCCTTGGCGGTCCCGTTGTTGTCGGGCACGAGGGTCGTCACCGTCGAGGGCACGACGCTCGAGCCGGCCACCGTCGTCGCGGTGTTCGCCGGGCCGGAGGTGTCCTGCTGCTCCTGGAGCCCGGTGTACGCCTCGGCGTTGGGGGCGCCGCGACCGGGGGTGGGCTCGAACGCGACCCAGCCGAACTTGCCGAGGTACACCTCGGGCCACGCGTGCGCGTGCTCGCCCCGCACCGTGTAGAGGTCGCTCGACGCGCCGGTCTCGCCGGGCGTGAACCCCACGGCGACGCGGGACGGCAGCCCGATGGCGCGGGCCATCGCGGCGTACGTGCCGGCGTACTGCTCGCAGTACCCCTTCCGGGCGGTGAGGAAGTCGTCGATCGCGTTCGTGCTGTGGCCCCGGTTCACGTCGAGGCTGTAGGTGAACTGGCCGCTCTGGAAGTAGTCCTGCAACAAGCGGGCCTTGCGATAGGGGTTGGTGCCGGCGGCGGCGGTCTGGGTCGTCGCCGTGGTGCGGGCGAGCTGGCTGAAGCCCGGTGGCAGGTCGAGGTAGTGGTCGGCGATGTCCTTGGGCACGGCGGCGTCGGCGGTCTCGAGCTGCTCCGCCGTGAAGCGTGGCAGCGCCGAGGTGACCTCGTAGGTGAGCCCGTCGGAGTCGGCGACCGAGGTGTCGACGATGAGCGTGGAGGACTCGGACTGGTAGCGCACGTCGGCGTTCGGCGACTCGACGTGGAGCGGCTCGAAGGCCGCCGGCAGCCAGAGCACCCGCAGGTTCTCGATCGAGTAGCTCTGCGTGGCGGTGCTGGTCTTCACCCCCTCTGGCACGGGGGCGTCGAGATCGCCGTCGGCCGCGGTGTACTTGCCGCTCGACTTCCAGATGTCGCCCTCGAACGTGTCGAGGCTCGTCATCCGCCAGTACGACCGCTCGTTGCTGCGGACCGTGAACAGCTCGACGTCGGACTGCGAGACGAGCCGGTCCTGGATGTCGACGAGCGGGCTGATCGTGGTGCGCGAGCCGGGGCCGGCCTCCTGCCCGCGCCAGCTGATCTTGGCCGGGGAGCTCGCCCCCGGGAGCCGTGGCCCCACCACGGCGCCGAGCAGGACGGCGACGGCCGTGATCGCGAGGCCGGTGACCGCGAGCGACTTGCTGCCGCGGGCGATGTCGGCCGTCAGCCACCCCGCGCTGGTCTCCTGGCGGGCGATGCGGTGGCAGAGCAGGAAGCTGAACAGCGCCGCCGCGAAGATCACCGACGAGATGATCTGCAGCTGGTTCGACCCCAGCAAGGAGCAGAAGATGAAGAGGGTGCTCGCGGGCACGATCGCCTCGAACGCGGACCACAGCCGGAACCCGGCCCAATCCGCGAGGAAGATGGCGAAGAAGAGCGCTGCGCACGACGCCATCACGAAGCCGGGCAGCGGTGGGGCGGGCGCCACGACGTTCTGGAACGCGTCCCAGGAGGCGGAGAGGGCCTCGTTCGCGGCGCTGATCGTCGACCCGGTCGGGATGCCGACCACGGTGCGATCGAAGAAGAACACCCACGAGCAGAGCAGCACGAAGCCGGGGAGCGCGATCAGCCCGGAGACCGGGACGCTGAAGCCCCGGCGCCGGGTGCCGAGGCACACGGCGTGCGTGTAGAGCGCGACGATGATCATCGGCCCCAGGAAGGACCAGTCGGCGAAGACCCGGCCGAAGCCGATGACCGTGGCCAGCGTGAGCAGGACGAGCGCGACCTCGGCCGGCACCAGGTAGGAGGTCAGGCCGCGTTTGGACGACCCTGAGGTCGCCGCCGTGGAGGGCGCGGGCGCGCGGGGCGCCGGAGCGGGCCGCTCCGCGATCGCAGTCACGGACGCATCCTCGCGTGCGCGGACCACCGATCCTCGTCGGGCTCGACGTAGGGGTCGGGCTTGAACACCGGCCGGGTGCGGGCCCGGCCACGCGGCCGCATGGCGGCGTTCCAGGCGTCGGCGAAGCGGTGCTCGTCCGTGATGCGCAGGACGCCCTCGTGGATCGTGGTCGGGCGGCTGGCCGCGCCGGGCTCCCACGACGACGGGTCGAACTGCACGATCGTCACCGATCCGAAGCGCTTGCGCAGGCGGATCAGGTTGTCGATCTCGGCCTGGGGCATGGTGGCGACGACGGCGATGAGGGCGCCGCCCGTCGCCGACCGGGCCACGCGGTCGACGACCCGGCGGAACGCCGCGTCGTGCGAGCCCTCGAGGGCCGCGAGGTGCTCCATGATCGCCTCGACGTGGGCGTGGCCGGCCGCGAAGCCGGAGTCGGAGCCATCGGTGGTGATCAGGCGGATGAGGTCCTGGCGCCGCTGGCTCGCGTTGACGATGCTGGCCGCGGCCGAGATCACCAGCTCGAGCGACGCGGGGGTGTTCGTGGCACGGCGCACATCGACCAGCACGCTGGCGCGGCCCTGCCAGGGCAGCTCGTCCTGGCGGACCATGAGGTCGTCGTAGCGGGCGGTGGAGGGCCAGTGCACGCGGCGCAGGTCGTCGCCGACGACGTACTTGCGCAGCGCGTAGAAGTCCTCGCCGGAGCGCCCGAGGGCGTTGGGGTGCTCGGCCCCGGCCATCGGGTCGTTGCCCGTGGTCTGGGGGATCGGCACGATCTCGTCGACCTGCGGGTACACGGTGAGCTCGGACACGCCGGACGCGTCCATCGCCACCTGGGTCATGCCGAAGGGATCGCCGAGCAGCACCTGCAGGGGCCCGATCTCGAGCACGCCGCGCTTCTCGGTCGGCAGGCGGTACGCGGCCCGCACCACGCCCCCGGGCTCGAGCGGGCCGACGTGCAGGTTGGCGCCTCGCGTGCCGGAGACGGCGTCGCGCAGGCCGAGCACCGGCGTGCGCCGGGTGCCCTGGTTCTCGACGCGCAGGTCGACCCGGCTCGGCGAGCCGGCGTGCACCCGCGGCGGGTGCAGCTCCCGATCGACCGCGATGCGCAGGCGGGTGAGCTGGATGTAGGCGATCGTCACGAGCAGCAGGCCCACGACGGCGGCGCCGACGACCCAGAACTCGATCGTGCCGAAGATCCACCCGACGACCATCAGCGCGATGCCGACGACGCCGAACGTCTTCCCCTGGCGCGTCAGCACGCCCGGCGCCGTTCGTGGTCCAGCCCGCGCCGGGACCGCCGGGCTGGGATCACGCCGCCCCGGAGGGGACCGGCACGCTGTGCAGCACCTCGCGCAGCGCATCCGCCGCGGTGATGCCCTGGAGCTGCGCCTCGGGGGTCACGAGCAGCCGGTGCGCGAGCACGGGTTCGGCCAGGGCCTTGATGTCGTCGGGCACGACGTAGTTGCGCCCGATGGCCGCCGCGCGCCCGCGCACGACCCGCTGCAGGCTGAGCGTGGCGCGGGGCGACATGCCCAAGGTGAGGTGCGGGTGGCGCCGGGTCGCCTCGGCCAGGTCGACCAAGTAGGCCTTCAGGCTCGGGGCGACGTGCACCGTGCGCACCGCCGCGATCATCCCTTGGATGTCGGCGGTGCTGGCCACCGACGAGATGTCCTCGAGGCTCGAGTGGTCGCCGTGCGCGTCGAGCACCTCGAGCTCGGCGTCGCGGTTCGGGTAGCCGACCGAGACCCGCATCAGGAACCGATCGAGCTGGCTCTCGGGCAGCGGGTAGGTGCCCTCGTGCTCGATCGGGTTCTGGGTGGCGATGACCATGAACGGCGGCCCGAGGGGATACGTCTCGTTGTCGACCGTGACCTGGCCCTCGGCCATGGCCTCGAGCAGCGCCGACTGCGTCTTGGGGGAGGCCCGGTTGATCTCGTCGCCGAGCACGATGCCGGCGAAGATCGGCCCCGGACGGAACTCGAACTTGCCGTCGTTGCGGTTCCACACCGTGACGCCGACGACGTCGGACGGCAGGAGGTCGGGGGTGAACTGCACCCGGCCGAAGGAGCAGTCGACGCTGCGGGCGAGGGCCTTCGCGAGGCTGGTCTTGCCGACGCCCGGCACGTCCTCGATCAGGAGGTGCCCCTCCGACACCAGGCACAGCAGGACCAGATCGATGACCTCGCGCTTGCCCTGGATGACTGCCTGGATGTTGGACGAGATCGCACCGAAGAGATCGGCGAAGGTGCGGGGTTGGGCCACAGTCTCCTGGGTCGCCAACAGTCGGCCTCCTTGACTTGGTCGCGGGATCGGTTGCGTATCGGGTCTCGTCGGCCGCCGTGCGGTGCCGAGTCGAGGGTAGCGAGCGGGGTTCGTGCTTTCCCCCCGAGGATGGATACGTCGCCGGATGACCGGACGGATGGCCGTCGTCGGTGTCCCGCCCCCGTGGAGTCGGCACAGGTTAGGCGGCGTCACGGGTGGGGCGGTGCCGGTGCGCGCGTGGCCCCACTACATTCGCCGCGATGACCGTGGCTCCGGGACCATCGACCAGCATCAGCGCCAGCACCAGCACCCGCATCGCGCTCGCGATCGACATCGGGGGCACCAAGCTGGCGGCGGGTCTGGTGGACGAGGCCGGCACGCTCCTGCACCACGCCCAGGTGCCGACGCCGGCCCGCGGCGACGGCGATGTGATGTTCGACGCGCTCCTCGCCCTGGTCGACGGGGTGCGCTCGATCGGTGTCGAACGGGGCTGGCCCGGTCCGAGCGTGTGCGGCGTCGGCACCGGTGGGCCCATGACGCACCACGGCGAGACGGTCTCGCCGGTGAACATCCCGGCCTGGCGGGCGTACCCGCTGCGCGCCCGCCTCCTGGCCGCGACCGACCTGCCCGTCTTCATCGACAACGACGCCAAGGCGCTCGCGCTCGCCGAGGGCTGGAAGGGCGCTGCCGCCGGCGTGCGGGACTTCCTCGGGATGGTGGTGTCGACCGGCGTCGGCGGCGGGATCGTGCTCGACGGCCGCCTGCTGGACGGCGCCGACGGCAACGCCGGGCACATCGGCCACATCACGGTGGATCCGGACGGCTCGCCGTGCGGGTGCGGCGCCCACGGGTGCCTCGAAGCGGAGGCCTCGGGCACCGGCATCCGCAACCGCACGGGGCGCCCGGCGCAGGAGGCGACCGCCGACGAGGTGGTGCGCGCCGGCACGATGGTCGGTCGGGCCGTGGCCTCGGTGGCCAACCTGCTCGACCTGCGCCTGGCGGTCGTCGCCGGGTCGGTCGCGCTCGGCTTCGGGGATCCGTTCTTCGCGGCGGCGCAGCGCGAGATCGACGAGCGGGCGCGCCTCGACTTCGCCCGCGGCACGGTCATCCGCCCGGCCGGCCTCGGCGGCGAGGCGCCCCTCGTGGGCGCCGCCGCCGTCGGGTGGCGCGGCAGCGGGGTGGACATCGGCATCCACTGACCTCGGCAGCCGCCGACGAGAGGCGATCGCGGCTCGGGGGCTACCCTCCACCGCATGGAACCCACCCACTCCGAAGAGGCCGAGGCCTACCGCGAGAAGATCCAGGCCTTCCTGGCCGAGCACCTGCCGGCGGGCTGGAAGGGCATCGGGGCGCTGCCGGCCGAGGAGGCGATCGCCTTCACCGATCAGTGGCGGGCCACGCTGGCCGCCAACCGCCTCCTGGCCGCGTCGTGGCCCGCGGAGTACGGCGGGGGCGGCCTGTCGGCGCTCGAGCAGGTGATCCTCGTCGAGGAGTTCTACAAGGCCGGCGTGCCCGTCGGCGGCACCAACGACGTGTTCGGCATCCAGATGGTGGGCAACACGATCCTGGCGTGGGGCACCGAGGAGCAGAAGGCCCACTTCCTGCCGCGCATCATCAGCGGCGAGGACCTGTGGTGCCAGGGCTACTCCGAGCCGAACGCCGGCAGCGACCTCGGCAACCTCGGCTGCCGGGCCGAGCTCGACGGGGACGAGTGGGTCATCAACGGCCAGAAGA
>CAYUOL010000165.1:0-13816 GCA_964446345.1 uncultured Iamiaceae bacterium | reverse complement strand
GTTCGAGGACGCGGTGCGCGCCGTCGTCGCCGGGATCCCCGCCGGTGAGGTGCTCACCTACGGCGAGGTGGCCGCCGAAGCCGGCTCGGCCGGCGCCGCGCGCGCCGTCGGTGGGGTGCTCGCGCGGTCCGCGGGCGCACTGCCCTGGTGGCGGGTGGTCACGAGCACGGGTCGCCTCGTCCCCGGCCACGAGGCCGACCACGCTCGGCGGTTGCGCGCCGAAGGCATCGACATCGATCGCCGCACGGGGCGGGTGCGCCTGGCCCCCCGCTGATCGGGCCCACACCGGCATCGGGACGGGGGAAGCGCCGCCCGGGACCATCCGACACGACCGCTCATCTCAATCGTGAAATGGGTCTTCTGGAACTCGTCTCGAGCGTGGCGATGCGCCATACTGAGAGCCACGGATTGAACACTTTCTGCGGTCATCTGTTGCCATTGCGTGATGGCAGGTGTTGCAGCGGGTGCAGTCGGCGGACAGGCTGCTCCGGTCCGTGGACCAGGCGAATCCCTCAGCGCAGTCGGAAGCGAGGCCCCGGTGGCGGCGGCAGATGCCATGGAAGAGGTCGAGGAGGTCGGCGAGGCCAGCAGCCTGACCGACCGCGTGCGCCCGCTGCTCGACCGCGCCGCGGCAGAGGAGACCGGCGCCGTCGGCGGCCGGGTGGACGACGCGGACCCGGCACCACCCGTTCCCGCCCCGACCACTGGCGCGCCGTGGGTGCCGCGCTCGGGGATCGACCACCGCTTCCGCATGGGCACCGACCCGGGCCTCGAGGGCGCCGAGCCCGCACCGGCCGACGACATCGACCTCGGCTCCGGGGACCTGTCGGGGTTGCTGGGTGCCGTCCTCGTCCTCTACGTCGACCGCGCGCTCGGCCCCGCCGGGGTGCGCGAGGTCATGGATCGCATCGGCGCCGACCAGGTCCTCTCGCTCGTGGAGAACTGGGAGGAGTGGGTCAGCTTCGAGGTCGTGCTGTCCGTCGCGATCGCGGTCGCCGAGCTGTGCCACGAGCCCGACATCGGCCGCCGCGCGGGCGAGGAGCTGTTCCGCGTCCTGCAGGAGCGCGGGCTGCTCGTGCTGCCGGCGCACGTCGGACTGGTGGAGGCCTTTCCCGACGTCGTCGCGAGCATGAACACCGCCACCGAGCTGCGCCACGCGACGGTCGTCGAGTGCACCCCCGGCTTCGCCCGCATCGAGGTCACCACCAAGCTCGAGGGCCGTTCGCGCTTCCTGTGCCGCACCCTGCTCGGCCTGTACTCGTGCATCCCGAGCCTCCGGGATGCGCACGGCGCCGTGGTCGAGTCGAAGTGCATCCACCGTGGCGACTTCGCCTGCGAGTACCAGGTGCGCTGGCGCACGCCGGCGGAGGTCGCCGCCGGCCACGACCCGTGGACCGACCGCGTGAACCGCCTCCAGACCTGGGCCGCGAACATGGTCCACGACAACGTCGACGGCGCCGACGAGGCGTTGGAGGCGGCGACGCTCCTCGAGGAGATCCGCCGGCAGGCGCTGCGGGACCCGCTGACCGGCTTGGCGAACCGCGCGGCGCTCGAGCTGCGGGCCGCCCAGGAGCTCGAGCGGCGCCCGGGGACGCTCGACGGGCTCACGCTGCTGTTCGTCGACCTCGATGGCTTCAAGGGCATCAACGACGAGTACGGCCACGCCGCCGGCGACGAGCTGCTGCGACAGCTCGCAGCCCGACTGCAGGGCGCCGTGCGCGACTCCGATCTCGTCGCCCGGCTCGGCGGCGACGAGTTCGTTGTGCTCTTCCCCGAGATCGCCGACGACGACGCCGTGCGCCGCCTCGTCAAGAAGGTGTTCGGCGTGTTCCGGGATCCGTACCGGATCGCCGGGGAGCGCCACCAGCTGGCCGGCAGCGTCGGCATCTCCCGGGCCCCGGACCACGGGGCGACGTTCCGTGAGCTGCTGGACCACGCCGACAAGGCGATGTACGCGGTGAAGCGGGCCCGCCGCGAACGGGCGGCCGCCGCCCTCGCGGACGCGTCGGCGCCCGACGCGGTGCCGGCTCGCGATCTCGCGGCCGACCGCGAGCGCAAGGCGATCGAGCGGGCGATCGAAGCGGCCCGCTCGAACCCTCGCTGACCCCGTTCACATCACGGGTCGGCCGTACATCTCCCCCAGCGGATCGCTGATGAGCTCGAGGCGCGCCCCGTCGGGATCACGGAAGTAGATCGAGGACCCGTCGATGTGCGCGTACTCGACGCCGGCGGCGTCGAGCTTGTCCTTGAGGTGCGCCCAGCGCGCCGGCTCGACCGAGATGGCGAAGTGGTGCAGGCCGCCGAGCACCTCGGCGTAGTCACCGAGGTCGAGACCCGGGAGATCGAAGAACGCGATGGCGTTGCCGTTGCCGATGTCGAAGAAGAAGTGCGTCGACCCCTGGTAGTCCCGGTTCTCGAACATCTCGGTCAAGGGGAGCTCGAGGAGACCTTGGTAGAACTCGACGGTCCGCTCGACGTCGCTGCAGAGCAGGGCCACGTGGTGCGCCCCGCGCGCCGACGACGCCGGGCGGTCGGCCTTCGGCCGCAGGTGCCGAGCGGCGATCTCGGCGCGTCGGGCGTCGGCCGCCCGTCGGGCTTCGCCGGTGAGCCCGGCCTTCGCCTCGTCGTTCGTGGTCATCAGCGCCTCCTGCTCCGGACGCGACCTGCGCCGAACGGGATCCCGACCGGATGCTGGCCGATCGGGCCGCAGATCAGTTCTTCTGCTCGACGAACACCGGGCTGACGGCCTTGCCCTGCGACCCGACGAAGATGGCGTCGGCGGGCGCCGGGTTGGAGCCCACGAGCAGCTGGAACTGCAGCTGGTCGGCCTGGCACCCCGCCACGAGGTCGAACCCCTTCAGCTCCGCCGACGCGGGGATCTCGAACGTGACCAGGTTCCCCTTGAGCTCGGCCTTGGCGCCGGCGCCGACGTCCTTCACCGAACCGAGGTCGCGCGAGCCGCGCACCGTGCCTTTGAACGGCTCCTTGCTGGTGGTGCTGCGGGCGCGCACGTGCCACCCGAGGAAGTCCTGCCACACGAAGTAGCCGGCGGTGTCAGGGGTCTTCGTCGCCTCCGGCATGCCCTGGGCGCTGGCCGGCCAGGTGCCGCACGGGTTCGGCTTCTTGGTGCCCCCCGTCTCCTGCGCCGTGGTCGTCGTCCCCTTGCCCCCCGCCGCCGTCGTCGACGGGGTCGAGCTCGACGCGGTGCTCGTGGTGCTCGCATCCTTCTTCGAGCAGCCCGACGCACCCACGGTGAGGACGAGCGCGAGGCCCAACGCGAGACCCAAGCGGAACCGGGAACCGTTCACGAGAAACTCCTTCAGAGGTCGGCCCGCCTGGCGTCCAGGGGTCGTCGGACGAACCGGTGACACTAGTGGAGCCCCAATCGGGCACAAAGTCGCGCGGCTCGGCCACGTGAACAGCCGGTGCACGCCGCCCTCGGACGAGCGGGCCACGCAGGCCCGAGCCGTGCGGGATGGGCTGATAGCATCGTCAGAGCACAGAACAACCAGGCGGGAGTTCACGAAGGGGCGACGTTCTGGACGAGTTCGAAGAAGGTGGCTTGGCCGACCTCGTGGAGTGGTCCGGTCTCCGCCGCGTGCACATCCTGGCGTGGCGCGACCTCGACGATCCCGAAGGCGGTGGCTCCGAGCTGCACGCCGCGATGGTGGCCAAGCTGTGGACCGAGGCCGGCCTCGACGTCACGATGCGCACCTCGTTCGCGCAGGGCCGCGTCCGCGACGACCGGCGCGACGGCTACCGAGTGGTGCGCCGAAACGGGCGCTACGGCGTGTTCCCCGCCTCGGTCATGAGCGAGCTGCTGGGCGAGCGCGGCCGGCTCGGTCGTCCCGACGGCCTCCTCGAGGTCTGGAACGGCGTCCCGTGGCTGTCCCCCCTGTGGGCCCGCATGCCGAAGGCCGTGATGATCCACCACGTGCACCAGGACATGTGGGATCTCGTGCTGCGGCCCGGGCTCGCCAACTTCGGGAAGAAGCTCGAGGCCAGTTGGGCGCCGCCGGCCTACCGCAAGACCGACATCGTGACGCCGTCCCCGTCCACCCGCAACGAGGTCATCGACATCCTCGGCATGAAGCCCGAGCGCGTGTCGGTCGCCTCGCCCGGCATCGACGACCGCTTCCACCCCGGTTCGGAGCCCCTCTCCCCCGTGCCGATGATCGTCGCCGCCGGTCGGCTCATGCCGACCAAGCGCTTCGACGAGGTGATCCGCATCGCCGCCGAGGTGCGCCAGACGCATCCCGACCTGCAGCTCGTGATCGTGGGGCAGGGCTACGTCCGCCCCGAGCTGGAGCGCCTCATCGAAGACCTCGACGCCCACGACTGGGTCCGCCTCACCGGCTACGTGTCCGACGACGAGCTCGTCACCATCTACCGGCGCGCCTGGTTGGTCGTGAGCGCGTCCATCGCCGAGGGGTGGGGCATGACGCTGACCGAAGCGGCCGCGTGTGGCACACCGGCGGTGGTGAGCCGCATCAACGGGCACTGCGACTCGATCATCGACGACGTCACCGGCTACCTGGCCGACGACTCTCGCGAGATGGTGCAGCGCATCACCCAGGTCCTCGGCGACCAGGCGCTGCGCAGCCGGTTGGCGGAGCGAGCCCGGAAACGGGCGGTGCAGTTCACGTGGGAAGCTTGCGCCTATGGCACCTTCCTCCCCTTGGCCCGCGCCGGCGCCGCCCACAACGGTCGACCCGACGCGCGCTGAGCGCCGCGCCCGCGGTCCGCGCCCCACGATCGCGTCCCCCTGCACGACGTCCACCGGGCCCCGCGCCCTCGAACCAGAACGAGTCTGAATCCGTGGATCTTGAGAACCTGAGCAAGAACTGGGACGCCCTCGGCGAGGAGGACCCGATGTGGGCGATCCTGTCCGACCCCACCAAGCGGGGCAACAAGTGGGGCGAGGAGGAGTTCTTCGAGACGGGTCGCGAGCACGTCGCCGAGTACCTGGCGCTGCTCGACCGGGTCTCGCCCGACACCGCCCGCCACCGGGCACTCGACTTCGGATGTGGCGCGGGTCGCCTGACGCAGGCGCTCGCCGATCACTTCGAGGTGGTCGACGGCATCGACATCGCCCCGTCGATGATCCGCCTCGCGGAGGATCTCAACCGCAAGGGCGATCGCTGCTCGTACCACCTCAACCAGCGCGACGACCTGCAGCTCTTCGAGGACGACACGATGGATCTCGTGCTGTCGCTCATCGTGCTCCAGCACGTCGAGAACCGGTACAAGGAGAAGTACTTCTCCGAGTTCGTGCGGGTGCTCGCGCCGCGGGGCGTGGCGATGTTCACGGTGCCCAGCCACCCGCGTCTGACCCCGGAGGGCATGGTGTACCTGCTGCCCAACTCCCTCCTGAACGTGTACCGGAAGAAGGCCTACGGCAACAGCGGGGTCATGGAGCTGCACCCGATGAAGCGCGATGCCGTGATCGAAGCGGTGCAGCGCGCCGGCGGCACCGTGCTCGACGTGTCGCCGGAGCCGCTCGCCGGCAAGGTCTGGCACTCGTTCCGCTACATCGTCGGCAAGCCGGGCTGATCGCGCGTCGACGCTCCGGGGGGTGCGTCGTGCGCGTCGGGGCTCAGGCCGGGGCGTTCGCGAACGCCGCCCGCAGCCGGCCGATCTGCTGGTCGAACGCGTAGCGCCGGACCATCTCGTCGCGGTTGTGCGGCGCGATGCGCGCGCGCAGCGCCGGATCGCCGAGGAACGTCATCAGCGCCTCCGCGAGCGCGTCAGCGCGGTCCGCGACGCGCAGGTTCGGCGCGCTCACCGCTTCGTAGCTGGTGCCGCACTCGGTGGTCACCACCGGCAGGCCGCTGGCCATCGCCTCGACGTAGGCCAGCCCGAACTGCTCGTCCCACACCGGCGTCGGACGCGGCGCGGTGACGAAGACGGCCGCCCGGCGCAGCTGCTCGGCCACGCCGTGGCGATCCATCCGGCCGAGCAGCTGCACCGCGCCACCCGTCTCCTTGGCGCGGGACCGGACCAACCCCTCCATCGGGCCCGCGCCGATGACCCGCAGCTGGGCCTCGGGCATCCGGCGCCGCACGATGTCGAACGCGTCGAGCACGCGGTCGATCCCCTTGTTCGATGCCAAGGGGGAGATGAAGATCGCGATCGGCTCCTCCACGGGAGCGGCCGGCGGATGGAACAGATCGGTCGGCAGCGGCGGGTAGACCACCGGGCAGCGCTCCTCGGGGATGCCGAGGTCGACGCAGTGGTCCCGGGCCGCTTCGATGGTGCAGATCACCAGGTCGACGGTGTCCTTCACCACCTTGAGCGCCTGCCGGTAGGGCGGGACGAAGTACAGCGGGTTGCGCGCGTTGTTGCCCCAGGTGATGGCGAAGTGCCGGGCGCCGCGGCGCGTCGCCTGCTCGCTCGCCTGGCGCGTGACCAGGGCGCAGAGCTCGAGGCCCCCGACCCAGTCGAAGGGGCCCGGGATCGAGTCGAGGTCCTGGAACCACGCGAGCGCACCGGCCTCGACGAACCGCTTCGTGGGACGGGTGTACGGGCGGCGCACGAACGTGACCGGGTCGTCCGTCGGCTCCGATCCCACCGCGGTGACGGAGGCGTGCTCCATCTGCGACAGCCAGTACAGCTCGCGGAACGACCGGGTCTCGGGCAGCATCAGCCACAAGAGCCGCAGGTCCTGCTGGTCCTTCGTGTCGGCCGCCCCGGCGGGTTCCTGCGTCTCGCTCACGGATCTCCTGGTCTTCGGTCTCGGCGGGGTCGCCTGGGCGGGTCGGTGGGAGTCGGTCTCGGTGGGTCGTCTGCTCGACGCGGCTCGCGTGCCGGCGTCGAGGCACGCGTCGTGAGGGGTCCCAGAGCATAGAGCCGCCCATGCACGGACCCGAGCACGCCGCCCGCTGGTGGGCGCTGCGTTCGAGCGCTCCCGCGCCGAAGCCCGGCTGCGGCTCGGCTAGGTTCTTCCTTTCCGTCCGCGTGCTGGGGAGAGCTGTGAGCGATACGTCCGACCCATCAGAGGAGCCCACGGTGGGGGCACCGTCGAACGCCGAACCCGACGTTCCCGACCTGCTGCAGGACGGGGTCGCAGCCGGCGCGGGAGCCGACGCCACCGGCGATGCCGCGGAGGCCGAACCCCAAGCGCCCGGCATGTCGAAGGACTCGCAACGGCTGATGATCGCCGTCGCCATCCTCGTGGTCGTGGCCATCGCGGCCATCGCCGTCGGCATCGCCCGCAAGGGCTCGAACGACACGGCATCGACGACGAACACGACGGCCACCACCACGGCCACGACGGCGGCCGGCGGCGGCGCCGGCAAGTCGACCACCACCAAGGCGGGCAACACCAACACCACGAAGGCAGCCGGCGGGTGCCAGAACGGCACGTGGCCCAAGACCTACACGGCCAAGCCCGACGCCGCGGCGCTGAAGGCGGCCGGCATCCACGTCTGGAACGACAACCCCGGCTGGAAGATCCGCGTGGTCGACCCCGCCGCGCCGGGGTACAAGATCGAGGTCACCGCCTCGCTCGCCTTCGACCCGAAGGCCGTGAAGGCCGTCGGCGGCGCGACGCTCGACGTCAAGGACAACAAGGTCACGTTCGAGCTGCCGGGCGGGAACGAGGCCGCGGGCGTCGACTTCGGCCTGCCCTGCGCCGTCGACCAGTTCACCGTCGGGATCGTGAGCCAGGGGGCCATCGTCTCCCCCGACCTCATCACCGTCGGCAAGGACGCCCACGCCGTGGGCAACCCCCTCATCGTCACCAAGGTGCAGGGCTGACCGGCCGGCGCGCCCGCAGGGTGGTGCGTGCGGCTCAGCCGCCCCGAACGCCCCCCACCGCGTAGCCCACGCCGTAGGCCGCCAGCTCGCCCGCCCGCATGAAGACGACTCCGGCGGTGAGGGTCGGCTTCGCGGCCAACTTGCGCCAGTGCTTGGCGTAGGCCTTGACCGCCGCCCCCGCCTGCTCGTTCAGCGCGCCGGGGTGCTTCTCCTTGTACTCCCGCAGGCCGCGCCCGTAGTAGTAGCGCTTCTTCAGGATGAACATCAGCGACATGCGGCCCTCGTCGTGGACGATGAGGTCGGGGATGCTGGCCAGCGTGCAGCCGTCGACCCGCATGCGGGTCCGGAGCTCTGCGTCCTCCGTGCCCGCCAGCGAGGGGAGGAACCCGCCCGTCTCGAGCAGGTAGTCGCGGCGCACGAGCCGCGGCGACTGCACGAGGATCTCGTCCCAGCAGCAGCTGCGCTCGAGGGCGCGGCATGCGGTCCAGTAGCCGTCACCGATGGTGGACTCAGGCGCGAAGACCCCCGAGGCCCCGGTCTCCTCGGCCCGCCGCACCATGAGCTCGATCATCTTCGGGGGCAGCTCCATGTCGGAGTCGATCCACAGCACCCACTCGCCCTTCGCGTGGCTGATGCCGAGGTTGCGCTGGCCGCTGCGCTCAGGGCCCGCGGCGATCGCGACGTCCGCGAGCTCGACCGCCGCCGCCCACGTGTCGTCGGTCGAGAAGTTGTCGACGACGATGCACTCGAGGTTCGGGTAGGTCTGCGCCTTGATCGACTCGAGGCAGGCCCGCATGGTCCGCTCGGAGTTCTTCGTGGGGATGACGACGGAGACCATGCCCGGCACGGCTTCTTCCACGACGGGCTTGATGGGGGGTGCGGCCTGGGTGTTCATTGGCGGCGAGTGTACGCGACCGCCACCGCGGCACTGCGCGTGGCGGCGCCGATGCGGGGCTCGCGCACGGGACGGGAGCGGCCTCCCCGGCTCGCTCGCAGAGCTGCCCTCCCGAGTTCCGGGCCGCTGGGGCCCGCCCAGTAGGATCGCTCGGATGACGTCGACCGCCCGGTCCCGCACCGGCTTCTACCGTGAGGCCTCCAGGCACGAGCTGTCCCTGATCCGGTTCCCCGAGGTCGGCACCGACTGGGTCATCCTGATGCGGGCGGCGCTCGAGCGGCCGCCGGCCGACCTCTCGTCCCGCCTGGCCGAGCTCAACGAGCTCGTCCCGCTCGTCGGTGCCCGCCTGCACGGAGAGTCGTGGTCCTACGGCACCCCCAACGAGCCCCTGACCGTGGCGGGCGACCCGATGGACCATGCCGATGCGCAGCGCGCGTTCGACCTCGCCGACGAGGCGCCGCTCCGGCTCCTCGTCGGTGACGACGGGCTGCTCGGCATCGCCGCGCACCACGCCGCGTTCGACGGCCTGGCGATGGTCGCCCTGCTGCAGTTCCTCATGGGCGGCCCGCGCCCCGAACCGGCCGTGTCGCCCCCGGCCGGTCCCTCCGACGGCAACCTCCCGTACATCAAGCGCATCCTCCGTCCGGCGCGCGCGGTCGCGGCGTCGGCGCACCTGCCCGCGCGCGACACCGTGCTCGCCCGGCCGGTCACGATCTCGGGCCGCCGCACCACGGGCCGTCTCGCCGCCGCCTGCGTGGCCGCCGCCGGCGCGCACAACCGCCGGGCCGGCGAGCCCTTCGACCGCATCGGCATCACGATCGCGATCGGCGGCCCGGCCGGGGTGGGCAACGTCGCCGGGTACCGGCGCATCGACCTGGTGCCCTCCGACCCGGTCGTCGAACGGGTCGTCGAGGCGATCGCCACCGTGGAGGAACCCCAGCTGCAGGCCAAGTCGACCCGCTACCTGAAGTTGACGGCGCCGCTGGTGCCGCGCCTGGCCGACAGCCTGCTGGTGTCGAACCTCGGCCGGCACCCGATCGACGACGTGCGGCGCGTCGACTTCTGGCCGGTGTCGCGTGGTCGCTCCGGCCTCGTGTTCGGGATGTGCACCGTGGAAGGCGGCGAGAGCTCGCTGGGCCTGCGGTCCTACCGGCTCGACGAAGCCGACGGCCAACGCATCCTCGACGAGGCCGTCGAGCGCTTCGAGGCCACGGTGCCGTCATGATCGCCCCTCGACCGGAGGCCCGTGCGCTTCGTCGCGGGCCTGCCGTGCCTCGGGAGCGCCCGCGTCCTAGCCTGGGCCCGGGCAACGGCGGCGGGGGTGTCGCTCCGTAGCGCGACCGATCATGCAGACGCTGAACGAGACCACTGAACCGAAGCCACCGGCACCACCTCCTCCTTCGGGCGAGGCCGCTGCCGCGCCCGTCATCCCCCCGGTGCTTCCCCACCACTTCCCCGCGCTCGATGGCATCCGCGGCCTCGCGGTCGCGGGCGTGCTGCTGTTCCACGCAGGGCACCTCACGGGTGGCTACCTGGGCGTCGACCTGTTCTTCGTCCTCAGCGGGTTCCTCATCACGGGCCTGCTCATCAAGGAGTACCGCACCAAGTCCGACATCCGGCTCGGGCAGTTCTGGGTCCGGCGGGCGCGCCGGCTCATGCCGGCGCTCATCGCGCTGCTCGTCGGCGTCGCGCTCTACGCCGCGCTCGTGTCCGATCCGGTCGACCTGTCGCGGATCCGTGCGGACAGCATCGGCACGCTCTTCTACGTGGCGAACTGGAACACGATCTTCGCCGGCCACAGCTACTGGGAGCTGTTCGCGTCCCCGTCCCCGCTCGAGCACACGTGGAGCCTGGCGATCGAGGAGCAGTTCTACCTCGTGTGGCCCCTCGTGCTGTGGGCGCTGTTCAAGTTCACGAAGGCCAACCTCAAGACGCTCCTCTGGATCTGCCTCGGCCTCGCTGCCGTCTCCGAGATCGCACTGCAGCTGCTGTACTCGCCGACGAACTCGTCTCGCGCCTACCAGGGCACCGACACGCGCGGCGTGGCGATCCTGCTCGGCGCGGCCCTCGCGACCGCGCTGTCCATCTGGGGCCCGGTGCGCGGGCGCACGGCGCGGATGGTGCTCGAGATCGTGGCCGGGCTGGCGCTCGTCGTGCTCCTCGCCTGCTGGTTCACCATCGACGGCCAGAGCGAGTTCCTCTACCGCGGGGGCTTCCTGCTCGCCGAGATCGCGGTGCTCATCCTGCTGATGTCCGCGGTGCACCCCGAGACCGGTGTCTTCAGCAAGGCGATGGGCTTCGCGCCGCTCGTGGGCCTCGGCCTCATCAGCTACGGCGTGTACCTGTACCACGTGCCGATCTACCTCGTCCTCAGCGAGGACCGCTTGGGCTTCGGGGGGCTGCCGCTGACCGCCCTGCAGATCGGGGTCACGCTCGTGGTGGCGATCGGTTCGTACTACATCCTCGAGCAACCGATCCGGCACAAGGGCCTGCCGAAGCAGACCCCGGCCCGCTACGTCGTGCCCGCCGTGCTCGTCCTCACCATGGGCGTGATCTTCTTCTCGACCGCCGCCGCCACCGACACCGCCGACCTCGCCGCCGAAGCGGGCGTGTCCACCGGTGCCGGCTGGCCCCAGGCCGCACCCGGCGCGAAGCGCATCCTCTTCCTCGGGGACTCGGTCGGCTACTCGCTCGGCATCGAATCCGGCGCCGTGGCCCAAGCGGCCGGCAACAACCCGGCGGTCGCCACCCGCGCCCTCGCCGGCTGCTCGATCTTCGCCTCCGAGTTCAAGACCCGCACGTCCGACGCGCACGCGGAGGGCCAGCCCCTCGACTGCCACGCGACGTGGGCGGCCGACGCCGCCGAGCTGAAGCCCGACGTCTCGGTCGTGATGCTCGGCGGCAACACCAAGAACGACATCTTCAAGGACGGCGAGTGGCTCGCACCGTGCAGCCCGGGCTGGAACGAGTCGCTGAAGAAGACGATGGCGCAGGGCCTCAAGGACCTGCAGAAGAACAGCAAGCACGTGGTGCTCGTCAACAACCCGTACTACTTCTCGTTCAACAAGCCCGAGGGCAAGGCCTGGGTCGACTGCACCAACACGATCTACAACGAGGTCGTGAAGGAGAACGCGAAGGTCGAGATGATCGACCTGAACACGTGGTTGTGCCCCGAGGGCATCGACGGCCAGTGCCGGCAGGACAGCGACCAGGGCGATCGCCTCCGCCCCGATGGCCTGCACTTCAAGGGCGAGGGCGGCAAGGTGCCGGCGCAGTGGGTGCTCTCGCAGCTGCCCACCACGTGACCCTGCCCCGCGTGCCCCAGCGCCGGTTCGATCCCCGGGACGGGTCTGCTACGTTGCCGGGCCGACCGGTCAGGCGGCGGGCCTGCACGCTGTTGCGCACACCGCAAGGAGCATCGAGGGTTGACGATCACCGCTGAAGTCACGCGGCGCCTCGGCACCGAAGGCAAGCTGCGCCTTCCCCCGGGCGTCCTGGGCGACTTCGACCCCGAACGGCCCCCGATCGCCAAGGACGGACGGGTCAAGGTGCTGTTCATCGTCAGCGCCGGCCGCAGCGGCAGCACCCTGATCGACCTGCTGCTCGGCCAGAACGAGAAGATCACCGCCGTCGGCGAGCTCTACGCGATCTGGGAGGTCGGGGTCCAGGAGAACGTCGGCTGCGGTTGCGGTCACCGGTTCCACGACTGCCCGCTCTGGTCGGCCGTCTTCCGTCGCTCGTTCGGTGGCATGGAGCACATCGACGCCGACGCCATGGTGCTGTTCTGGCAGCGCAACGGGCAGATGTTCGGTGATCACATGCGGCGCCTCGCCTTCGCCAGCACCCGTCGCGAGATCGGGGCGATGAGCGACTGCACGCCGATCCTCGAGTCGATCTACCACAGCGTCGCCGCGGAGACGGGCGCCGAGCTCATCGTCGACACCTCCAAATCGGTGTTCCACGCCGAGTTCCTGCGCAACAGCAAGGTGATCGATCCGTACGTGTTGCACCTCGTGCGTGATCCTCGCGGTGTCGTGTTCAGCTGGACCCGTCCCAAGGTCGAGCTGGGCTACGACGGCGGCGAGCGGATGATGCCGGCCAAGACGCTCAACTTCTCGACCGTGTGGTGGATCATCATCAACCACTACGCAGCGATGATGAAGAAGGACTTCCCCGGCCGCTACCGGCTGCTGCGCTACGAGGACTTCGTCGCCCAGCCGGAGGAGGAGTTCCGCCGCATCGGTGCGTTCTGCGGGCTCGACGTGGACCCGGCCCAGGTGTTCGCGGAAGCGGCCGACGCGATCGAGCCGACCCACAGCGTGTGGGGCAACCCGATGCGCTTCGACAAGCAGGTGAAGATCCGCTCCGACGAGCGGTGGCGCGAGGGCCTCTCTCCACGCGAACGGCGGCTGATCACGGCCTACACGCTGCCGTGGATGCCGAAGTACTCCTACCGGCCCTGACCCCGCCGGACCTCTGGTGCTTCAGCGCGCGACGCGAGCGGCGACCGAGCGCGCGGCGCGGACGACGGCCGGAGCGAACAGCTCGGGCGCCTCGATGAAGGCCCCGTGCTCCGCATCGATCGACTCGACCTCGCAGTCGCCGAGCGCTGCGATGAGCTCGTTCTGGTGCTCGGGGGGCACCACCTGATCGCGAGCGGTGAGCACGAACGACGCCGGGACGTCGATCGACCGGCACCAGGGCATCGAGCAGAACCCGGCGAGCGACCGGCGCGCCGACAGCAGGTCGAGGGGCTCGTTGCGGCGCAGCTGGGCCTGCGCCCAGACCTGTCGGGGGTTCGGCGCGGCGCCCCGTTGCGCACGTCGGACGGCGAGGTCCTCAAGCCGAGGACGGACCCGCTCGAGCAAGGGCCCGGCGGCCGCCATCGCGGCCCACATCGACCGCTGGGCGGCGCCGCTCGGGAACCGGGCCGCCGTCGCCACCAGCACGAGGCCCCGCACCCGCGGCCGGTGACGGCGCCACACGAGCTGCGACACCGCCCCACCCATCGAGAAGCCGACGAGGATGCACGACGCGAGGTCGCGCTCGTCCAGCAGCGCCGCCACGTCGTCCGCCAGCGTCTCGAGGCTGAGGTGCCGGTCTCGGATGCCGTCGCCGTGCCCCCGCTGATCCGGCGCGAGCACGGATCCGATCGCCGCGAGC
>CAYUOL010000164.1:0-13868 GCA_964446345.1 uncultured Iamiaceae bacterium | reverse complement strand
GATCTGCGGCCCGTCGTGCTCGGGATCGAGGCCCAGCACGCGCAGGTCGCCGGCCGTGCGGGCGGAGACGCAGCCCACCATGCGCATCGTCGAGCTCTTGCCCGCACCGTTCGGCCCGAGGAACCCGAAGCACTGCCCGGGCTCCACGGTGACGTCGATCCCGTCCACCGCCACGAAGTCCCCGAACCGCTTCGTCAATCCCCGAGCAACGATCAGCGGCTCCAGGGCAGACACGCCGAAGAACCTACCGGCCCCCTCCCAAACCGCTCACGGATTTCCCGGGGTCGAAGGACCGGAGGGAGCGAGGACCCGTGACCAGGAAGAGCCTCCTCGTTGGTTCACGAGAGGCTGCTGAGCAAACCCGTCAGGGTGGAGCGGGGGTCGCAGGGTGCCTTGCCCCCCGGCTTGGCCGAGACGCCGCCAGGCGTGAGGCCAATGGATTCGGTTCGAGCGGCGCAGCCGCCCAAGCCGGTGGCTCGCCGCAGGAGACCGAGCGCAGCGAGGTCTCCGAGGACGAAGTCAGGCCAGCGGCCGCCCGAAGGGCAGCGTCGTCTGCCAGGTCTTGAGGAATGCTTCGGCGCGGTAGCAGGCAGCGAGGAGCGGGCCGTCGGCGTGGCCGAGGACCTCGCCGAGCACCGTGTCGACCTGCTCGACCACGACCCCCCGCACGTCCTCGGCGGTCGCGCCTTCTTCGGGGAACATCGCGAAGAGCGGCCCGCAGGTCGTCAGGAAGTCGGGCAGCACCACGACGTCGCCGTGGCGCAGCACGGCCAGGCCCTTGGCGGTGACGGGCACGGGGGCGATCGGCACGACCGCGCGCACGGAGCCTTGGGCCACGATCGTGGCCGCGACGTCGCCGTCGACGACCCCCGACTTCGAGCCGGTGAAGAGCACGTCGGCGTCCGCCCCGAAGACCGACCCGGCGACGGCCGCCTCGAACCCGAGCGCCTCGAGCGCACCCGCGCCGTGCGCCGCGACCGCCTCGGCGAGGGCCGCGGCATCGAGCCCGTCCGCGGCGTGCGCGGCTCCCTTTGCGGTGGCGACGGCCACGATCGTGGCGCCCCGCGACGCGACTTCGGTGATCACGCTGGCCGTGGCGGTGTCGAGGCCGTCGATGGCCACGCGGGCACCGTCGAGCGGTCGCGCCTTGTCCGCGGCCGCCACGGCGCTGAGCCCCAGCAGGAGCTGCGCCTCCCCCGGGTCGAACCCGACGCGCGGGTCGACGGCGAGCAGCGGGGCGAGCTCGTCGCGGCTGATGCCCTTGCCGGGCTCGGTGAGGAAGGTGCCCGCTTCGACGAGCGGTCGCACCTCGTCGACGAACGCCGCGACGGCCTCGGCGCGGTCGGTCGGGGGCTTGACGTTGATCCCCGCCGACGCGCCGCCCGCCTCCTGCTCGAAGGTCGCGAAGAGGTAGGTCGTCGAGCGCGCGAGCAACGTGGCGCCGTCCACCAGGATCTTCGGCGCCACGCGCGTGACCCCGATGTTGTGGGCGGCATCGTCGAGATCGAAGACGATGAACGCGTCGGTCCCCTCAAGCTTCTGGATCCTCACCTCGGCATTCTTGCCCGCCGTCGGGACCCGGCGCCCAATCCGGCCGCGAACCGGCCGTCGGGTCCCGACGTCGTCGTGCCCACCGGCGAACCCGCGGGCGCGTCGCCCGCCGACCCCCGGCATCACCCGCGCCGCGGCGCGCACCGGGACCCGTCGCTCAGAAGGATCCGGGACCGAGCTCGGCGGGCGGGCCGGCGGCGAGCTGCGGTGGCCCCTCACCCGAGACGAGCACGCAGTCGCGCCCGCTGGCCTTGGCCCGCATCAGCGCTTCGTCGGCGAGGCCGACGACGCGCTCGAACGACTCCGCCTGCGCCGAGGTGGCCACGCCGAAGCTGACGGTGAACGGCGGGAGCCGCCCCCCGAGCAGCGCGTCGGCGAGGCCGGCGCGCACGCGCTGGACCACGGCGACCGCCTCGTCGATCTCGCACTCGGGGAGCACCAGCACGAACTCCTCACCGCCGTACCGGCAGGCCAGGTCGTTCGGCCGGATGCTGTCGCGCAGCGCCGTGGCGAACGTGCGCAGCGCACGATCACCGACGTCGTGGCCGTGGGTGTCGTTGAGCTTCTTGAAGTGGTCGAGGTCGCCGTAGGCCACGCAGTAGCGCTGGCCGTCGGTGACCATCCGGCGCGTGGAGTTCTCGAGGCTGCGCCGGTTGAGCAGGCCCGTCAGCGGATCGGTGCGCGCCTGGGACTCCGTCTCCGCGAACGCGCGCAGCATGCCGATGCGCTCGCCGGCCCGGCGGGCGATGAGGTCGAGATCGACCATCGTGCGTCCGGTCGGCGGCTCGGTCTCGGGGCTCGTGGTGTGGATGACGCCGATCGACTTGCCGGCGATGCTCACCGGCTGGCACACCGCGGAGCACGCGCCGCCAGGCCGGTCGCGCAGGTACGGGCAGGCGTCGAGGTCCTGGGAGTGGCTGAAGACCAGGGTGTCACCGCGGTGCGACGCCGGGCAGTCGGAGGGGGCGACGACCGCGCAGCCCGGCCCGTGGCCGGCGTCGTCGGTGCTCAGCACCTGCCGGAAGTGGGCGACGCTCGAGTCGGAGATCAGCAGCTCGGCGGGCTGGCCGTCGGGCAGGTTCTCGCGCAGGGCCTGGCCGATGATCTTGTAGGCGGCGTCCTCGGAGCCGGCCATCTCGAACGCCCGGTTGAGCTGCGCCTCGAGCTGGGAGCGCCGGCTCTGCTCGGCCTGACGCTGCAGCTCGAGGCGGCGCTTCTGCTCGGTCCGCCGGGCCGAGCTGTAGGCGACGATGGCGAGCGGGATGGACAGCATCATGACCACGGCGAAGGCGAGCAGCACCCTGCGGGCCGCCGAGTCGGTGAGGCCCGAGGCGTCCTCGATCTGCTGACGTTCGAGCGGTTCGTAGAAGTCACGGTCGATCTGGTTGACGATGGCGACGGACTCCTGCTGGATCTGGCGCAGCCGGCTGAAGTTCGGGTCCTGCCAGAGGGGGGCGGTGTCCTCGGCGTTGATGATCATCAGGCCGACCGGGCCCTCCAGCCGCCCCAGCTCGCTGTTGAGCGCCTCGTAGCGCGCCCACAGGTCCTTCTCACCCGGGAGCTCGAGCGACTCGGTCTTGAACTGGCGCCAGGCCTCCTCGTTCTTGCTGAGCGCCTTGCGCACCTTCTCGAGGTCGAGCACCCGTTGGGTGTGCGAAGGCTCCGTCATCATGTTGATGAACTCGTTCTGGGTCTGGCCCAGGTTGCGCTCGACCTCGATCAGATCGGCCCGCGCCGGCGCCACGCGCTCATTGGCCTTCGACACCGGCATGTCGATCGCGCGGATGGCCGCGAGGGACACGAGCAGCACGGCGACGCCGCTGAAGATGAGCACCAGGGTGACCGCGCCGACCTTGATGTGCGGCTTCACCTCGCGGAAGCGGTGCAGCGGCCTCATCGGGTCCGCCCCACCCCGCTGGGCGCGGCCCGCCGTCGACGCGCCCGAGCACGTCGGGGTCCTCCGACTGCACGACGCGCTCCTCGATCCGCCATCTGCTCCCCCTCACCCCGCCCCTCCTGTTTACCGGATGCGAGGGGTCGAGGGGCAGTCGGCGAGGCGACGGCGACCGGGCGGCGACCGTGGTCGTCGCGCGGCCCTCCCGCACGACGACTCACGGCGCCGGACCGATGCCTACAATGCCGGTCGGGAAGGAACGATGTGAGGGGTGGGCGCCCATGAGTGAGCTCGTGGACAACCGAACGCAGCGCGTGCTCGTCGTGGACGATGCGCCGGAGTTCATCGAGATGCTCGTGCCCCTCCTCGAGCGCGAGGGCTACACGACCCGCACCGCGACCGACGGCGAAGAGGCGATCGAGGTCGCCCGTGCGTTCGCACCGGACGTGATCGTGCTCGACCTCGGCCTGCCGAAGCTCGACGGCGTCGACGTGTGCCGCCAGGTGCGGACCTTCAGCGACGCGTACGTCATCATGCTGACCGCGCGAGCCGACGAGGTCGACCGCGTGGTCGGGCTCGAGGTGGGGGCCGACGACTACATGACGAAGCCCTTCTCGCCGCGCGAGCTCGTGGCCCGGGTGCGGGCGATGCTGCGCCGGCCGCGCACGTCGCCGAGCGCAGGGGCCCAGGAGAGCGACGTGCGCACGTTCGGTCCGCTCGAGGTCGATCCGCTCGGGCACGTCGTGCGGGTAGACGGAGACGAGGTGCAGCTGACGCGCATCGAGTTCGACCTGCTCGAGACCCTGAGCTCGAAGCCTGCGATGGTGTTCTCGCGCGCGCTGCTGCGCGAGCGGGTCTGGGGGCCGGACTGGTTCGGGGACGACCACGTGGTCGACGTCCACATCGCGAACCTGCGCAAGAAGATCGACCTCGACGGCGAGGCCAGCTTCGTGCGCACCGTGCGCGGCGTCGGCTACCGCTTGGCCGCCGCCAGCAACTGAGCTCCGCTTCAGCGGACGGCGCCGGTGCCCAGGTCGAACGGGGTCATCGACAGCGATCGCCGCGCGTCGTCGACACCCCCGCCGAGCGGTTGGACGACCGCGCCGACGGCCGGCTCGACCATCGGCTCGAACTCGGCCTGGAGCTCCGACTCGAACACCCGGTGGAGATCGCGGGCCGACTCGAACGCCGCCGCGGCGAGCTCGCGGGCCTCGTCGCTGATGTCCTCGCCGAGCAGCAGCTCGAGCGAGCCGAGGATGCCGTTCAGGGGTGTACGGACCCGATGGCACACCCCGGCGAGGAACTCGTCGTCCGCCGCGACCGCGCCGTGCGGGGGCGCATCGACGGCGCGGACGAAGTCGGGTGTGCGGTCGGTCACCCTTCCGAGCAAACCAACGCACCTGCGCATTGTCGACCTGCCCACTGGCAATTTGATCCGATCTTGAGGGAGCCCTGAGCGGAACGATCGGGAAACCGAGGCCGTCGGACGACGGTTTCAGGGCCGGGTGCGGATCGGCGTGCGCACGTCGGCCGCACCGGTCGCGGCGCTCGCCTCGAGGCGCGCGACCGCCCGCTCGAGCTCGACGACCACCTCCTCGGCGGCCGCCTCCACCTCGTCCGCGCGCACCGGCAACGGCACGGTGGCCGACAGGCGGGCGGTCTGCTCGAGGCGCAAGCAGAGGTCGGACAGCCGTGCCGCGCCGACCGCGGCGCTCGTGGACTTGAGGGTGTGGGCCGCGGCGGCCAGCGCCGGACGGTCGTCGGCTGTGATCGCGTCCGCGAGGATCGTCCGCCGGCCGCCGAGCTCGCGCAGGTAGGTGCGCGCCACGGTGACGACGAGCAATGGGTCGGCCAGCTCGTCGACGAGGCGATCCAGCGCCGCGACATCGAGCACGGGCAGTGCCGACGACCCGTCGTCGTCCGTCGCGGCCGGCGGCCGGGACCAGACCGCAGTGGCCGCGACCGGCGCCGGTCCGGACGCGGCGACGCCACCGAGGTCGAGCTCGGGGGACGAGCTTGCGTCGCGCGGTTGCGCGCCGGCGACGCCGACCACGCGCCCGGGCGCGCCCGCCGACGGCGCGGCGGGTGGCGCTTCGTCGGTGGCGGCTCGCGTTGCGCACCACCGCTGGATCACGCGGCCGAGCGTCACCATGCTCACGGGCTTCGCGATGAAGTCGTCCATCCCCGCGTCCAGGCACCGGTTGCGATCGCCGGGGAGCGCGCTCGCCGTCATCGCCACGATCGGCACCGGCTCCTTCTCGTGCGCTCGCTCGAAGGACCGGATGCGTCGGGTGGTCTCGAGCCCGTCGATGCCCGGGAGCTGCCAGTCCATGAGCACGACGTCGAAGGACGACCCGGGGAACGCATCGAGCGCGGCCTGGCCGTTGTCGTACACCACCGCCGCGTAGCCCAGGCGCTCGAGCTGGCGCTGCACGAGCAGCTGGTTGATGGGGTTGTCCTCCACCACCATGACGGTGGCGGAGGCCGTCGCCGCGCGGTCGGGCGCGACGAGGTCGGCGAGGTGCGGCTCGGACGCGACGTCGAGCGGCTGCAACGGCACGGTGAACCAGAACTCGGACCCCTTCCCCGGCGTGCTCGTGAAGCCGAGGGTGCCGCCCATGAGCTCGACGAGCCGGCGTGCGATCGACAGCCCGAGCCCCGTCCCCCCGTACTCCCGCGTGCTCTGGTGGGCCTGGGAGAACGGCTCGAAGAGCCGATCGTGCTTGTCCGGCGGGATGCCGATGCCCGTGTCCTTCACGCTGACGCGCACGAAGTCGGTGTGCCGCTCGTCGGTGACCTTCGTGGCCGAGACGACCACCTCGCCCTCGACCGTGAACTTGATCGCGTTGCCGACGAGGTTGTTGAGCACCTGCCGGACGCGCAGGCCGTCGGCGACGACCCAGTCGGGCAGGTCCGCGCTCTTGTGCAGGACGAGGTCGGTGCCCTTGGCCGCGGCCTGGGCGCCGAAGAGCGCGTGGAGGTCGCGCGCGACCTCCCGCAGGCGAACCGGCTCCTGGTTGATCTCGAGACGACCCACCTCGATCTTCGAGAAGTCGAGGATGTCGTCGAGCACCATCCGCAGCGATTCGGTCGCACGGCTGATCGAACGGGCGAGCCCGCGCGCCTCGTCGTCGAGGTCGGCAGTCTCGAGCAGCTCGGCGAGCCCGAGCACGCCGTGGATCGGTGTGCGCAGCTCGTGGCTGACGCTCGCGATGAACTCGGTGCGCATCTGCAGGGCCCGCACCGCCTGGTCTCGTGCGTCGGCGAGCTCGGCCTCGTGGTGCTTGCGCGCCGTGATGTTGCGCGTGGTGAGCACGATGCCGTGGACCGATTCGTCGTCGAGCAGGTTGACGGCGTTGATCTCGACATCGACCCACTGGCCGTGCGCGTCGCGGACCCGCGCCTCGCCCGCCAGCTCCTTGCCCGGCGCCCGCAGGATCTCCTCGAGGGACGCCGTCATGAACGCGACGTCGTCGGGGTGCAGCACGTCGAAGAGGTTGCGGTCGTCCCAGAAGGTGGTGTCGTAGCCCAGGATCGAGCGCAGGTTGCCCGTGCTGAGCAGCACGTGCCCGTGCTCGTCGGTGAGCGTGATCGTGTCGGAGATGTTCTCGACCAGGTGCTTGAAGCGGGTCTCGGTCATCTCGAGCGCGTTCATCGACACCTGCGTGTCGGTGAGGTCGCGCAGGTTCAGCACCACGCCGCCGACGGCCGGATCGTCGAGCAGGTTGGTCGCGACGACCTCGAGGAACCGCACCTCGCCGTCGACCCGACGGATGCGCAGCTGCAGCGGCACCGCCGCCCCGGCGTCGGCGACGACGCCGAGGAAGGACTCGGTGACCACGTCGCGGTCGTCCTCGTGGACCCAGGCCATCACCGACGTGCCCATCATGTCGGCCACGTCGGCCCCCGAGACGTCGGAGGTGGAGGGCGTCGCGAACACGAGCTTGCCGTTGGCGTCGGTCACGACGATCGGATCGGAGGCGTGCTGCACGAGGGCACGGAAGCGCGACTCGCTCTCGGCCAGGGCCGCGAGCGCGTCCATCCGGTCCGAGATGTCTGCGACGGTGCCGAGCATCCCCCACGGCTCACCGGCGGAGTCGCACAACGTGGAGGCGATGACGTGGCCCCAGAACACGGAGCGGTCCTTGCGCACGTAGCGCTTGTCGAGCTCGTAGGTCGTCTGCTCGCCATGGACGAGCGTGTCCATCTGCTCGGCTGTCACGTCCCGATCGTCGGGGTAGGTGAGGTCGAGCATGGACATGCGGTCCATCTCGCCGGGTTCGTAGCCGAACAGCTCGTGGTAGGCACGGTTGCCCCGGACCAGCAGCCCGTCGAGCCCGAGCAGGCCGTAGGCGACCGGCGCGTCGTCGAAGAGCGCACGGAAGAGGTCACCCGCGGTGCCCCGCGGCGACAGCGACGACATGACCTCCTGCAGCTCGCGGTCGGGATCCGATGCGAGCGGGCCCTCGCGGCGCGCCGCGGGCTCGGTGCTGGTGCGCTCGCCTTCGCGACCCATGCGCTCCCCTCTCGTCCTCCCCATTCAAGCCGCGTTCGAGCGCCCGCGTCTTCAGGGCGTGCGCGTCGCCTGCACCCGGCGGGCCCGGTCGAGCACCCGCGTGAGCCGGGCCCGGTTGTAGCGCTGGATGAGCAGGCACGGGACGTTGGCGACGATCGCGTAGGCCCACATCACCGCCAGCAGCCCCGGGGGGTTCCAGAGCACGAAGGGCACACCGCCGAGCAGCACGAGCCAGTGCGTGATCTCGGCGCGGCGGGTCTCGACCACGAAGCGTTCGAGGTGGTCGACCGACGAGGCGTCGAGCGCCCGCTTCGAGAAGCCGCCCTCGAAGAGCGCGCCGGCCTCCGGCAGGCGCGCCTTCCACGCCTTGATGTGCAGCCGTCGTTCGTACCAGCGGCCGTCGGCTTCGAACGGCCGCAGGCGCGTCACCGGCCCGTCGTGCTGCAGGCGTCGCGCCGGGACCCGATGCAGGCCGTAGCCGACCCCGACCCCGATGACGGCCCACGCCGCGGTGTCGACCACGACGGTCCAGCCGAGGGGCAGGTCGACGATCCGGAGGAACGACATCGCAGCGTCAGGGGTGCGCCGTGGGCGCGCTCCGGGGCCGCAGGCCATCGGCGGGACCGGCGTCGCCGGGGGGCGCATCGGCAACGGGCGCGCGGCCCCCGGGCGCGGCGCCCTCGACCCGGTGGCGCGACGACAGCGGGATGCTGCGACCCCGCCACACGACCTTGCGCCGCACCAAGGTGAGGTACACGGACCGGGCGAAGACGAGCAGGAAGACACCCACGAGCGCGGGGTAGACGGCGGGGGTGAGCACCGTGAAGTTGCCGAGCTGGCGGAGCATCGCCGCGAACTGGAAGGCGAACATCGCGTAGAGCAGCACGATCTGCGCCACCGCCACATCGGCGCGACCGACGCTCTGCTCGATGACGAACTGCACGCTGATCAGCACGGTCGTCATCCAGAAGCCGACGAGGGCCAGCCGGGCGAACCCGACCGAACCGGCGCCGGTCGCGAAGTTCTTGCTCCACCCCTCGAGCAGCTGACCGAGACCGTCGGGGTACATGCGCAGCTCGATGAGGTCGCCGCCGCCGAGGCAGTGCACCGGTCGGCCGGCGCGCTCGTACACGTGGGCCAGGGCGATGTCCTCGACGATCTCGTCGCGCACCGAACGGTGGCCGCCGACGAGGTCGTGATCGGCCCGGCTCGTCACCAGGCACGGGCCGAACGCACCGCGGGCCCGCCCGCGCCGGCGGGGCGACGCCGCACCGACGCCCATGAACCCGATGATGTTGAACACCGCCGACAAGCGCTCGTACGCGCGACGCATGTGGTGGAACGGCTGCACCGAGACGAGGCCGCCGAGGTCACCGTGGCGACGCACCAGCTCGGCGAGCGCCCGCGGAGCCAGCCGGACGTCGGCGTCGAGGAACACCAGCAGGTCGCCGCGCGCCACGGCCGCGCCCTGATGGCACGCCCAGGCCTTGCCGGTCCACCCGTCGGGGAGCGGGGCGCCGGACACGACCGTCACGCCGGGGAACGAGCGGGCGAGGGCGGCGGTGCCGTCGTCGGACTGGTCGTCCACCACGACGACCTCGTCCGCGGGCCGGGACTGCGCGGCGAGGCTGGCGAGCAGCGTGGTGATGGAGGACGCTTCGTTGCGGGCCGGGATGACGACCGAGACCACCGGCCCGCCGGCGACGGCGGACCCCGGCGCGGGCCCACCGGAGGAACCCGGCGCCTCGTCGTCGAGGCGGGGAACGCGCCAGAGCAGCCACCAGCCGACCAGCCAGCCGGCGAGCACGAGCGCGAGACGGACATCCACGGCCTCACCCTGGCAGCCCGACGTCCCGCCGTGTGGGATCGGGGACCGAGATGACCCGCGCCGCGCCGGGCGCCGTCGGGGGCCGCGGGGCGGCGCCCGACCCGGCGGATCCGGCCGGGTCGGGGCGCGGGCATGATGGGGGGCATGGACGATTGCATCGACGTGGTCATCGAGATCCCTCGTGGCTCGCGCAACAAGTACGAGTACGACCACACCACCGGCCAGATCCGGCTCGATCGCAGGCTCTTCTCCGCCACCGTGTACCCCGCCGAGTACGGCTTCGTGCCCGACACCCTGGCGGAGGACGGCGACCCCCTCGACGTGCTCGTGCTGCTGGAGGACCCGACGTTCCCCGGCTGCGTCGTCACCGCCCGCCCCGTCGGCGTGCTCTGGATGGCCGACGAGAAGGGCCCCGATGCCAAGATCATCTGCGTCGAGCCGCACGAGCCCCGCTTCCGCGACGCCGTGGACATCGGCGACGTGCAGCCCGAGATCCTCGAGGAGATCAAGCACTTCTTCGACATGTACAAGATGCTCGAGCCGAACAAGTTCTCCAGCACCGGTGACTACGAAGGGCGTGACGCGGCGTGGCGCGAGATCCGCGAGTCCCAGGCCCGCTACGTGCCGACCGGGCACTGAGCGCACACGACACGGAGCTTCCGCCACGATGAGAGGACCTCATGTCGACGGGTGAGAGCAAGAAGGCGATCTTCGCCGCGCTGGCCGCCAACATCGGGATCGCGCTGTCGAAGTTCGCCGCGTTCGTGATCACCGGCTCGTCGTCGATGCTCGCCGAGGGCGTCCACTCCCTCGCGGACTCGGGCAACCAGGGGCTGCTGCTCCTGGGCGGCAAGCGGGCCAAGAAGGCGCCGACGACCGACCACCCGTTCGGCTTCGGCCGTGAGCGGTACTTCTGGTCCTTCGTCGTCTCGATCATCCTCTTCACGCTGGGCGCGCTGTTCGCGGTCTACGAGGGCGAGGAGAAGATCCGCCACCCGCACGAGCTCGAGACGCCGTCGGTCGCGATCGGGGTGCTCGTCGTGGCGATGGTGCTCGAGGGGCTGTCGTTCCGCACCGCGATCAAGGAGTCGAACCACATCCGCGGCCGCGCGACGTGGCCCCAGTTCATCCGCCGGGCGAAGGTGCCCGAGCTGCCGGTGGTGCTGCTCGAGGACTTTGGTGCGCTCATCGGCCTCGTGCTCGCGCTGTTCGGCGTCGGGCTCAGCATCGTCACGGGGAACCCCGTGTGGGACGGCATCGGCACGCTCTGCATCGGTCTGCTCCTCGGCGTGATCGCGGTGACCCTGTCGATCGAGATGAAGAGCCTCCTCATCGGCGAGGCTGCAGATCCCGACGAGGAGGCGAAGATCGTCCACGCCGTGACGAGCGCCCCCACGGTGCGCGACCTGATCTTCATCCGCACGCAGCACTTCGGGCCCGAGCAGCTGCTCGTGACGATCAAGGCCGAGTTCGATCCGACGCTGACGATGGCCGAGCTCGCGCAGGCCATCGACGACGTCGAGATCGCCATCCGCGAGGTGGTCCCGGCGGCCGACTACCTCTTCATCGAACCCGACGTCCGCCGCGCCGTCGCCAACCAGCCCGAGTAGTCGTCCTCGGAGACCTCGCTGCGCTCGGTCTCCTGCGGCGAGTCACCGATCGGGGCGGCTTCGCCGCACGCGAAACCATTGGCCTCACGACTTCGTCGAGTCGGCCAAACCGGGGGGGCCCAGCCCCCTGCGACCCCCGCTCCACCCTGACGGGCATGCTCGGCCGCCCGGCCTGAACCAATGGGTCGGGCGCCAGCGAGCGCTCCGAGGACGAAGGTCGCTACGCGGTGTAGGTCTTGTAGACCGCGAGGAGGCTGGCGCGCTGGTCCTCGGTGAGCTTCTCGTCGTTGAGGATCGCCGTCTCGGTGTCGGAGGCGCCCTTGTGCTCGTCGTCCTCGCTCAGCAGGCCTGCCCGCACGAGCATGGTCTCGACCGACAGGTTGAGCGCGACGGCGATCGATTTGAGGACCCGCACCGACGGCTCGTGCAGGCCCCGTTCGATCTGGCTCAGGTAGGGGTTCGAGACGTTCGTGCGCTCGGACAGATCTCGGAGCGAGAGCTGCGCCTGCTTGCGCTGGGAGCGGATGAACTCGCCGAGGACCTGGAGCTGGTTGCCGTCGTCGGCCACGGCGCCCACCGTACTCCCCACGGTCGTCCGGCCGGGGCACCCCCGACTGCGCGACGTGTCGGATGTCACCGCTTGCAAAAGTTAGCAAAGGGTTGACGCGGTTTGCGTTGCCTGGTTTAGTTAGCACACCGATTGCAACTGCAATCACGAAAGTCAAGGGTCTTTGCGGGATCTCGACAGGACGACCTCGGAGAACCCTCGAGCAAGACCCCCGAGAATCCCTCCCTCCCCTCCACCACACCCCCTCACCACACCCCCCTCACCACACCCCCGCCCCCACTTGGAGCAAAGATGCCCACCACCACCGAAACCGTCACCAACGTCCAAGAGCAGATCCTCGACGCCCTGGCCAAGATCCAGAAGCCGGTCGTCGACGCCGTGCAGAAGCTGGCCGATCGCGCCGAGTCCGTCGTGCCGACGAGCGTCCCCGCCGTCCCCGGCGCCGAGAAGCTCCCCGACGTCAACGAGCTCATCGCCCTGCAGTTCGTGTTCGCCGAGAAGCTCCTCATCCAGCAGAAGGAGTTCACGAACGCCCTGCTCGACGCCGTGAAGCCGATCAGCGACAAGGTCGTCGTGACCGAGGCGAAGCCGAAGCCGAAGGCCGCCAAGGCTGCCGCCTGAACCTCGCATCGCACCGATCGATCCGGGAGCTGACGCCCGGTCCCGATCGTCCCTCCTACGGGTCGCCGTCCCCCCTCCCCCCCGGGTGACGGCGAGCCGCAAGGCTTGGGATCCGGCATCCCCCCGCCGTCGATCCCGAGTAAACGGCCACGACGTTCCCCCAATGTCGTAGGTCTCCCACGAGGGCCCTCACGGGCCCTCGTGGTCGTTTTCGGGCCCGGTCGGGGCAAATCCCGAGCGATCTTGTCAGGAATAGGCTGGCGCGGCCTAGGATGACCGCCGCTACCCCGATCCGGAACCTCGACAGCAGGAGCAAACCCATGGCGCTGCGACTCGGCGATGACGCCCCCAACTTCGAAGCAGACACGACCGAAGGCCACATCGACTTCTACGACTGGAAGGGCGACAGCTGGGCGGTCCTGTTCTCGCACCCGAAGGACTTCACCCCCGTCTGCACGACCGAGCTCGGCTACACCGCCAAGCTGAAGGACGAGTTCGCCGCCCGCAACGTGAAGGTGCTGGCCGTGTCGGTCGACTCGGTCGAGGACCACAAGCGCTGGTCGCCCGACATCGAGGAGACCCAGGGCATCGCCCCGAACTTCCCGATCATCGGCGACGAGGACAAGAAGGTCGCCGACCTCTACGACATGATCCACCCGAACGCGAGCGACACCACCACCGTGCGCTCGGTGTTCGTGATCGGCGCCGACAACAAGATCAAGCTCACGCTGACCTACCCCGCCAGCACCGGCCGCAACTTCGACGAGATCCTCCGCGTGATCGACTCGCTGCAGCTCACCGCCAAGCACAAGGTGGCCACGCCGGTGAACTGGAAGAACGGCGAAGACGTGATCATCGTGCCGGCGGTGTCGGACGACGAGGCCAAGGAGAAGTTCCCGAACGGGTGGGACGCCCCGAAGCCGTACCTGCGCATCACCAAGCAACCGTCCTGATCCTCCGCCGGCCCGAAGCGGCCGGCGCGGTGCGGTGCGGAACCCGATCGAGGGCGGCTCTGCGGAGCCGCCCTCGGCGCGTCCCGGCGCGGGTGCGCTCGGGCGGCCGTCGCGTGAGGCGCGCGGCGGGCCTCCGCTACGCGCGCAGCTCGGGCAGCGCCGGGGCGCGGGTGGCGTCGCGCGCGACCTCGAACAGGTGGCGCCAGCCGGCGCCGGTGATGCCAAGGTCGGCGAGCCGGCGCTCGGCGTCGGCGCGCACGGCGACGGCGTCGTCGCCGCGGCCCGCGGCCTCGAGGGCCACGGATGCCGCCAGGCGGCTGACCGCCT
>CAYUOL010000163.1:0-13891 GCA_964446345.1 uncultured Iamiaceae bacterium | reverse complement strand
CGGTCCTTAGGCCTGATGTCGCCGGGCCGGAGCGACGAACTGCGGGCAGATCAAGACCGGCGCGCCCGCGCGCTCGGATCGCGTCGCCAAGTACAACCAGCTGCTGCGCATCGAGGACGACCTCGCCGAAGCCGCCGCCTACTGGGGCCACGCCGCCCTCGCGCGCGGGAGCTCGTGAGCGTCCGCACGAAGAGCTCGGCGGCGGTGCGCGGCACCGGCCGGTTCGTGCGCCGCTCGGCCTGGCCCGTGCTGTTCACGATCGTGCTCGCCGGCGTGCTCGTGCTCGGGGTGTTCCCGACCCGCACGTACATCCAGAAGCGCCAGGACGTCACCGAGACCGAGGCGCGCCTGCAGCAGCTCACCGACGCGAACACCAAGGCCCAGAAGCACGTCGAGGCGCTGCAGTCCGACGCCGAGATCGAGCGCATCGCGCGCGAGCAGTACAACCTCGTGAAGCCCGGCGAGGAGACGTACCACGTGCTGCCGCCGCCGAAGGACCCGGTCCAGATCCCCGACGTCTGGCCCTTCAACCGCTTCCACACCCACCTCGGCAAGTAGCGCGACGCGCACCACGCCTTCGCGTCACGGGCCCTACGTGTGTGGCACTAGCGTGCGGAGCCGTCGTACCCGGCTGGTGGGAGGTCGTCGTGGTCAGATCGTTCGTGCACCGGTCGCTGGTGGTGCCGACGCTGGTGGTGCTGATCGCGGCGTCGTTGCTGGTCGGCGCCGCACCCGGCGTGGCCGGCGCCGCCGTGCCCGCCAGCGCCGCCTGCGGCGCCGTCGGCGCGGACCTCGGGACCGGCTTGTTCACGCCGATCAGCCCGGTGCGGGTCCTCGACAGTCGCACGACGAACGGGGGCTGGGCGAGCCCGCTGGTCGCCGGCTCGCCGCGGAACCTCACGGTGGCGGGCGTGGCCGGCATCCCCCTGAGCGCCACGGCGATCGAGGCGGTCGTGACCGTGACGTCGACGACGGCCACCAGCGCGCTCGCCGTGTGGAAGGCCGGCGACGCCCTGCCGAGCACGCGGCAGTTCGGCTACGTGTCCGGCAGCACGTTCGCGCAGCACGTGTCGGTGGCGATCGGGACCGGCGGCGCAATCCGGTTCGGCACCGATGTCGGCTCCACCGACGTCATCGTGGACGTCCGGGGCTACTACGCGGCGACCGGCGCCGCCTGCCAGGACGTCGCCCCGTTCGTCGCGTCGTCCCTGCCCGTGAAGGCGGGCCTCCCGGTCGAGGCGGTGGTGACGGGCAACGGGGTCCCGGAGTCGGCGACCGCGGTCGTCGTGCGGCTCGACGCCACGAGCGCGACCTCGGCGAGCTTCGCGAACGTCTTCCCGAGCGGCGCCGCCATGCCCGCGACGTCCCTGCTCAACTTCCGCGAGGGGACCGACCTCCAGATGAGCAACGTGTTCACCGTCGGCGTCGGCACGGGCGGGAAGGTCGCCATCGCCAACGCCTCCGGAACCGCGGCGCTCGAACTGACCGTGCTCGGGTTCTTCGGGCCCACCGCCGACGGCTCGCGCATCCCCGTCGGCGCCGTCTCACTGACCCCGCCGTACGGGAGCGCGCCGGTCACCGTGCAGGCCACCGCGGCGCTGTCCGGGTCGTTCACGAACCTGGCGTGGGAGTGGGGCGACGGGTCGACCTCCACGGGCGCCGCCCCGGCGCACGACTACCTCAGCGGCGGGCAGCTCCGCGTGCGCCTGCGGGCGACGACGGGCGGGGTCACCTACATCAGCGACCGGTACCTCGGCCTTGCGGGCTTCCCCCGGCCGACGCCACCGCCGGCGCCCACCGCCACGGCCCAGCGGTTCGCCGTGCGCGCCCAATGGACTGCGGCGTCCGGGGGCGGCACCCCGATCACCTCGTACACCGCCACGGCGTCACCGGGCGGCGCCACGTGCACGACGGCCAGCACCTCCTGCACGATCCGGGGGCTCGACGCGGGCACCGTCTACACGGTGCGCGTCACCGCCACGAGCGTGGCGGGCACGAGCGTCCCCTCGGACCCGTCGAACGAGGTGGCCCCGTACAGCGGTTCGCCATACGCACCGGAGGTGCCGGTCCGGGTCCTCGACTCGCGCACTGCGACCGGAGGGTGGAACGGCCCGCTCGTCGCGGGACAGCCGCGCACCCTCGAGCTCGCCAGCGGTGGTCCCACCGGGATCCAACGCACCGACGTGGCGGTCGTGCTCAACGTGACCGTCACGGGGGCGACGAACGGTTCCTTCCTCAAGCTCTGGGCGACGGGCTCTCCGCCTCCGACCACCTCGAGCATCAACTTCGGGCCGGGACAGACCGTGGCCAACCTCGTCACCGTCCAGCTGGGCGATGGCAAGGTGGACTTCGCCAACGCGGTCGGCGCCGCGGATGTCGTCGTCGACCTCGTCGGCGTGTACGACGACGGCAACCGGAACCACGCCGGTCTGTACCGAGCGGCCGCGCCCGGCCCGACGCGCGTGCTCGATTCCCGCACGAGCCTCGGCGGGTGGAACGGCCCGCTGAGCGCAGGTGCGAGCCGGGACCTGCTCGTTCGTCAGCCGAGCGTGCCGAACGGCCTGCCGGCCACGACGATCGCCGTCGTCGCCAACATCACCGTGACGAACAGCACGGCCAACTCGTTCCTCTCGGTGGTGCCGAGGGGCGCACCGGCGGGCACCTCCACGCTCAACTTCGCCGCAGGGGAGACCGTGGCCAACCTCGCGATCGTCTTGATCAGTGGGGACGGCATGACGTTCCGGACCGCCGCCGGCAGCACGGATGTCGTGGTGGACGTCGTCGGCTACTTCGAGCTCAAGACCTGGGCCGCGAGCGCCTCGTTCTTCCACGCGATCCCGCCGGGCCGGTTCCTCGACGATCGCGTCGGTGTCGGCGCCACCGGTCCGTGGGGGTCGGGGCAGTCCCGCACCGTGCCCGTCGCCGGGGCCCCGGCCAGCCACGTGCCGGCCGGAGCCACGGCATTCGTCGCGAACCTCACGGCGACCAACGGCAGCACCGGCAGCTACCTCACGGCGTACCCCACGGGCAGCGTGCGCCCGGCCAGCTCGAGCCTGAACTTCGGGCCGCAGCAGACGGTCGCCAACGCGACGATGCCCGGCCTCGGCACTGGCGGCGGCCTCGACATCGCGAACGCCGTGGGATCGGTCGACGTGGTCGGCGACGCGGTCGGCTACTTCGCGCCTGCGTGACGTCCGGTGGGGCCCGATGCCGCGCGGCCGGCGACCCCGCGTGCATCGAGCGCGTGCCTGTGTAGCCTGACCCGGTTCGGGGTCCCGGGCGCGTCGAGCGATCCGTGGCCGACAGGGAGTGGGGACGTACATGAGCATTCTGGGGACGCGGGTGCGTCGGGTCGAGGACCCGAAGTTCCTGACGACGGGCGGGGTCTACACCGCGGATCTCACCGAGGCCGACGACCCGCGGCTCGCGGGCGCCGCGCACGTCACGTTCGTGCGGTCGATGATCGCCCACGGCACCGTCGGGTCCATCGACGTCGAGGACGCCCGCGAGGCGGACGGCGTGGTCGGGGTCTTCACCGCGGCCGACCTGCAGGGCGCGGGCGGCCTGCCCGTCCCGGGCGCGAACGCGATGGACCCGTCCGCCGAGCCGGATCCCATGGCGCGACCGTGGTTGGCCGACGGCACCGTGCGCTTCGTCGGCGAGGCCGTCGCCGTCGTGGTGACCGAGGAACCGGCCCAGGGCGAGGACGCGGCCGAGTCGGTGTTCGCCGACATCGAGCCGCTCGACGCCGTGGTCGACGTCGAGGCGGCGGCCCGCGACGAGGTGCTGCTGTTCCCCGCCAAGGGCACCAACACCTGCGGCACGTTCAACTTCGGTGAGGTGCCCGACCTGCTCGACGGGGCCGAGGTGGTGATCCGCCAACGCATCCTCAACCAGCGCCTCGCCGCCTGCCCGATGGAGGTGCGCTCGATGGCGGCCGTGTGGGAGGGCGACGACCTGACGGTGTGGCTCAGCACGCAGGCGGCCCACGGCGTGCGCGCCGGGTTGGCGGCGGCGTTCGGGATCCCCGAGACCCACGTGCGGGTGATCGCCCCCGACGTCGGCGGCGGGTTCGGCGCCAAGATCGGCATCGGCCCCGAGGAGACCGTCGTCGCGTGGCTCGCCCGCCACCTCGGCCGGCCGATGCGCTGGACCGAGACGCGCTCGGAGGACATGGTCGGCCTGCCCCAGGGGCGCGGCCAGGTGAACCAGATCGAGCTCGGTGGGCGCCGCGACGGCACCATCGAGGGGTACCGGCTCACGGTGCTGCAGGACGCCGGCGCCTACCCGAGCACGGGGGCCGTGCTGCCGTTCATGACCCGCGCCATGGCGCCGGGCGTGTACGACATCGGCAAGGTCGAGTCGATCACGCAGTCCGTCGTCACCAACTCCACCGTCGTCGCGGCGTACCGGGGCGCCGGCCGCCCCGAGGCCACGCACGCCATCGAGCGCGCGGTCGACATCTTCGCGGCGGAGATCGGCATGGACCCCGCCGAGGTCCGGCGCCGCAACTTCATCGGCAAGGACGCGTTCCCCTTCACGACCAAGACCGGCTCGACCTACGACTGCGGCGACTACGAGCGGGCGCTCGACCTCGCGCTCGACGCCTGCGGCTACGCCGAGCTGCGCGCCGAGCAGCAGCGCCGCCGCGACGCAGGTGAGCCGGTGCAGCTCGGCATCGGCCTGTGCGTGTACGTGGAGATCACGGCCGGCCCGTTCCCCGGCGAGACGGAGTACGCGCGGGTCGAGGTGGATGGCGACGGGGCCGCGGTCGTCTACACCGGTGCGTCCTCCCACGGGCAGGGCCACGACACGTCCTGGGCGATGCTCATCAATGACCGCTTCGGCATCGCCATGGACCGCATCCGCGTCGTGCACGGCGACACCGACCAGGTGCCCGAAGGCACGGGCACCTACGGCTCGCGCTCGCTGCAGGTCGGCGGCACCGCGGTGCTGCAGGCCGCCGATGCCGTGGCCGAGCGGGCGCGCGCCATCGCCGCGGAGCTGCTCGAGGCCGCCCCCGACGACGTGGTGCTCGACCGCGAGCACGGCGTGTTCCACGTGGCGGGCACCCCCGCGGTCACCAAGACCTGGGCCGAGATCGCCACCGCGGCGCCGGCCCTGCAGGCCGCGAGCGAGGCGCCGGTGACCTTCGCCGGCCTCAGCGAATCGACCACCTACGCCAGCACGGCACCGACGTTCCCCTTCGGGGCCCACGTCGCCGTCGTCGACGTGGACACCGAGACCGGGCGGGTCGAGGTCACGCGCATGATCACGGTGGACGACGCCGGGCGCGTCCTCAACCCGCTCGTCGTCGAGGGCCAGCGCCACGGCGGCATCGCGCAAGGGGTCGCGCAGGCCCTGCTCGAAGAGGTGCGCCTCGACGAGGACGGCAACCCCGTCACGTCGAACCTGGCGGACTACGCCATGATCTCGGCCACCGAGGTGCCGGCCTACGAGCTGGTGCTCATGGAGACCCCGACGCCGGTGAACCCGCTGGGGGCGAAGGGCATCGGCGAGTCCGGCACCATCGGCTCGACGCCGGCGGTGCACAACGCGGTGGTCGACGCCCTGTCGCACCTGGGCGTGCGTCACTTCGACATGCCTGCCACGGCCGAGCGCGTGTGGCGAGCGATCCAGGAGGCACAGGCATGAGCAGGCCCGGCCGCGACACACGACAGGAGCACCCGTGGAGCTGACCGTCACGACGAACGGCACGACGACGACGCACGACGTCGAACCCCGCACGCTGCTCGTGCACTTCGTGCGCGACACCCTCGGGCTCAAGGGCACGAACGTCGGCTGCGACACGTCGTCCTGCGGCGCGTGCACGATCCACGTCGACGGGGAGTCGGTGAAGTCGTGCACCGTGCTCGCCGTGCAGGTCGACGGGTCGGCGCTGACCACGATCGAGGGGCTCGCGCCGGACGCCGCAGACGACCCCACGGCGCCGATGCACCCGATGCAGGAGGCGTTCCGGGAGCACCACGGCCTGCAGTGCGGGTTCTGCACGCCGGGCATGGTCATGGCGGCGGTGTCGTTGCTCGCCGAGAACCCCGCACCGACCGAGCGTGAGGTGCGCGAAGGGCTCGAAGGCAACCTCTGCCGCTGCACCGGCTACCACAACATCGTCAAGGCGGTGCTCGACTGCGCCGGCGTGCTCGAGGCCACCCCGGGCCCGATCGCGTGGCCCACGCCCGTCTCGGTCGACGGAGCCGACGCATGATCCCCGTCGCGTTCGACTACGTGCGCGCCGAGTCGGCCGAGCACGCGCTGGCCCTGCTCGCGGAGCACGGCGACGAGGCGAAGCTGCTCGCAGGCGGCCACTCGCTGCTGCCGCTGATGAAGCTGCGCCTCGCGACCCCGTCGGTGCTGGTCGACGTCGGCCGCCTGCGCGAGCTGTCCTACGTGCGCGACGGCGGCGACCACCTCGCGATCGGGGCGCTCACCCGGCACCGCGACGTCGAGACCGACCCGCTCCTGCGCGAGCACGTGCCCGTCCTGGCGCACACCGCAAGCCACGTGGGCGATCCGCAGGTGCGCCACCGCGGCACGATCGGCGGGTCGCTGGCGCACGGTGACCCGGCCTCCGACCTGCCGGCCACGGTGCTCGCGCTCGGGGGGACGATCGTCGTCGCCGGGCCCGACGGCACGCGCGAGATCGCGGCCGAGGACTTCTTCCAGGGCTTCCTCGAGACGGCGCTGCGCGAAGGGGAGCTGCTGACCGAGATCCGCGTGCCGAAGGTGACGGGTGCCGGCTGGTCGTTCCAGAAGTTCAACCGGCGCGCGCAGGACTGGGCCATCGTCGGCGTCGCCGCCATCCACGACCGCGACGGCATCGGCACGCGCATCGGGCTCGTGAACATGGATGCCCGCCCCGTGCGCGCGTCGGCGACCGAGGCGGCGCTGGCCGGCGGGGCCGCCGTGGCCGACGCGGCGGCGTTGGCGTCCGAGGGCCTCGAGCCCCCGGCCGATCTGAACGCCAGCGTCGAGTTCCGCCGGCACCTCGCCTCGGTGCTCGTCCGCCGGGCGCTGGTCGACGCCGGTGCGTGACGCGGCGCGGCGGTCCGGGCGCGGCGTGTGGCCGATGCCACCTCGGAGGTTCCGAGAACTCTGCCGAACCCCCGAACCGGAGCGGCGCCCGGCTGCGTAAGACCCAGGAACGAGGGAACCGGGCTCGCACGATCGCGGTTCCCGACCCGCAGGACGACCGACACCAGATGGAGGAAGCGCTCGCATGTCGAAGACCGTGAAGATGGTGCTGGGGATCGTGGTCGTGGTCGTGGTGATCGGCGGCGCCGGCCTGTACTGGTTCGTGCTGCGCGACACGTCCGAGAAGACCGCCAGCCTCGATGCGATCGGCACGCCGAGCACCACGGCGAGCGGCCCGGCCAAGAGCTCGGCCGACGGCGCGTGGAAGCTGAAGCAGGACACCGGGGTGTTCGCCGGGTACCGCGTGCAGGAGCTGTTCGGCGGCCAGACGATCAAGAAGACGGCGAACGGCCGGTCGGCCGACGTGTCCGGCACGCTGACGGTCAGCGGCTCGACGATCCCCGCCGCGGAGATCAAGGTCAACACGACGAAGCTCACGAGCGACGAGACGCGGCGCGACGCGGCGATCTCGACCCGTGGCCTCGAGACGCAGAAGTTCCCCGAGGCCACGTTCAAGCTCACGTCGCCGATCACGCTGCCGGCGGCTCCCGTCGCGAAGCAGGAGATGTCGGTGACGGCGAAGGGCGACCTCACCCTGCACGGCACGACGAAGGCGGTCGAGGTGCCGCTCAAGGCGACGTGGGACGGCAACACGATCAAGGTCGCCACGGTCGGCGAGGGCCTGCCGATCACGATGGCCGACTACGGGATCAAGCCGATCGAGATCCCGGGCTTCGTCACGACCGACGACAAGGGCACCCTCGAGCTCCAGCTGCTGTTCGTGCCGGCCTGACCCGCCGGAATAGCGAAGGCGTCGCGATAGTTCAAATCTGAAACAACGCGCGGCCCACGCAGGGCCGACGGCAACGGAGGTTTGGCATGAGCACAGGACGCACCATCGACATCCGCCGGGCCGACGATCGCGACCGCACGCGCATCGGGTGGCTCGACTCGAGCCACAGCTTCAGCTTCGGGCACCACTACGACCCGGACAACACCCACCACGGGCTGCTGCTCGTGAACAACGACGATCACGTCGCGCCCGGCTCGGGCTTCGACACCCACCCGCACCGCGACATGGAGATCGTGACGTGGGTGATCGACGGCGAGCTCGAGCACAAGGACACCCTCGCCAACCGGGGCGTGCTGTACCCCGGGCTGGCCCAGCGCATGACGGCCGGGCGCGGCATCTGGCACTCGGAGATGAACGCCAGCGGCGACGCGCCGGTGCACTTCGTGCAGATGTGGGTGCTGCCCGACACCGAGGCCGTCGACCCGGGGTACCAGCAGCTCGACATCAACGACCAGCTCGCCCGTGGCGGCTTGGTGCCCATCGCGTCGGGCCAGGGCCACGACGCCGCGATCTCGATCCGGCAGAAGGGCGCCGTGCTCTGGGGCGGACGCCTGCGGGCCGACGAGGTCGTCAAGGTGCCGGACGCCGCGCACACCCACGTGTTCATCGCCGTCGGGGCGGCCACGCTGGAGGGCGCCGGGGCCCTCGGCGCCGGCGATGCGGTGCGTCTCTTCGGCGCCGGCGACCCGACGCTGACCGCCGGGCCCGAAGGTGCCGAGGTGCTGATCTGGGCCACCGACTGACCGCCCGCGGCCGGTCCGGCACCCTGCTGGGTAGCCTTCCGTCATGACGCAGCCGGTCATCGGGGGAGGCAGAGGGGACGGTGCCGAGGCTGACCTCGGGGCCGGTGTCGGTGCCGGCTCGCCGCCCCTCGGCTCGGTCGCCGACCTCGTGGCGGCGCTCGACGCCCACGACTACCTCGCCGACGAGCCGCTGGCGACGGCGATCTTCCTCGCCCTGGCGATGCACCGGCCGCTGCTGCTCGAAGGCGAAGCCGGCGTGGGCAAGACCGAGGTGGCCAAGACGCTCGCGGCCATCACGGGCGGCGAGCTGATCCGACTGCAGTGCTACGAGGGCATCGACGTGACCCAGGCCGTCTACGAGTGGGACCACGCCCGCCAGCTGCTGCACCTGCGCGCCGCGGAAGCGAGCGCACGCGGTGCGGTGCCCTCGGCGGCGGCGCTCGAGGACGAGCTCTACGCCGACCGCTTCCTCATCCGGCGAGCGCTGCTGCGGGCGATCGAGCCCACGAACCGGCCGCCCCCCGTGCTGCTGATCGACGAGGTCGATCGGGCCGACGACGAGTTCGAGGCCTTCCTGCTCGAGGTGCTGTCGGACTGGTCCATCACGGTGCCCGAGATCGGCACGATCCGCGCCACCCGCCCCCCGGTCGTGATCGTCACCTCGAACCGCACGCGCGACGTGCACGACGCGCTGAAGCGGCGCTGCCTCTACCACTGGGTCGACCACCCCGGCTTCGAGCGCGAGCTGGCCATCGTGCGTCGTCGTGTCCCGGGGGTGTCGGCCTCGCTCGCGCGCGAGGTGGCGCTGGCGGCGCAGTCGCTGCGGGGGCTGCACCTGTACAAGCCGCCCGGGGTCGCGGAGACGATCGACTGGGCGACGGCGCTCGCGACCCTCGGCTGCGCCACCATCGACCCGGGCACCCTCGAGGCGACCCTGGGCACCGTCGTGAAGTACCGCGAGGACCAGGAGCGCGTGCGCGAGGCCGGCTTCGCCCGCCTCGTCGATCCCGTCGCCGCGGAGCACCCGTGAGCGTGACGGAGCCGCCCCCCGCCGACGGCGAGCCCGTCGATCCGGATGCGCTCGTGCTCGGCTTCGTCGGCGCCCTGCGCGCGGCGGGGCTCCCGGTGTCGATCCACGAGTCGATCACCTTCGCCGAGGCGCTCTCGATCGTCGGGTTCCGCGAGCGCGCCACGGTGCGCTCGGCCGGGCGGGCCACGCTCGTGAAGCGCGCAGAGCACGTCAGCACCTACGACGCGGTGTTCGACGCGTTCTGGCTCCCGTCCGCGCGGGAACCGGGCGGCGAGCCGAGCGCCGGGCCGCCCGTGCCGGCGTCCCGAGGCACCGAGGTGGCGCCGGAGCCCGAAGCGGACGACGACCCGACCCGAGATCCGGAGAAGCCCCCCGACAGGGACCCCGACGGTGCAGCGGCCCCACCGACCGAGCTCGTCGTCGAGCCGCGCGAGAGGACCGACGGGGACGACGACCACGACGCGGACGACGACGCGGACGGGGACGAGGGCGCGGACGGCGCTGCGGAGACGACCGTGCCCGTCGTGCGCGCGAGCGCGGACGAGCGGCTGGGGAGCAAGGACTTCGCCCACTACACCGTTGCCGAGCGGGACGAGGCCCACCGCCTGCTGGCCGACCTGCGGCTGCTGGGCGCCCCGCGGCGCAGCCGGCGCCGGCGGCCGCGCCGCCGCGGGGGCCCGGGCGCCCGCGTCGACCTGGCCCGCACGATGCGCGACGCCCGGCGCCACGAGGGCGAGGTCGTCGCGTTCCGGACCACGACGCCCTCGTCACGGCCGCGCCCCGTCGTCTTCCTGCTCGACATCAGCGGCTCGATGGAGCGGTACGCGAGGCCGATGCTGCGGCTCGCACAGGCCGGGGTCACGAGCGGCGGGCGCACGCGCGTCGAGGTCTTCACGATGGGCACGCGGCTGACCCGCATCACGCGCGAGCTCACGTTCCACGATCCCGATGTGGCGCTCGAGCGGACGGCCGCCGCGGTGCGCGACTGGTCGGGGGGCACCCGCCTCGGGGCCGATCTGCGCCGGTTCAACGACGCGTGGGGCACCCGGGGCATGGCGCGCGGCGCGACCGTGGTGATCGTCTCCGACGGGTGGGAGCGCGGCGACCCGGATGCGCTGCGCGACGAGATGCAGCGCCTGGCTCGGGTGACGCACCGCATCGTGTGGGTCAACCCGCTGAAGGCGTCGGTCGGCTACGAGCCCTTGGCCCGAGGCATGGCTGCGGCGCTGCCGTACGTCGATCAGTTCGTCGAGGGCCACTCGCTCGACGCGCTGGGCGAGCTGGTGCGCGTGATCGCGGGCGCGGCGGAGCGCGCGCCCACCCCGTCCCGATCGGGAGGTACGTCGTGAAGGAGATCCTGCAGGACATCGACCGCTGGCGCCGTGACGACAAGCGCGTGGCCCTCGCCCGCGTCGTCGACGTGGACGGGTCCGGTCCGCGGCTGCCGGGCGCTGCGATGGCGGTGAACGAGGACGGCGAGGTCGCCGGCTCGGTCTCGGGCGGTTGCGTCGAAGGGGCGGTCGTGACCGAGGCGCTCCAGATCCTCGAGACGGGTGATCGCCGGGTCGTCACGTTCGGCTTCAGCGACGACGACGCCTTCTCGGTCGGCCTGACCTGTGGCGGCACGATCCACCTCTTCATCGAGCCGTTGGACTGGTAGGCGTGACGATCTACGAGACGCTCGGCCAGGCGATCGCCGGCGAAGAGCCGGTTGCGCTGGCGACGGTGATCGAGGGCCCGAACATCGGGGCGAAGCTGCTGGTCGGGCCGGGCCGGCCGGTGCTCGGCACGCTGGGCGACCCCGACCTCGACCGCGTCGCCGAGCGCGACGCGCGGGGCGAGCTCGAAGCGGGGACGAACACCGTGCGCCACTACGGCGCGCACGGCGAGGCCCGCGAGTCGACGGTCGGCGTGTTCATCGAGTCGTTCGCGCCGCCGCCACAGATGTTCATCTTCGGCGCCGTCGACTTCACCGGTGCGCTCGTCAAGGTGGCGAAGGTGCTCGGCTACCGCGTCACGGTGTGCGACGCCCGCGAGATGTTCGCGACGCGCCGCCGGTTCCCCCAGGCCGACGACGTCGTGGTCGACTGGCCGCACCGGCTCATCGAGCAGGTCGCAGACTCGCTGTCGCCGCGCGACGCCGTGTGCGTCCTGACCCACGACCACAAGTTCGACGTGCCCGCGATCGTCGCGGCGCTCGCCACGGACGTCGGCTACCTCGGCGCCATGGGCAGCCGGCGCACCCACGCCGACCGGGTCGAGCGCCTCCGCGCCGAGGGCGTCACGCCCGCCCAGCTCGAACGGGTGATGGCCCCCATCGGGCTGGACATCGGCTCCCGCACCCCCGAAGAGACCGCGATCGCGATCTGCGCCGAGATCATCGCCCTGCGCACCGGCCGCGACGCCCCGAGCCTGAAGGCGGCGGACGGCCCGATCCATCGATAGGCACCCCCTGGGCCGCCCGATGCCCGCCGCGAGCGATGCCAGGCGAGGTCCCCGAGGACGACTCGACGACTACTCGCGGACGCGGAAGGGGAGGACCCAGTGGGGCTCGCTCGTGTCGTTGATGGCGAGGCGCCACACGTAGCGCGTGCCGGGCGTGATCGGCAGCGCACTGAAGTTGATCGCCATCGGCACCATGATCGAGGTGCCCGGGGCGAGGCCGGCGGCGCGGCCGGCTTCGAACTGGCCGCCGACGAGCACCGGCTGGTCGTCGAACATGACGGGCATGCCGTCCTCGTCGAGCAGCTCGAACTTCCAGTCGTGGTTGATGTTGGCGCGGTCCCACGGCACGTCGAGCAGCATGGCGATCGCCATCGGTTGGGGGCCCGGCCCCGTCTCGGTCAACCCGCCACCGAGGATGAAGAGGCGGCCGTCGGCGACCTGCGCCGCGTCGGCCAGCATCAGGGTCACACCCACGAGGGCGTCGTCGAAGTCGTAGTCGTCGCTGGTCACGCGGCGAACCTTAGGCGCGCCCCGGCCGGTGCCCGACGGGCCCGGAGCCGAGCCCGCCCCGCGGGCCGGGCCGGCCCGGTGAGGCGCCGGCGGCCGCTCGATGGTGCAGGCCGTCCCCGGGCACGGTTGACTGGGGTGATGTCGCCCCGTGGCCAGCGCTGCACGTCGCCGACCGCGGGCCCGGTCGTGAGGGTGCGGTGACCACCGCGGCCGTGGTGCTGGCCGCGGGCGGCGGGACGCGCTTCGTGGCCGCCGACGGCACGCACAAGCTGCTCGCCGAGTTCCGGGGCCGGCCGCTCGTCAGCTGGGCGGTCGAGCACGCGCAAGAGGCGGGCCTCGACGAGACGATCGTGGTCGTCGGCGCCGCCGAGCTCGACGACGTGCTGCCCCAGGACGTCACCGTGGTGCGCAACGAGCAGTGGGCCGACGGCCTCGCGACCTCGCTGGCCGGTGCCGTGTTCTACGCCGGCCACGCCGGCGCCGACGGGCGGGGCCACGATGCCATCGTGGTGGGCCTCGGGGACCAGCCGATGATCCCCGGCGAGGCCTGGGCCCGCGTCGCCGCCGAGGTGCGCGCACCGATGGCGGTGGCCACCTACGACGGGCACCGGCGCAACCCGGTGCGCCTGGCGCGCGAAGTGTGGCCGCTCTTGCCGCTGCACGGAGACGAGGGCGCTCGCAGGCTGCTGCGGGAACGCCCACACCTCGTCCGCGAGGTACCGTGCCCGGGGTCGAGCGCCGACATCGACACCAGAGAGGACGTTGTGCGATGGAGTTGAGCAATGAGTTCGAAGTGGCCGCCCCCCTCGATCAGGCGTGGGCGGTCCTGACCGATCTCGAGCGGATCGCCCCTTGCCTGCCCGGCGCGCAGCTGCAAGAGGTCGAGGGCGACGAGTACCGCGGCATCGTCAAGATCAAGGTCGGCCCCATCACGGCGCAGTACAAGGGCGTCGCGAAGTTCGTCGAGAAGGACGACGACGCGCACCGTGCGCTGCTCAGCGCGAACGGGCGCGACACGCGCGGGCAGGGCAACGCCAGCGCGGCGATCACGGCCCAGCTCGAAGCGCGCGGCGACCGCACGCACGTGTCGGTCCTCACCGACCTGACGATCACCGGCAAGGTGGCGCAGTTCGGCCGCGGTGTCATCGGTGACGTCAG
>CAYUOL010000162.1:0-13912 GCA_964446345.1 uncultured Iamiaceae bacterium | reverse complement strand
CCCGCTCGGCGGCGTCGAGGTGCGCCTTCGTGGCATCGACCGACTCCGGCGCGAGCGCCCCCCAGCGCTCGGCCGGCAGCCGGCTCAGGAGGTGGGCGGCACCGGGCACGGCGAGGAGGCACGACGGGTCGGGTGGGCCGCCCTTCTCCGTGGGTTGCGGTGCGACCGTCGCACATCCGAAGACGGCGGCCTCGCACTCGATGGTCCTCAACACAGCTCGCGCAGCCTCGTTTCCCACCCGACGTCGGCCCCGTCGCACGTTGGTCGTCCGGGGGCCGCGGGGCCGTCCGGTCGACCGTGACCTCCCCGGTCACGACGGGTCTCTGTGCGAGGGTACCGCGTCTTCCGACCCCGTTCCGCGCCTGGCCGCGCTTCGTGTCAGTCAGAGCACGCGCCCGAGGTGCTCGATGACGGCTGCGAGGCGGGGCTCCACCGACGCGACGAACGCGCGCTGCCGGGCCCGATCGGCGTCGGTCCGCCCCGTGGCCACCTCGTCGGCATCGTCCCAGAGCGCCCGCTCGAGTGGCCCGAGGTGCGCGCGGATCGTCGCCAACACGTCGACGCCGCGGGCGGGATCCTCGTCGGCTGCGTCCTCGGCGAGGCGCTTCAGGCGATCGAACGCCGCCCACGTGGCGGATTCGGCCAGCGCCGGCGGGCCCGGATCCGGCGGGAACACCGGCACGAACACGCTCACGCACGGGTTGCCGAGCGCCACCCACGCCCGCAGCGTGGCCTCCGGGTCGGCCGGCAGCTCGGTGATCATGGCGCCGGTCGTCGCCTCCCAGTTCCGCAGGTGCATGCAGATCGACACGCCGGTGCCGTCGCGGTGCACCTCGGGAGGCGGGATCGGATCGATCGTCTCTCGCTCGGTGCGCCCCGCCGGGTCGTCGAGGCCACCCGCCCAGGGGTGCCCGCCGTGGTGGCGCAGCAGGGCGGCGAGGTCCCGAGGGCCCGACGCCGTGCGCACCACGGCCTCCGCGGCGGCGATGCGCTGGTCGGCGTGCGCCGTGGGGTAGTCGAGGTCGCGCCACCGCTGGAAGTTCGCGCCCGGAGGGACGTCGGCCGACGCGCCCGTCCAGTCCAGCTGCAACGACACGCGGTTCGAGATGGCGGCGCCGCGGGCGCGCGGGTCGACCGGCTTGACCGCCCAGGTGCGTCCGCTGGTCTCGATGATCCAGGCCGACCGCGGATCGGCCACGAGGAAGGACGAGAAGTAGGCCTCGCCGGTGGCCTCCTCGCCGATGCCGCCTTGGCCGTGCTCCTCGATCAGGGTGGTGATCACGTCCACGGCCGTCTCGGCGTCGGCCGCCCGCTCGAGGCCGAGGCGCACGAGGTCCATGCCGGTGAGCGCCGCGGGCAGGACCGACGGATCGTCCTTGGTCCAGATGCGCTCGTTGCCGATCGCCACCCGGTGCTCGTTGACGCCGTGCTCCAACCCCCACAGCCACGTGGGTCGTCCGCCGAGGATCGCGGCGGCGCCGTGGTCGAGCAGCGTCAGGTACTGCGTGCGCAACGTGCCGCCGGCGCGACGGCGGGGCAGCGCTTCGACGACCTGCACCTCGCCGAAGGGGCGATCGGAGCTCTTCGCGAAGAGCGTGCGGCCGTCGTCGAGCACGCACACGGTGTCGCACATCCCGGGCACCGTACCCGACCGATGAGTCGGGGCGGCCGGCGCCGTCGAACCCGGCATGGCCGCTTCCCACGCCTCCCCGCAGCGCCCGACGAACCGTTCGGTCGACCGGTCGCGCCGCGCACGAGGGCCGCTAGGTTCGAACGCCATGGACGAGAAGGGCCACACGAAGGGCGGGGACCTCGCGGATGGGTCGATCGCCATCGCGACGCACGACCTGCGGCGGTCGTTCGGCGAGTTCGAGGCGGTCGCCGGGGTGGACCTGGCCGTGAAGACGGGGGAGATCTACGGGTTCCTCGGTCCGAACGGCGCCGGCAAGCGACCACCGTCAAGGTGCTGTGCACGCTCATCACCCCCAGCGGGGGCACGGCTCGCGTCGCCGGCCACGACGTCGCCACCGATCCCGACGGCGTGCGGTTGCGCATCGGTGCCGCGCTGCAGGACGCGGCCATCGACCCCAAGCTCACCGGCCGCGAGATCCTGTGGCTCCAGGGCCGGTACTACGGCCTCCAGAAGCAGGAGATCCAGGATCGGATCTCCGATGTGCTCGGCCTGGTCGACATCGGCGACGCCATGGACCGGCGCACCGGCACCTACTCCGGGGGCATGCGGCGGCGGCTCGATCTCGCCGCCGCCCTCGTGCACAACCCCGACGTCCTCTTCCTCGACGAGCCCACGACGGGGCTCGACCCGGTGAGCCGGGCGCGCGTGTGGGAGGAGGTGCGCCACCTGAACGACGACCTCGGCATGACGATCTTCCTGACGACGCAGTACCTGGAGGAGGCCGACGTGCTCGCCGACCGCGTCGGCATCATCAACGAGGGCAAGATCGTCGCCGAGGGCACGCCCGAGGAGCTGAAGCGGAGCGTCGGCTCGGATCTGATCGTCGTCCGCGTGCAGGGCGACACCGACACGGCCCGCACCACGGTCGAAGCGGTCGACGGTGTCGAAGCGGTGAGCGTCCGCAACGACGAGCTCACGATCTCGGTGGCCGACGGCGCCGCCCGCATCAGCCCGGTGGCGGTGGCGCTCAACGGCTGCGGGGTCAAGGTGCTCGATCTCACGCTGCGCACGCCGACGCTCGACGACGTCTTCCTCGAGCTCACGGGCGCGCACATCCAGCACGACGAGGAGGGCGCGGCATGAGCGGCGACATCGAGACGACCGCCGAGGCTGAGGCCGAGGTCGAGGCCCGAGCGGAGGTCGAGGCCGCGCGATCGACGGCGCGGCCTCCGCAGCACGACCACATCCGCGCTCGGCACGTCGGCTTCTTCCACGACCTCGTCTCGGTCGCGAGCCGGGCGCTGCGGCTCATCCCACGCGACGTCGAGGGGGTCATCCCGGCGCTCATCGTCCCGGTGTTCTTCTTCGTGGTGAACATCGGGTCCCTGCAGAAGATCACCGAGGCGGCGCAGCCCGGGTTCGACTTCAAGGCGTTCCAGCTGCCGGTCGCGATCATCTTCGCCGTCACCGGCATCTCGCGGGCGTCGACGCTCGTCATCGACATCCAGGACGGCTACTTCAACCGCATGCTCATGACGCCGATGAACCGGCGGGCCCTGCTGCTCGGGTTGATGGTGGCCGACTTCGTCCTCGTGTGCGCGCTGTCGATCCCGGTCATCATCCTCGGCCTGGTGGTCGGCGTGCGCTTCGAGACGGGGCCGCTCGGGATCCTCGTGTTCATCCTCGTCGCCGGGGCGTGGGGGCTCGTCTTCACCGGCTTCCCCTACGCCATCGCGTTGAAGACCGGCAGCCCGGCGGCAGTGAACTCGAGCTTCATCCTGTTCTTCCCGTTCGCGTTCCTGACGACGTCGTTCGTGCCGATGGAGGCGCTGACGGGCTGGCTCGCGACGATCGCGAAGTACAACCCCGTGACCTACATCCTCGAAGCGCTGCGCTCGTTGCTGATGGTCGGCTGGGATGCGACAGCCCTGGCCCAGGGCATCGGCGCCATCCTCGCGGTCGGCATCGTCAGTCAGAGCCTCGCGTTCGCAGCGCTGCGCGGTCGCGTGAAGCGCGGCTGAGCCGTCGCCTCCGGCGTCAGCCGCGCAGGGCGTCGGCGGCGACCCGCGTGTCGCGCCAGTCCGAGAGAGCCAGGTGAGCGGCCGAGATGAGCTGTGCGAGGTCGCCGCGGCTCAGCAGGAGGATGTCGTCGATCACGTCGTCCGGAGGCGTGATCTCGCCGTAGCAGTCGTGCCAGCCGTACTCGAGGAGCTCCAACAGATCGAGGGCGGCACCTGCCCGCTTCGGGCCGAACTCGGCGACGAAGCGGTCGTGCCGGTCCCGACGTCGCTCGGCGCGGCTGATGGCCATCGCTCAGGCCGAGGGTTCGGTTACGAAGTCGATGAGCTGCTCGACCGCGCCGACGAGGGGTGGTTCGAGGTCGGTCCACGACGTGACCGAGCCCAGCAGGCGCTTCCAGAAGAGGCGGGGGTCGTCGGCGGCGCCGGCGCCGAGGGCAGGGCCGACGCGGCGGCAGATGCCGTCCTTCCAGTTCTCGTTGCGGGGGATCTCGGGCCACGCGTCGATGCCGATGACCTTCGGCTTGATCGCCGCCCAGATGTCGACGTACGGGTGGCCGGTGATGAGCACGTCGGGATGTGCGACGGCGGACGCGAGGCGCGACTCCTTCGAGTGCTCGACGAGGTGGTCGAGCAGGATGCCGAGCCGGCGCCCCGACCGGGGCTGGAACGAGCGCACGATCTCGTCGAGGTTGTCGGCGCCGTCGAGCGGCTGGACGATGACGCCCTCGACGCGCAGGTCGTCGCCCCACACCTTCTCGACGAGCTCGGCGTCGTGCACGCCCTCGACGAGGATGCGACTCGCCCGGGCGATGCGGGCGGGCGCGTTCTTCACGGCGATCGAGCCGGACGCCGTGCGGGCCGGCGCCCCGGCCCCGGCCTTGACCCGCGCGGGCACCAGCGTCACCTGCTTGCCGGCGACCATGAACGAGCCGTCGCGCAGCTGCGCGCGGCGGTCACGCCCGTCCGCCCCGCGCAGCGTGACCATGCCCTTGGCCACGGAGACCACGGTGCCCTTCACCCCCGAACCCCGCTCCTCGGCCTCGAGACCGGGGACGGCTTCGACCTTCGGGTAGTTGGGCGCCGTGCGGCGCGTGCCGTCGAGGTCGATGGGCCCGCTCAGGATGCCCTTGGAGTAGAAGCCGTCGCTCATGGGGCGACGAGCGTACCGACCGGCCACGGCCCTCCGGCGGATGCCGGCGACGACGGTGCGCCGGAGCGGCGTCCGCGTCCCGGACCGCCTCGCCGAGCAGTTTGGTTGGGCCCGGGGAGGCAGCGAGGGACGACTCTTTGGTTTGCACCAACCAGCGTGACCGGCTCCACACCCTCGAATTGCCGGCTCTTCGGTTCAGCCATCTCCCGGGCCCAGCTGCGCACCCTACGCGCGACACGGGGGTGTGTCGACTTGCCTGCTCACACCCCACGAACCGGCGTCCGAGGGTGCGATCGCACGCCGTCGGCGTCGTGCGAAGCGCCTACTCGCCGACGAGTTGGCGGATCTTCTCGGCGGTCACCTTGCCGTCGTAGGCGAGCTCGCCGTCACGCAGGCCGACGCACCGCGTGGCCTTGGGGACGAGGTCGAGCTGGTGCGTCGAGCAGATGACCGAGGCGCCCTGCTCGACGATGTCGCCCAGCACCTCGACGAGCGTCTCCTGGCCCGGGGTGTCGAGCCCGACGAAGGGCTCGTCGATCAGCAGCAACGAGAACGGGCGGATGAGCCCGAGGATGAGGCCGGTCTTCTGCTTCAGGCCGCGGCTGAACTTCGAGGGGAGGTCGTCGGCTCGCGACGTGAGGTTGAACATGTCGAGCAGCTCGTCCGCGTACTCCTCCCAGTCCTCGGTGTTGTGCAACCGGGCCACGTACTCGATGTGCTCGTTGACCGAGAGGTCGTCGTAGAGCACCGGCGCGTCGGGCAAGAACGAGGTGGCGCTGCGGGCCTCGAGCGAGCCGATCGGGAAGCCGTTGACGAAGGCCGCCCCGTTCGAGGGCTCGACGAGCCCCGACGCGAGGCCGAGGAAGGTCGACTTCCCGGCGCCGTTCGGGCCCACCAGCATGATGAGCTCGCCCGGCTTCACCGTGAGATCGAGGGTGACGAGGCCGAGACCGTCGCCGTAGTCCTTGCCGAGATCCTCCGTCTGCAAGGTGGGCGGCGGGGCTTCTCGGTCGCTCATCGCGGGTCTTCCCTTGCAGCATCGGAGGGCATGGTGGAGGTGGAGGTGGACGGGGAGGGAGCCGGCATCAGACGCGCGCCGGCTTCTGGTAGCGGATGTAGATGAGGGCGCCGGCGGACACGAACAGCGAGTAGCCCACGAGGTTGCTCACGCGCGGGGTGTCGAGGGCGTCGATGTTGCCGCCGGCGGCGAACATCGGGGCGAGCGCGGCGACGGTCAGCGCGGGCGGGAAGACGAGGCGCGCCATGAGCACGAAGCCCATGACGTCGGCGCCGAGGCCCCCCAGCATCTTCGCGACATCGGGTGAACCCATGACGGTGCTCAGCGCGGCGCCGGCCATCGCCGCGGCGGCCACCGGGACGATCATGACCGGAAGCAGCGCCAGCACGACCGAGCTCGGCGTGAGGATGAGCGCCGAGGCAGCCGTGAGCAGGCACACGACGATCATCACGGCGAACGCCGCCGGCAGGTGCGTGAGCAGCAGCTTGCCGTGGTCCTCGGGCAGGTCGTCCCAGCGGGAGGGGTGATCGATCTCCTGGGCGAGCGGCTCGACGGCGTCGTAGCCGGCCAGGTACAGCGCGATGGCGCTGAGCAGGAACGCCGGCTTGATGCCGCGCCACGTCAGCCCCAGGCACACGCCCGCGACGACGGCGAGCAGCACCATGCGCGCCAGCCGGCTGATCGGGTAGCGGAAGTAGCTGCGCCAGTCGCGTCGCCACACCGCCGGCAGCCGACCGCCCCGCTTCATGCGGATCCACGGACGGGCGCGCGGCGTCTCTTGCGCGAGCTGGCGACGCAGCAGCACGACGGTGCGGATGTCTTGCAGCGTCACGGCGAAGCGCAGCTGGGAGACGAGCCCGGCGCGTCGACGCGCGTCGTCGATCGACGTGCCGCCGAGGAACGCGATCGCGGCGATCGCGGCGACGAGCGTCAGCGCGACCGGGATGAGGGACAGCGGGTCGAACACGACGCCGGCGGTGGCGAGCGCGCCCAGCATCGTCATCGGTGACGTCGTGGTCTTGAACACGATGTCGGCCACCGACCAGAGCAGCAACGCGACCGCGAGGACGTTGGAGATCGGCCGGCTGATGCGCCGGCCCGAGAAGATCATCGCGGTGCTGATCGCCAGCACCCCGGCGAGCGCGAACGCCGCCGCGCACGCGACCACGATCGCGACCGGGTTCTCCGGGAAGCGTCGCACCGCCAGCACGCCGACGATGCCGCCGACGCTCATCCCCGTGAACGCCATGAACCGCATCTGCTTCAGCGCGGGTTCGCGCAAGGTGATCCCGTAGGGGATCGGCGCCTGCAGCTCGTGCTGCACGGTGGCGGCCTCCAGGGTGAGCGGGCCGCCACGACCGCCCGAGCGCATGCCGACGGCCACGGCGAACGCGAAGCCGAGGCCGAGCCACGGGATGGCGGCGTCGACGAACGACTGCTGCTCGGCCGGCGTGAGCTTGCCGTCACCGAACAGGCCTGCGCCGACGACCACGGCGATGACCGCGACCAGACCGCTGATGTAGACGCGGTAGAGCGCATCGATCCAGTGGACCGCGTCTCGGTGGTTGTGACGACGAGCCTGACGGAGCTCGACGAGCGCGAGCCGTGAGGCGTCGACATCGATCACGGCCGGTCAATCTACCGACGCACCCCTCCACGCCCGCAATCGGCGGGCATGAGCGACCTCTCATCGTGACCTGGTCCCGGCAGCGCCGGGCGGACGCCTCGTCGAGGGCGCCGGAGCGAGGGGCCCACGGAGTGAAGGGGGTGGCCGCGCCACCGTTACCCTGCCCACCGATGATCCTCGTCGACGCCGATCGCGTGGCTGTCTCCCGGCCTGGCAAGCCGCTGTTCCGCGACCTCTCGGTGACGGTCTCGACCGGTGACCGCCTCGGGATCGTCGGGCTCAACGGGTGTGGCAAGTCGACGTTGCTCCGGGTGCTGGCCGGGACCGCAGAACCCGAGGCGGGGATCGTGCGGCGAGGGCGTGACGTGCGCATCGCGATGCTCGACCAGAACCCCGTGCTGCGGGAGGGCGCGGTGCGCAACGCCGTCGACGTCGACGCGACGGGCACCTGGGAGGCCGAGGCCGTCCTGGATCGGCTCGGGATGGGGACGATGCTCGACGCCGACACCCGGACGCTGTCGGGCGGGCAGGCGAAGCGGGTCGCGCTGGCGCGCACCCTGGTGACCGAGTGCGACCTGCTCGTCCTCGACGAGCCGACGAACCACCTCGACATCGATGCCATCGCGTGGCTCGAGGATCGCCTGGCGGCCTTTCGCGGCGGACTGATCCTCGTCACCCACGACCGCCATGTGCTCGATCGGGTGACCAACAAGGTGCTCGAGCTCGACCGCGGCAAGGGCTACGTGCACATCGGTGGGTACGACGCGTACCTCGAGGGCAAGGCCGAGCGCGAGGAGCAGGCCGCCAAGAGCGAGGCGTCGCGCAAGATCCTCGCCCGGCAGGAGCTGGCGTGGCTGCGGCGCGGTGCCCCGGCGCGGACGCGCAAGTCGAAGGCCCGGATCGAGAGCGCCACGAAGATCGTCGAGAGCCGCGCCGAGGCCCCGGCGCGCAGCGGCTCGCTCGACCTTGCCGGTGCGGCCCCCTCGGTCGGTGTCGGGGATGGTGCCGCCGCGAAGGGGGCGCGCGGCTGGGGCGACGCCGGCATCGAGAAGCGCTACCCGGGCACGCCCCGCCTCGGCGACACCGTCATCGATCTGCACGGCGTCGGCCACCGGTACCCGCAGCGCGACAGCGACCAGATGGGCCCCTGGTTGTTCGAGCGCGTCGAGCTGCTCCTCGAGAACCGTGAGCGCCTCGGCATCGTCGGTCCGAACGGCGGCGGCAAGTCCACGTTGCTCGACGTGATCGCCGGGCGCATCGAGCCGGCGGCGGGCACCGTGCGCCGGGGCCCGACCGTGCGCCTGGGCTACTACGACCAGGTCGGGGTCACCCTCGATCTCAAGCAGCGCGTGCGCGACGCGGTCGCCGGCCCGACCCGCCAGCCCGACTGGCAGGACGCGGCGCTGCTCGAGCAGTTCTGGTTCGAGAAGGACGCGCAGTTCGCGCCCATCGAGCTGCTCTCGGGTGGGGAGCGTCGCCGCTTGCAGCTGCTGTTGGTGCTCGCGGCCAAGCCGAACGTGCTGCTGCTCGACGAGCCCACGAACGATCTCGACCTCGACACGCTGCGCGTGCTCGAGGACTTCCTCGACGAGTGGCCCGGCGCCCTCGTCGTCGTGTCGCACGACCGCGCGTTCCTCGAGCGCACGGTCACCGACGTGATCGTCGTGGACGGGCACGGCCACGCCCGCCGCCAGCCCGGCGGCTACGCCGGCTGGGAGGAGGCACGCCGCGCCGCTCGTCGTGGCGGGTCCTCGGCCAAGGCGGCATCCGTCGGCACCGGCGCCGTCGCCCCGAGCGCGCCTCCTGCCGCGACGCGCCCCCGGAAGGAGGGCCGTCCCCCGCCGACCACCCGGTCGCCGAGCACCCTGCGCAACCTCGTGAAGGAGACCGAGAAGGCGATGGCCAAGCTCGAGAAGCAGCGCACGAAGCTCGAGGCGCAGCTGCTCGAATCCGCGAGCGATCACGAGCGGCTCGCGGCGTTGGGGGTGGAGTTCGCCGACGTGAGCGCGCAGCTCGAGGCGGCCGAGGAGCGCTGGCTCGAGCTGGCCGCCGAGCTCGAGGAAGCCGTGGCCGAGCGGCGCTGAGCCATCCTGACGCCGATAGCGTGCGCCGCACGTCGCATCGATCAGGGGGAACGACATGGCAGGTTCTGGGCGCGTCGCATTGGTCACCGGGGGCGGGCGGGGGATCGGTCGCGCGATCTCCCTGGCGTTGGCCGAGGACGGCATCGACGTCGTCGTCAACTACCGCAAGGACCAGGACGCGGCGCAGGAGACGGTCGCCGCCATCGAGGGACTCGGGCGGAAGGCGATCGCCGTCGCCGGTTCCGTCGATCGGCTCGAGGACGACCAGGCGCTGGTCGACGCGACGATCGAGGCGTTCGGTCGCCTCGACATCCTCGTGAACAACGGGGGCATCGCCAGCCGCGGGCAGAGCGTGAAGAACACCGATCCGGCCGAGCTCGAGCGGGTCCTGCGCACGCACGCGCTGGGCCCGCACGCGCTGTGCGCGGCGGCGATCCCGCACCTGCGCGAGCACGAGCGCTCGGACGTGATCTTCATCTCGTCCGTCGCCACCCTGGGCCACGCCGCCGGCGGCGGGCCGTACAACATGGGCAAGGCCGCCATGGAGGCGCTCGCACTGACGCTCGCCGCAGAGGAGCGGCGCCACGGCGTGCGCGTCAACATCGTGGCGCCGGGTCTCGTCGACACCACGATGGGGCAGAAGCTCATGAAGGCCGTGGCCGGCGTCGACGACATCCACCAGCTCGACGCCTCGATGCCCTTCGGGCGCGTGTGCGCCCCGGAGGACATCGCCAACGTGGTGCGGTTCCTCGTCAGCGACGGCGCGGCGTACGTGACCGGCCAGAAGATCAACGTCGACGGCGACGCCCACCGCGTCCCGGGCGCCTGACGCGCCCCGCTCCCGGTCGGCCCCCACCCACCCCGACCCCACCCCGCCCACCCCACCCATCCCCGGGGCACCCCCGACGTTCCGGTCGCGGTTCTTCGCCCGCGACGCCACCTCGCGACCAGAAGGTCGGGGTCGGGGCGTTCACGGGTACCCTGAGCGGGTGACTTCCGCACCTGATCCGACCGAAACCAGCGGCCCGGAGACCACCGAGCCGCAGTCCGCCGCCGTGGCCCCGGGGACGACCATCACCGCTGATCTCGACGAGCCCGACGGCGTCGCCGACGAGGCGGTCCTCGTCGTGTCCGAGGATGCGCTCGTGAAGGTGCTCGACGTTCGCAACGCCGAGGACGACGCCGAGAAGTTGGCGCTGCACGTCGAGATCACCGGGGTGAACGGCGTCGACTACACCTACGACCTGTCGTTCGAGCCGATCGCCGAGCTCGAGGGCCCCCACCGCGTCTACACCCAGCGCGATCTCACCATCGCGATCCCCGAGAAGAGCGTCGAGAACCTGTGGGGCGCCGTGCTGGCGCTGCCCAGCGCGCCGGGCCAGGCGGGTCTCGTGATCCGCAACCCGAACCGCCCGAACCCGCTGCTCGGGGCCAACCTCGAGCTCACGGGCGACACGGCCGAGAAGGTGCAGCAGCTGCTGGCCGAGGCCATCAACCCGGGGCTGGCGGCGCACGGTGGGTACACGTCGCTCGTCGGGGTCGACGGCACCAAGGTGTTCCTCACGATGGGCGGCGGCTGCCAGGGCTGCTCGCTCAGCGCGCAGACGATGGTGCAGGGCATCCAGGCCGCCATCAAGGAAGCCATCCCCGAGGTCACCGAGGTCATCGACGCCACGGATCACAGCGCCGGCGAGAACCCCTTCTACGACTGAGCCCGCCTCTTGCGCCCCGGCTTGCCCTGGGGCGTCGAAGTCGGCGCGGCGTCGGCTTCCAGCTGGGCTCGCGCGGTGTCGACATCGACCGCGCCCGCAGCCAGGGCTTCGAGCGTGGCCAAGCGCGGGTCGGGCGGCGCGGCCGCAGGCTCGTCGGCGAGGCCGAGGCGCCCGAGCATGTCGTCGAAGCGGGCGCGAGCCGTGGGGTAGCTGACGCCGAGGTGGCGCTCGACCTCCTTCATGTTGCCGCGTGACGCGAGGAACACACGCAGCATCGCCCGGTCGGGCTCCTCGAGGCCGCAGAACTCGCACGGCTCGAAGTTGCCGGACAACCCGGTGCCACAGGTGGGGCAGCCGAGCTGGGTGACGTGCAACCGGTCGGTGCACACGGGGCAGCGGCGCGGCGGCCGGTAGGTGGAGGTCACGCCGAGACGCTAACGGAGCTCATCAGCGCATCGATGACGAGGCTGTCCTGACCGGATCCGAGCGTCGTCTCGCTCATGGCGCCTTCGGCGAGGCCGCCCTTGCTGACGCTGGTCGGCAGGATGACCTTGCCCATGCGGTTGCGGGCCTGGATGCGCAGGTTGCTCCCCGGCAGGAGCTGCACCTTGAACGACGACTGCTCGAGGTCGACCTTCGAGGAACCGGTCGGGCCGAACCTCCCCTTCACGGACGAGGTGAGGGCGTCGATGTCGACGGGCCCGCGGACGTCGCCGAAGCGCACCGCGGTGGCGGCGACGCGCAGGCGGACGCCGCCCCACAACCCGCTGAGGCCGAGGTGGCCTCCCGCCATCTCGACGTCGACGAAGGCCATCGGGTTCACGTGCACCACGAGGCGCTCGTCCTTCCACGCCGCTGGCCGGGCGAGCCCGAAGGGCACCGCCGTGAACCGGTACTTCGCGTTGAAGGACGACGACTCGGGGTCGGGCTCGCCGCTCGGATCGCCGGGGTTCTCGATCACGAACGCAGCGCCGTCGCGGCGCAGCGAGTGGGCCCCGGTCACGAACAGCTCGGCGACGGCGGGGTCGGCCACGACGTGGATGCGGCGGTACGACGTGCGCAGTTGCACGACAGGCGTCCCCGTCACCGGTGATCCGGCGGGCGGACCGGCCGCGACACCGGTGGTCGGATCGGGCGGCGGCCACTCGCCGTCGTCGATCGGGCGATCGGCGAGGTCGTCGCGCCTGTCGCGCAGGTCGTTGGTCAGGTCGTCGCGCAGGTCGGCGAAGACGTCGTCGAGGGCCGGGTCCGCCGGGCCCCGGGGGCCCGGGTCGAAGCCGTAGAAGCGGGCGGCGGGCGCCCCGGCAGCCGACCCCGGGGCGCTCCCACTCGGCGCCCCGGCTGGCGGATCGGCCGGTGGATCGGCTGGCGGATCGGCTGGCGGATCGAGCAGGGCCAGCGCGTCGTCGGGGGAGAGCTCGCCGGCGGCGACGCGCCGGAGAACGTCATCGAGGTCGGTTGCCATGGAAGAAATGTAAGTCAGAGTTACCAAATTGGCAAGAAGTGCTTGACAGTTGATGGGTTCGGGGTGATCGTGGCCGACGTCCGCTCCCGCCACGCCCGAAGGGACCCCCCCCATGTCTCCTGCTCCGCCTCCTGCTCCGCCTCCTGCTCCTGCACCTCCTGCACCCGCACCTCCTGCTCTTGCGCCGCACGCCCCGGTGATCGAGGCCCGCGGCCTGACGAAGCGGTTCGGCAAGGTCGAGGCGCTGCGCGGCCTCGATCTCGTGGCTCAGCCGGGCGAGGTCGTCGCCGTGCTCGGCCCGAACGGGGCCGGCAAGTCGACCTTCGTGCGGGCGGTCGCCACGCTGCTGCAGCCCGACGGCGGTTCGCTGCACGTGGCGGGCATCGACGCGCGGCGCCGCCCGCAAGACGTACGCCGCGTGATCGGCCTGGCCGGCCAGTACGCCGCCGTCGAGGAGGCGATGACGGGCTGGGAGAACCTCGAGATGGTCGCCCGCCTCTTCGGGCACGACCGCGCGGCCGCTCGCGCCAACGCCTCGAGGGTGCTCGCCCAGCTCGACCTGGCCGACGCCGGCGATCGCCTCGTGCGCACGTACTCCGGGGGCATGCGGCGACGCCTGGATCTCGGCGCCAGCCTGGTCGGCGCGCCGCGGCTGCTGCTGCTCGACGAGCCGACGACCGGCCTCGATCCCCGCAGCCGCATCGAGCTGTGGGATGCGATCCGCGGTCTCGTCGAGACCGGCACCGACGTGCTGCTGACCACGCAGTACCTCGAGGAGGCCGATCAGCTCGCGAGTCGCGTGGTCATCATCGACAAGGGTGCGGTGATCGCGGACGGGTCCCCCAGTGAGCTCAAGAGCAAGGCGGGCCGCGACGTGATCTCGATCCACGCCCGCACCGGTGACGACCTCGGCCGCATCGCGTCCGTGCTCGATCCGATCGGGGCAGAGCCGGTCCGCGTCGACGCGGCGACGCGCAGCGTGGCGGTCCCGGTCGACGGCGGCACGGCGCGGCTCGCCGAAGCGGTGCGCCTGCTGGACCAGCACCAGATCGCCATCGACGACCTCGCGCTGCGGCGCCCGACCCTCGACGAGGTCTTCCTCACGCTGACCGGTGAACCGATCGCCACCGCCACCGCCACCGCCGACGCGGTCGCGGAGCCGATCCGGGTTTGACCGCGCAGCGCCCGCCGTCGCCCCGCCC
>CAYUOL010000161.1:0-13934 GCA_964446345.1 uncultured Iamiaceae bacterium | reverse complement strand
CGGACGGGGCCGAAGCGGCATTGGGTCGCGTCGTCGGCTTCGGCGGCGCCGTCACGCTCACGGTCACGGGCGCCGCCGTGGTCGCTGGTGCGGGCACCGGCGCGTCGCCCGACGCCGGTCGAGCGGGCACCACCTCGGTGGGCTCGGGCTCGGCCCCGCCTCCCGCACTGACGGGGCCGACCCCGGCGACGGCGTCAGGAGCCGCGACGACGGGCGTCGCGGCCGGCTCCTGCGCCCCTGCCGCGGTCGTGTCCGCTGCGGTGGAACCCGCGTCCTTGGGTGGGCTCGCGACCGCGATGGCTCCCATCACGGCGAACGTGGCCGAGACGCTGAGCCCCGCCGCGAGGATCCGGCTGGTGCCGGTCACGGTCTTGCGGGCCTGCGGGGCCCGGCGGGTGGGCTCGGCCTTCGGCCGCGTCGCCGGCGTCGGCTCGTCGTTCGCCGCTCCGGGGGCCATCAGTCGTCCTTGCCGTCGTCGTCGTCTTCGTGCGCCTCGGTCGTCGTCGTGGATCGCGGCGTGCTGGTCGTGACCGTCGGTCGGGTGGTCGAGGTGGGCGCCACCGTCGTGGACGGCCTCGTCGCCGGCACCGAGGGGGCCTGCGTCGTGGGCAGGAACGGAGCCGCCGGTGCTGCGTGGCGCGCCGCGTCTTCCCCCGTGCGCTCGTGGGCGCCGTCGTCGGACCGGCCGGCCCGGGAGCCTGTCGCCGGCGGGGGCACGCGCTCATCCTCTGGTTCGGCGACGCCCTCGGGTTCGGGCCGGGGGGCGACGGGGCTCGCGGCCGGCTCGCCCGCGGCCGGATCCGTCGGTGCCGGCTCGACCAGCGGGACGGGTTCGGTCACGGCGGGCGCCGGCGCCTCGGTCGTCGTGGTAGGCACGGGCGAGAGCTCGGCGACGTTCGCCGCGTTCAGGTGGCCGACGGGCTCGGGTCGGCTCCGCGTGAGGAGCCCGTAGTTGGCGGCGGCGGCGAAGCCCCCCGTGGTGACGACGAGAGCGACGGTGAGGGCGAGTGCGAGTGCTGGACGACGAGGCATGTCATCTCCCGAGTGGTCGGATGAACAGCCGCACCGTACGAAGAGCCGCTTCAGCGGCGGCCCAGCGCAAGGCAAGGAGAAGGCAAAGATCCGCGCCGTGCCGCGGACGCGAGAGCGGCGGCGGGACGGAGCAGTCGGGACGGGACAGGCGCCGGCGGCGCCACGGCAGGACGCTCAGCCGCCGGGCCGCGCAGCGCGCAGCCGCACCACGGCGTCGACGCCTCCGCCCGGCGCCTCCCGCAGCACGACGTCCCCGCCCATCGAGCGCGCGAGCTGCCGCGCGATCGGCAGCCCGAGCCCGGTCCCGCCGAGCTCGCTCGGACGCTGGTCCCCGCGCCAGAACCGATCGAAGGCGCGCCCGCGCTCCTCGGCGGTGAGGCCGGGACCGCCGTCGACCACGTGGAGCTCCACGAGCGAAGGACCACCGTCGCCTCCGCTCTCCTCCCCGCCTGCGCCCGGGGCGCGGCCCCGGTCCTCGCGCCGGTCCTGGCCCGCGTCCTGCCCCGCGTGCTGGCCTGCGCCCTGACCCCCGTGCTCGCCCGCATCCCGGTCCGGGTCCTGCCGCGCGTCCACGGCATCGGCGCGCAGCAGCACCGTGCTGCCGCGAGGCGAGGCGTCGATGGCGTTCGCGAGCAGGTTGTCGACGACCTGCGCGAGGACGTCGGCGTCGGCGGCGACACCGAGGCCGCTCGGCTCCGCTCGCAGCCGCACCTCACGATCCTCCGCCACCGTCGCCCACGTGGCGACGCGGTCGTCCAACAGGTGGTCCACCTCGAGCGGGGCAGGCGCCGTCGCGAGCGGCGAGCGCGCCGCACGATCCGCGCGCGCCAGCACGAGGAGGGCATCGACGATGCGGCCGAGGCGCGCGGTCTCCGCGAGCGCGGCGTCGATGTCCTCGGCGACGAGGTCGTCGGCTGCCGCCGCACCCGGCGGGGCCGGGAAGGACGCCACGCGCGGTGCCAGGGTTCCCGGGGCGCCGAGATCCGCCTGCAGGTTCTCGAGCTGCAGCTGCAGCGCAGCGAGCGGCGAGCGGAGCTGGTGCGAGGCGTCGGCCACGAAGCCGGCCTGCGAGGCCATCAGCGTGTCCAACCGATCGGCCATGGCGTTGAAGGTGCGGGCCAAGTCGCGCAGCTCCGGCGGCCCGCTCGCCTCGTCGGCGCGCACCCGCAGCTCCCCGGCGCCGAGGTCCGCCGCCGCGCGCTCCAGCCGGCGGATCGGCCGGGTGACCCAGCGGGCCAGCAGCAGGCCGAGCAGGGTCGCCACGAGCAGGGACACGACCGCCACCCCGACGAGGGTCATGAGGTAGTCGCGCCGGCGCTGGTCGATCTGGGCGGTCGAGTAGGTGATGCGCAGGGCGCCCTCGATCCCGCTCGACGTGGCGATCGGGACGGCGACGTAGAGCAGGTCGCTCCCCAGCGTCTCGGAGTAGCGCGTGCCGGTGGCGACGACGCCGGTCAGCGCCAGCGCGACCTCGGGGCGGCTGGCGAACGTCTCGCTCGAGGCATCGGGATGGGAGTCGGCGAGCGTGTGCCCCGTGCGATCCGCGATCACGACCCGCCCGCCGGTGCGCTCCTCGTAGCTCCGCGCGAGGAGGGCGAGGTCGACGTCGGCCGTGCCCTCCACGGTCTCCTCGGCGTACCCCGCCATCGAGTAGGCGTCGCGCACGAGGTCCGACGTGAGGTCGGTGCGGAGGCGATCGTTGTGGTTGACGGCGAGGGGGATCTCGAGCGCCGCGAGCAGGACGACCGTCAGCGCCAAGTAGCTGAGGAGCAGTCGCCGGCTCACGGCGGTGCCGCGGTCGGGGCCGGTTCGGCCGCGCCGAGGCGGTACCCCACGCCGCGCACGGTCTCGATCAGCGCGGGCACCCCGAGCTTCTTGCGCAGCGAGGCGATGTGCACGTCGAGGGTCTTCGTCGACCCGAACCAGTGCGTGTCCCAGACCTCGTCGAGGATGTCCTCCCGCCGCACGGTCGCCCCGGGGTCGCGCGCGAGCGCCGCGAGCAGGTCGAACTCCTTGCGGGTCAGCTCGACGTCGCGGTCGTCCACGGTCGTCCGGCGGGTGCGCAGGTCGATCGTGAGCCGGCCCCAGCGGACCGTGGTCGGGGGCGCGGGCGCATCCCGCTCCATGCGGCGGGTCACGGCCCGGATGCGCGCCACCAGCTCGCGGAAGCCGAACGGCTTGACCAGGTAGTCGTCGGCGCCGAGCTCGAGGCCCACCACGCGGTCGACCTCGTCCCCGCGCGCCGTCGTGACGATGATCGGAACGGTCGAGATCGCCCGCAGGCGCCGGCACACCTCGTAGCCGTCCATGTCCGGCAGCCCGAGATCGAGGAGCACCAGGTCCGGGGGCGGCGCGCGAGGGCGTCGGCCCCGGTGCCTACCCGATCCACGACGAAGCCCTCCCGCTCGAGCCCGCGGACGAGCGGCACCGCGATGCTGTCGTCGTCTTCGACCAGGAGCAGGTGCATGGGCGAGGAACCTCCGCAGGACGTCGTGACGGGTGCCCGCCTCTCACGATCGTCCCTGCGCGTCCACGCCGACAGGGCCCTTCGTCATCAGTAGGCACCGGCCGACCGACGGGCCTTCGAGGCACGACGAGCTTCCGCGCACTCGGCCGGGCGCGTCAGTCGGGCGCCGGCATCGCACCCACGAGCGCTTCGAGGCCCGTGGCGAAGATCTGGATGTCCTCGACGGAGGTCACGAAGCTCGTCATCCACCGGACCATCGCGGACGCCTCGTCCCACGCCCAGAAGAACGACCAGTCCTGCAGCGGGCGGATCAACGCCGGGGGCAGGTGCACGAAGAGGGCGTTCGCCTCGGGTTCGTGGGCGATGCGGACCGCAGGGATCGAGCGCACCCGATCGGCGAGCAGGCGCGCCATCTCGTTCGCGTGCGCCGCGTGGTGCACCCAACGGTCGTCCTCGAGCAACGCCAGCAGCTGCGCCGACACGAAGCGCGCCTTCGAGGGCAGCTGCCCGGCCTGCTTCCGCGTGAACTTCGCGGTGGCGGCGAGCTCGGGGCGCAGGAAGATCACCGCCTCGCCGTACATCGCCCCGTTCTTGGTGGCGCCGAACGTCATCACGTCGACCCCCGTGTCGCGGAGCATCGCCGGCAGGCCCGCCCCGCTGGCGGCCACGGCGTTCGCGATGCGGGCGCCGTCGACGTGCAGCACCATCCCCGCCGCGTGCGCCGCCTCGCCGAGCGCACCGATCTCGTCGACGGTGTAGACGGTGCCGAGCTCGGTCACCTGGCTGATCGACACGACGCCGGGCTGCGGGTGGTGCTCGTCCCCGAGCCACGCCACGCGCCGCTCGATCGCCGCCGGCGTGAGCTTGCCGTCGGGCGCCGGCTCGGGGAGCAGCATCGACCCGGTGAAGCGGGTGGGCGCGCCGCACTCGTCCACGAAGATGTGCGCCGAGTCGGTGCAGATGACCGCCTGCTGGGGCTGCAGCACGCTGGCGAGCCCGACGACGTTCGCACCCGTGCCGCCCCAGCAGAGCAGCACCTCCACCGGCGCGTCGAACAGCGAGCGGAAGCGCGCCGTCAGCTCCTCCGTCCAGCGATCGGCGCCGTAGGCGAGCGCGGCCGGCGTGTTGGCCGCCACGAGTGCCTCGAGCACCTCGGGCGCCACCCCGGCGGCGTTGTCGCTGGCGAAGGACGAGCGCGGCGGGTCGGGCAGCGCGACGCCGGGGATCGAGGGCGGGTCTTCGTGGTTCACCCGTCGATCCTCGCGCCTGCGGGTCGAGCGCGGCGTCCCCGCGCGGCGATCCCGGATCCGCGAAGAAGTCGCGTGCGGTGGTCATCCAGACCTCGTTCGGGGACGAAGAGGGGTCACTCGTGCACGGAGCGAGGCGAGCCGGGCCCACGAGGGCCCGAGGTCATCCGTCGTGCGAGACGTTCCTGAGGAGGATCATCTGATGCGTCTGATTCGTCGCGCCCCATTGCTCATCGCCCTGCTGGGCCTCACCGTCCTCGCGTCGTCGGCGTGCGGCACCACGGTGCAGACCACCGCCGCCCCGACGACGGTGGAGCCCGTCACCAACGCGCTCGTGGTCGCCGCCCCGCTGGCCGACCGCGCGGCACTCACCCGGGTCAGCCGCCCGGCATCCGCCCCCGAGCTGCGGGTGGCCTACAACGAGGTGCTCGACGAGCACGCGCTGCTCGCCATGATGGCGACCTCGGCCTCGCTCGGGCACCGGGCCGGCGAGCTCGCGGCGGCGTCCGCGCGGCTGCAGACGAACGCCGACCAGCTCGCCGACCTCGTGGCGCAGATCTACGACCCGAAGACGGGCAACGCGTTCTCCACGTTCTGGCGCCTGCACATCGGCTACTTCCTCGAGTACACCGAGGCCCTCGGCCGTGGCGATCACGCCACGGCGAGCCGCGCCGGCGCCGACCTGGAGAAGTACGCCGCCGACCTCGAGAACCTGTTGAAGAGCTCCACCGACAGCATGCCGGTCGGGGTCGTGCGGGCCCTCGTGACCAAGCACGTGCACAACGTCGACCACCAGCACGCCGGCAACTGGCAGGCGGCGTATGGCGACATCCTCCCGGCCATCGACAACATGCGCATCATCTCCGACCACCTGACCCTCGGGGTGCAGGTGAAGTACGGCGACCGCTACACCGGCGACACCACCACCGAGGCGTCGAAGCTCGGCACCACCGTGGCCTCGTCGCTCCAGGTGAACGTGGCGCTGTTCGGCATCGCCAGCGGCGCCGCGATCGACGGCCGCGACGCCGAGGCCGGGCTCGCGGTCAACACCGCCCGGGAGAACGTCCACCGGCTGGCGGCCGTGCTCAACGGGGGCACCGCCGATCCCGCCGTCGAACGGGCGCTGACCGACCTCGTCGACGACCTCGACGCCTACAGCCGGGGCGCCAAGTCCCCCACGCCGTCGTCGAGCGAGGCCTCCCGGCGCCTCGACGGGCACGCCCAGGCGATCGCCACGGCCCTGGCCCCGAAGTACCCGAAGGTGGCGCAGGCCGACCTCGTGGCGCTGCTCCGCTCGTACATCGCCGGCATCCAGCAGACCGCCCAGGCACAGGCCACCGGCGACTGGGCGACGGCCTTCACCACGCTGTCGAACAACCAGGCGCACGGCACCCGCATCGCGGATGCGATCGCGCTGGCGTCGGCGTGAGCGCAGGGCGACCGGACCGATCGGGTCGACGATCGAGACGTGCGGTCAGTGCGGCTTCTTCGAGAGCGTGAGCTCGACCGGGTTCGCCGTGGCCGGCGTGGGGACGGAGCCGAGGAAGATCTGACCGGCGGGCATCGGGGTGCCACCGGCCTTCACGGTGAAGCTCAGCTTGTTCGTGTAGAAGCCCGTCGTCATGTCGAACCCGGAGGCCGTCGCGGCGGCCGGCAGCTTGACCGTCACCGTCGTCGCCGGGGGCGGGAGCGGCTCGTTCGAGTTGATGATCTTCTCGATCTTCACCGACGAGTTCGGCTGGTCGTTCGCCGCCACCGTGACCTCGATGGGTGGAGACGCCGGGTTGCGCACCGCCCGGAGGTGCCACCCGGAGAGGTCGTTCCAGATGTACACGCCCGCCGGTGCCGGGCGGGCCGGGTCGGACTCGTCACGCGGCTTGGGTGAGCCGGCGAACGCCGACGGCGCCGCGTTGACCACCTTGTCCCAGGTGTTCTTGGGAGGGGCGGTCGTCGTGGTGGTCCCCGCGCCCTTCGCAGTCGTGACGGGGGTGCTGCTGCCCGGGTTGGCCTCGCCGCGGTTGGACGAGCTCCCGCATCCGGCGATCAGTGCAGCCATCACCACGGTGGCGGCAACTCCGGCAAGGACGCGAAAGGTCGCTCGGGACAGCATCGGCGGGATTCTGGCACAGATGGGCGCGCCGTCGGCTCACCTCCGGGCAGGAACACGCACCCGTGGCTCACACCTCCGGGCAGGAACACGCACCCGTGGCTCACGCCGTCTGGCAGGACGGCTCCCCGGGCACGGTCCCGCTCTGGGGCGTCTGCCGCTTCTGGGCGCACTGCGCTGCGAGGAGCGACCCGAGCTGGGTCAGCACCGGAGCGATCGCCGGATCGGTGGAGCCGGCGAGGTTCGTGAGCTCCATCGGATCGACCGCGAGGTTGTAGGCCTCGATCTGGTCGGCGACGGGCGTCGTCTTGACCGTCGTCTCCGCCGTCTTCGAGCCAGCCTGGTTCTGCTGTCCGTTGACGGTGGTGACGACGTCCTGGGGCGGGTTGCTTCCCGGGGAGGTCCACATCTGCACGTTGTCGAAGTAGCGCGAGTACTTCCACTTCTGCAGGGCGCGGTTCGCACCCGTCGGCAGCAGGGCGATGACCGTCTCGACGTGGTTCGGTTGCACGACCGACTGGTAGGGCAGGCCCATCCAGTTGTTCTGGTTGCTGCCCCGACCGACGTCGTCGTCCGTCATGAAGTAGACCGCGTCCTGGAGGGTCGACGGGTCGACCTCGCCGAGGATGACGCCCGAGAGGTCGCGACCGGGCAAGGGCTGCACCTCGTTGTGCGTCTTGCTCAGCTCCTTCTGGATCGCCGCCGTGTCGAGCCCGGCGAGCCCGAGCATCGTCGGCAGGATGTCGGCGTGGCTCGTGACCACGTCGAGGTCGACCGCCTTGTCGAACAGCGTGGGGCTGTGCACGACGAACGGGACGTGGATCGCCTCCTCGTACGCCGTGTACCACTTCTGGAACATGCCGCCGTGCGAGCCGAGCAGGTCGCCGTGGTCCGACAGGAAGAGCACGATCGTGTCGCGCTGGTTGGCCGGCTCCTCGGCCAACGCGTCGAGCACGGTGTTCATGTTCGCGTCGACCGTCTTGTGCAGCTGGTAGTAGAGCTGCTGGTACAGCGGGCCCGGGTTCGTCGGCTGGAAGATCTGCTTGTAGGTGTCGCGGTAGCTCTGCTGCGCGGTGGGCTTCTTCGACAGGTCGTCGTTCGCGGTCTTGTCGTAGAGCGCGGGATCGAACAGGTCGGTCGGCACCGTGCCGTCGAGCTGGCCGACGAGGTTGTAGTTCTGGCTCGCCACGGTGAGCGCGCCCCACAGGGAGATGTCGTGCGGGTTCACGAACGACGACACGATCAGCCACGGGCTGTCGGCGTCGGGCTTCTGCTCGCCGATGATGTCCGCCGCCATGCGGGCGATGTGCACGTCGCGACCGCTGTTGCCGGCCCCGGCCGAAGAGCCGCTGTTGAGCGGGTTGTTGCCGAAGGGCTCGGGCCCGATCCACCCGCTGAAGCCGTACTGCTCGAGCCGCTCCGCTTCGACGTACCGGGCTTCGTTCTCGGGGATGGGCGTGCCGTTGCTGGTGTAGCTGGTGTACGCCGTCGTCGTGCCCGGGATGAAGATGTCGGGCAGCGAGAGGTGCCACTTGCCCTTGTAGTAGGTGCGGTACCCGCCGGCGCGGAAGTAGTCACCCATCGTCGGCACGGTGGCGGGGTCGAGGTAGTACATGTCCCACTCGTAGACGGCCTTGGCGCCACCGCTCGTCTGGCTCACCCCGTGCAGCGAGGGGTACGTGCCCGTGAAGATCGAGGTGCGGCTGGGTTGGCACGCCGCCGACATCGCGTAGTGGTTCCGGAACTGCATGCCCTTGGCCTTCATCCGCTCCTGCGCGGTGAGGTACTTGGCCCGGAACTCCTTCAGCGCGGGCGACTCGTAGACGGTCGGGTAGCGCATCTCGTCGACCATGACGATGAGGAAGTTGGGACGCTTGTCGAGCCGGCCGCGCGGCTTGAACGGCGTGCTGACCCGGGCGACCGCGGCCCGCCCCGACGGGGTGGTGGTTCCGGGCACCTTGGCCACGCTGGGTTCGCCGCTGCACCCGGCGAGGCCGGCGGCGCCGGCGGCGCCCACCGCACCCGCTCCCAGGAGGAACCTGCGCCGCGAGACGTCGCTCGGCGCGTCCGCGTCATCCCCATCCTTCATGGTCGCTCCCCCTCGCGCCCGCTCCTTGTCGTCGAAGCTACCGGAGGAGTCGATCCCGGGGGCGCCGCGCGCACCGGCGTCGAGGAGCAGTGGCTCGGCGGCGCCCGCGTGACCGCTCACCGCACCCGTCGTGCAGTAGCTTGGCGGCCTCATGGCGGCGTTGTTGCGGGCCTCCACCAACACCGATCGCAGGCGGCCACGGCGGCCCTCGAGCCCGCGCACGTGCCTCGCGCCCGCCCGGCCGACCCAACTCGCGACAGCCGGGGCTCGGTCGCTCGGGGCGCTGCTCGTCGCGGTGCTGCTCGGTTCGATGCTGGCGGTCGTCGGCCTCGGTACGTCACCCGATCCCGCTGCCGCCGACCCGCTCGGCACGATCACCAACCACGGCCTGGGCGTGCGCGACCCCGTGGCGATCGCACCGGGCCCCGATGGCAACCTCTGGTTCGCGAGCATCGCCAACGATGCGATCGGCCGGGTGACGCCGGCGGGCGCCGTCACCATGTACGCCGCCGCCAGCGTGCGCGGCCCGCGGTCGATCGTGGCGGGCGCCGACGGCAACCTGTGGTTCACCAACAGCACCGGCAACTCGATCGGGCGCATCACCCCCGCCGGGGTCATCACCGACTACACGGCGGCCACGATCGACACGCCGCGCGAGATCGCCGCCGGCGCCGACGGCCGCCTGTGGTTCACGAGCACCGGCAACAGCGCGATCGGCGCGATCGACCCGACCACCTTCGCCATCTCGTCCTTCACGAACGCGGCACTCGTTTCGCCGCTGGCGATCACGGCGGCCCCCGACGGCAACCTGTGGGTCACGGGCGCGACCGAGGAGACGGTGATCCGGGTGACGACCGCCGGCGCCTTCACCGCGTTCACCGATCCCGGCCTGGGCGTCCTGCGCGAGCTCACCGCGGGGCCGGACGGCAACGTGTGGTTCACGAACGGGTCGAACGCGGTGGGCAAGGTCACGCCGACCGGCGTCGTGACGGCGCACACGAGCCCGAGCATCGACAACCCCCAGGGCATCGCGACCGGCCCCGACGGCGCGCTGTGGTTCACGAACATCGGCTCGAGCACGATCGGCCGCGTCACCACCGCGGGCGTCGTCTCCACGTTCACCGACGCGACCGTCGACCAGCCCTACGGCATCGTCGCCGGACCGGACGGCCACGTGTGGTTCACCAACCGGGCGAACAACTCGATCGGGCACATCGACCCGACGAGCCACGTCATCGGTCAGGCGGTCGGGTCCGGGGTCACCGATCCTGACGCGATCACCGACGGGCCCGACGGCAACCTCTGGTTCACCAACTTCGGCGGGGCCTCCATCGGCCGCATCACCCCGGCCGGGGTGGTCACGACGTTCTCCGCGCCCGGGGTCTTCTCGCCCGCAGGGATCACGCGCGGCCCTGACGGCAACCTCTGGTTCACGAACCTGCTGACCGACACGATCGGGCGCATCACGCCGGCGGGCGCCGTCACGATCTTCTCCAGCTCCGACATCGACGGTCCGTGGGGCATCACCGCCGGGCCGGACGGCAACCTCTGGTTCACGAACGCGTTCAACGACTCGATCGGCACCATCACGCCGAGCGGCGTCGTCACGCGGCACACCGGCGCGGGCATCGGCCTGCCGACCGGCATCACCACGGGCGCCGACGGCAACCTCTGGTTCGCCAACCGGTCGAAGAGCTCGATCGGCCGCATCGACCCGACCACGTTCGCCGTCGTCACGTTCACGGGCCCGGCCATCGGCGGGCCGCAGTCGATCACCGCCGGCCCCGACGGCAACCTGTGGTTCACGAACAACGTCGGCAACTCGGTCGGGCGCATCACCCCGGCCGGCGCCGCCACGGCGTTCACCGATCCTTCGGTGGCGCAACCTCACGGGATCACCAGCGGCCCGGACGGCAACCTGTGGTTCACGAGCGCCGGCACGAACCGCGTCGGGCGCGTCACGACCGACGGCGGCATCGCCACGTTCGCCGGCCCGGGCGTCGTCGGCCCGCGCGGCATCGCCGCCGGCGCGGACGGCAACCTCTGGTTCACCAACGCCAACAGCTCGATCGGGTCGGTGGGCGCCGGACCGGCCGCGGCCGGCCTCCGCTACCACCCGCAGCTCCCGGTGCGCGTGCTCGACTCGCGCACCCCGACCGGCGGGTGGAACGCCAAGCTGCAGGCCGGCGCGCCGCGCACGCTCCACGTGCCGGGCACGGCGGGGGTGCCGGCCGACGCCGAGGCCCTCGTGCTCAACGTGACGGCCACCGAGTCGTCCGCCCCCAGCTTCCTCACCGTGTACCCGAGCGGCGGCGCGGTGCCCACCGCGTCGAACCTGAACTTCGCGGCGCACCAGACGATCCCGAACCTCGTGACCGTGCCGGTCGGCGCCGGGGGCGACATCTCGTTCGCCACGGCGGCGGGGGCGACGGACGTCGTGGCCGATCTCGTCGGCTGGTTCGGGCCGTCGGCGGGCGAGCGCTTCAACGCCGTCGACCCGACCCGCATCCTCGACTCGCGGGGACCGACCGGAGGTTGGGGATCGCGCCTGGCCGCCGGTGCGCCGCGCGACCTGACCGTGACGGGCGTCGCCGGCGTGCCCGCCACGGCGAGCGCGGTGACGTTGAACGTCACCGCGACGAACGGGTCCGCCGGCAGCTTCCTGACCCTCTTCCCGGCGGGCGTCGCAACGCCGCCGACCGCATCCAACGTCAACTTCGCGGCGAACGAGACGATCGCCAACCTCGCGGTCGTGCAGGTCGGCGCAGGTGGCGCGGTGCGCATCGCGAACGCCGTCGGCTCGGTCGACGTCGTGGTCGACGTCGTCGGCTACTACGACGCGGGCACGGGCGACCTGTTCCACCCGCTCTCCCCGACGCGCGTGCTCGACTCCCGCGGCGCGAACGGCGGGTGGGGCTCGCCGCTGGTCGCGGGAGCGGCGCGGCCGCTCACGATCGCCGGCGCGCGAGGCATCCCGAGCGACGCGCACGCGGTGGCCGGCAACGTCACGGTGACGAACGCGACGACGCCGAGCTTCCTCACCGTGAGCCCCGCCGGAGGCGCCCCACCGAACGTGTCGAACCTCAACTTCGCCGCCGGGCAGACCATCCCGAACCACGTCGCGATCAAGCTCGGCGCGCAAGGTGCGGTGTCCTTCCGCCATGCTGCGGGATCCGTCGACGTGGTGTTCGACCTCGTCGGGTACTACGCGAGCACGTGATGCGAGGCGACGGCACCGGCCCCCCGTCGGACCCGACCGAACCGCACTCGGATCGCCGGCAGTTCCTCGGCCACGCCGGCGCGGTCGCCGGCGTCGCGGGCGCCGCGTGGGTCGCGCCCTCCCTCATCAGCGTCGACGCCGCGAGCGCCGCGACGCAACCGCCCGGCTCGAAGGCGGCGGCGGTGGGGCAGTCGTCGTTCCCACCGCTGGGACCGTTCGGGTTCACCTCGACCACCTCCGGCCAGACCTGGACGAGCACGGGTGCGCAGCCCGACGGCGATGCGTACGCGCTCGCGTCCGACGGTGCCGGCCACTGGGTGGCCGCGGGGGAAGGCGGTTCGGTCGCGTGGACGTCCCCGGACGCCTCCACGTGGACGCCCGTCGCGCCGGCCGGTCTGCCCCCGGGGTTCAGCGCGAAGGGCCTGGCCACCGACGGCGCCTCGACGTGGGCGGCGGTGAGCAACACCGTCGACCAGGGGTACTTCTCGACCACCGTCGCGGGCACGGTGTGGCAGGTCGCGACGACCCCGGCGGCGGGCTTCGACGCCGCCGCGGTCGCGCACAGCGCGGCCGGTGCCGGGCTGTGGGTCGCGGTCGGCCCCGGTGGCGCCTGGCGCTCGACCAACGCCCAGGCCTGGACGGCAGCGAGCGCGCCGCTGCCGGCCGACTGGAACGCGCTCGCGGTCGCCGCGGATCCGACCGGGCGCTTCGTGGCCGTGGGGCCGGGGGTGGCGGGCACCGGCGGCGCGTGGAGCTCGACCGACGGCGACGTGTGGACCGCCGCCGCCACGCCCCCGGTGGGCATCCCGGCCGGCATCGCCGTCGGGCCCGGCGGCTGGGCGGCGGTCGGTCGGCTGAACCCGTTCCCCGACCCGACCGGCCGCTCGTGGACCTCACCGGACGGCTCGGCCTGGACGACGTCGGTGACCTCGATCAACTCCCCGGGGTTCGGGGTCGCCACCGACGGCCTCGGCGCGTGGGCGGCCGTCGGCGACGGCACGCGCAGCTGGGTGTCGACCGACAACGGCGTCCACTGGACGGCCGCGACCACCCCGGTGTCGTGCATCGGCGCGGCCGTTGCCTTCGATCGGCTGCTGCCATGACGCCGACGACCCCCACCCCGACCCCCACCCCGACCCCGACGGCCCGCGCCGCGCGCCGTCCGATCGACCGACGAGAGAAGGGGAGCCGCAGTGGCTGACCCACGCATCGCTCGCCGCCGCGCCCGCCCGCTCCGGCGCACGGCTTCGCCCCGGCACCGCCCCACGCGCTGGCGCGCGATCGCGCTCCCGGCCGCCGTGCTCCTCGCCGCGGCCATGCTGCCGGCCGCGGCAGCCGCACAACCGAGCCCGACCAACGCCGGTGGCGGCGCGCCTCCGCAACCCCAAGGCGCGCCGTGCGCCAACCCCTCACCGCCGCCGCCACCGACCGACCATCCCAAACCGGTGCTGAAGTCCTACGACGCCAGCGAGGACCCGCTGTCGCTGCCGCCGTGGTCCGATGCGGGCGGCTGGGTCAACGCGAGCCAGTACGAGTCGATCCTCACCGGTGACCTCGACGGCGACGGGCGCGGCGAGCTGCTCGGGCGCAACGGGTCCTCGATGGAGACCTGGACCTCCGCCCCGCCCGAGCGCCGACCCGACCAGGCCCCCTATCTGGGGGCCGACCCCAACACCTGGCCGAAGGACCCGGGTCAGTGGGTGATGAAGGAGGTCACGAACCAGCCGCCCGCAGGCCAGAGCGGGAGAAAGAGGAACATTATGGAAATCAAG
>CAYUOL010000160.1:0-14076 GCA_964446345.1 uncultured Iamiaceae bacterium | reverse complement strand
GCGCCCGTCGTCGCGAACCGCTGCCGGTAGGCCTGCGGCGAGAGGTGGAGCTGGCGCTGGAAGTGCATGCGCAACGAGGCGGCGGTGCCGAAGCCGCACTGCGCCGCGACCCGTTCGATCGACAGGTCCGTCGTCTCCAGCAGTGCCTGCGCGGCCGCGACCCTCCGCTGCGTCAGCCACTTGTGGGGGGTGGTGCCCGTCGTCGCGCGGAAGCGGCGGATGAACGTGCGCAGGCTCATCGCGGCGTGCTCGGCCAGTTGCTCGACCGCCAGCGGCTCGTCGAGGTGCTCGACCGCCCAGTCGAGCGTGGCGGCCAGCGGGTCGGTCTCGGGGCACGAGGCCATCGGCGCGTCGATGTACTGCGCTTGGCCCCCGTCGCGGTGCGGAGGGACGACCATGTCGCGCGCGACCTGGTTGGCGACGTCCGCCCCGTAGTCGCAGCGCACGATGTAGAGAGCGAGGTCGATCGACGCGGCGGACCCAGCCGAGGTGAGCACGTCACCCTCGTCCACGTAGAGCACGGCGGGATCGACCTCGATGTCGGGATGCATGCGGATCAGGTCCTGGGTGCGGTACCAGTGCGTCGTGGCCCGCCGCCCATCGAGGACACCCGCCCCCGCCAGCCCGAACGCGCCCGTGCAGAACGAGACGAGGCGAGCGCCTCGTGCATGCGCCCGGCGCAGCGCCGCCCCGAGGGCCGCGCTCGGTGGTTCGGCGAAGGCCGGCCACCCGGGGATGATGATCGTGTCGGCCCACGCCAGCGACCGCAGGTCGCGATCGACGTGGGCATCGAAGCCTTCCAGCATCCGGACGCGGCCGGGTCGCTCGGTGCAGAACCGGTGCTCGTACCACGCCACGCCCAGCTGCTCGCTCCGGTCGTCGGCGAACACCTCGGCGGCGACGCTGGGTTCGAGCAGCGTCATCCCGTCGAGCACCACGGTGGCGACCCGGTGGCGACGCGGGCGCGGGCTCCCCTTCACGGCAGACTTCTCGGCCATGGCACGATCCTCGCGCGCATGGGTGATCCTGACAATGGCGTGATCTTGACGACATTGGGCATCTCTGCCACTCGTCGGCGAGCGCCAGGCGGCGGACGATGGGCGCATGCACCACAACCTGGACCCGCAGAGGATGCTGATCGAGACCCACCAGGACCGGGTCCGCGAGCTGACGGCGCCGGGCGACCTCGCGCGCAGCCGCCGGGGCCTGCGGTTGCGCGTGGCGCGCCGGCTGCGAGCGCCGCTGGCTCGCAGGCGCTCGAGCGACGTGCCGACCCGCACACGCCGCCTCGCCCCCGGCCGCCGCCTCAGCCCGGGTACCGACGTCAGCTGCTGATCGGCGCCGGGCGCGACGCGCGATCCAGGACCCACCCGGCGAGCACGCCGAACGCGACGTGATCGGCGACCTGGGGTGCGAGGGGCAGTGCCCGGATCGCGGGGAAGCGCCGCCCGATCACGAGCAGGTCGAGCACGGCGACGCCGACCGCTCCGGCCGCGCCCCAGCGGACACGCCGGCCGGGCGGGGCGGCCGCGAGCACCGTCGTCCACCCGAGCGAGATCGCACCGTGCGCGAGCGCGCCGGCGATCAGCGAGCCCGGCCGCCGGCGCGGTTGCAGCAGCGTCCCCGCCGCGCGCGCCGCGGCCAACGGATCCCCGCCGGTGAGCAGCGCGTGGGCGGTCGAGGGCGCCCCACTGAAGATCGCAGCGACCGCCGCGGCCTCGACCACCGCGGCGGGCGTCGGGAACCGGGCCTGGTGGTCGCGCGGTCGGAGCATCGGCGTCATCGTGGCACGCCGGCCCCCACGGACAGGCGAGGACGGACGGGCGAGGACTGCGCCGCGCCGGGCACCGGCGAGATGGGGGCAGACTGGGACGATGCTCGGGCACCTGGGTTTGAACGTCCCCGATCTCGTCGCCGCGAAGGCGTACTACGACGACCTGCTGCCGCTGCTGGGGTACGAGCCGTTCGTCGCCGCCGACGACCAGTTCGCGTACCTGCCGGCGGGCGGCCGTCGCGGCACCTACCTGTTCTTCTACGAGTCGACCGAGGCGGCGGCCTACTCGCGCGAGCACCCCGGTCTGCAGCACCTCGCGTTCAAGGTCCGGACGCGATCCGAGGTCGACGCCGTGCACACCTGGGTGCTCGCACGCGGCGGCGAGGTGCTGCATGCGCCCCGCCGGTTCCCCGAGTACCCGCCGCCGTACTACGCGACCTTCTGGCTCGACCCGTTCGGCTTCATGCTCGAAGCGGTCTGTCACCACGACCGCGACTGAGACGCGCGGTCACTCTCGGCGCCGCACCTCGGGGCCGTCGAGCGCCGCCGCGAACACCGCGATGACGTCGTCGCCGTAGAGCACCGCGCCCTCGCGGCCGAACTGCAGGATCGACATCATCAACGAGATGATGATCACCACGGCCCCGCTGCCCACCGCCACCGGATCGATGTCGCGCCGCACCATGCCGGTGACCTGTTCGGTGCGCAGGCGCTCGGCCACCGCCTTGCGCAGCTCGGCCAGCGCGGGCAGGTCGAGCACCCGGCCGGTGACGTGGGGCTCGAGCCCGGACAGCACGCGGCGCGCCAGCGGGTGGCGCTCGATCGCGTCGAGCAGGGTGAAGATCAACGACGTCCGCCACGACTCAGGATCGGGATCGTCGAGGATGGTGGAGACGCCCTCGTGGATGACCGCGGCCGCGTCCTCGTCGAGCGCCGCGATGAAGAGCGCTTCCTTGTTGGGGAAGTACGCGTAGGTGATCGTGCCGCCGACGCCGGCATCGCGGGCGATGTCGGCCACGGACGTCGAGCGGTACCCGTCACGACCGAAGCGCACGATCGCGGCGTCGAGGATGGCCTGGCGCGTCTGCTCGCCCTTCGCCGGAGACGCCGCCACGCTGCGGGATCGGGCTCGCGCCCGATGTCTCGAGGTCATGTGACCAGGTTAACAGAATTGAGCATTTGAGCAAATCACTCAAATCGTCTACGGTGGTCCCTCGAACGCTCCCCCACCTGTCCCGGAGAAGAGCACGATGACGCAGACGAGCGATGCCACCCGCAAGATCCCGACCCGCCGCATCTCCTTCGAGGAGTCGCTCCAGGAGCTGCCGAGGCACTTCGCCCAAGACGGCGACCTGATCATGAGCCACGTCGTGGCCACCCTCTCGTCGGTCTTCCCCGACGGCGAGGACTTCTTCGTGCGGTCCGTGCGCCACTTCCGCGACCAGATCACCGACCCGGCGCTGAAGCGCCAGGTCGCCGGCTTCATCGGCCAAGAGGCCATCCACGGCCGCGAGCACCGGGCGCTGAACGATCGGCTCGACGAGCTCGGCTACCCCACCAAGAAGATGGAGCGTCTCACGAAGTGGGGGCTCGAGAAGCGCGAGAAGCTCATGTCCCCCCAGAACAACCTCGCCGCGACCGCTGCGCTCGAGCACTACACGGCGACGCTCGCCGAGGTCGTGCTGCGCGACCCCGAGGCCCGCAAGCTCTTCGGCAGCCCCGAGGTGACGAACCTGCTGCTGTGGCACGCCCTCGAGGAGTCCGAGCACAAGGCGGTCGCCTTCGACGTCTACAAGGCCATCGGCGGCACCGAGCGCACGCGCGTCGTGACGATGAACCTCATCACGATCGGCTTCATCGGCGGCATGACGCTGCAGTCGATCCTCTCGCTGCTGCGTGACCGCGACACCTACCGCGGCTCCAACCTGAAGGACAGCCTGCGCCGCCTGCGCACCTCGCCGTTCCTCACGCGCGAGGTGTGGCGCACGCTGCGCGACTACAACCGCCCCGACTTCCACCCCGACGACTTCGACAACTCCGAGCTCACCGAGTACTGGCGCGAAGAGCTCTTCGGCGAGGACGGGTCGCTCAACGCGCTGCTCACCAAGACCCCCGTGGCGGCCTGAGCGTCATGACCGAGACCAGAGAGCACCTCGACGTCCTCATCGTCGGCGCCGGCCTGTCGGGCATCGGCGGCGCCCACCACATCCAGACCGAGTGCCCGTGGGCCACCTACGCCGTGTTCGAAGCCCGCGACGCGATCGGCGGCACGTGGGACCTGTTCCGGTACCCGGGCATCCGCAGCGACTCCGACATGCACACCCTCGGCTACTCGTTCCGCCCCTGGACCGGCGAGAACTCGATCGGTGACGGTGCGTCGATCCTGCAGTACATCAAGGACACCGCCGCCGAAGAGGGCATCGACAAGAAGATCCGCTTCCACCACCGGATCATCAAGGCGAACTGGTCCACCGACGACGCCCGCTGGAACATCACGGCCGAGCGCACCGACACCGGCGAGACCATCGAGCTGACGGCGGGCTTCGTGTTCTCGTGCAGCGGGTACTACCGCTACGACCACGGCTACCTGCCCGACTTCGAGGGCATGGACGACTTCGCCGGACAGATCGTGCACCCGCAGGAGTGGCCCGAAGACCTCGACTACGCGGGCAAAGAGGTCGTCGTCATCGGCAGCGGCGCCACGGCGATCACGCTGATCCCGTCGATGGCCGACAAGGCCGGGCACATCACGATGCTCCAGCGCTCCCCCACCTACATCACCTCGGTGCCGCAGAAGAGCCCGGCGCGGCTGCTGCGCAAGGTGCTGCCGAAGCAGGCCGCGGGCGACGCCATCCGCTGGATCCACGCGATCTTCACGCAGGCCTTCTTCCAGCTCAGCCGGCGCTACCCCGAGCTCGTCAAGAAGGTGCTGCGCAAGGGCCTCGAACGGGAGCTGCCCGAGGGCTACGACATCGACACGCACTTCACGCCCCGCTACAACCCGTGGGACCAGCGGCTCTGCGTCGTGCCCGACGGCGACCTGTTCAAGGCCATCAGCAAGGGATCGGCGTCCGTCGTGACCGATCGCATCGTTCGCTTCACCGAGAAAGGGCTGCTGCTCGAGTCGGGCGCGACGCTCGACGCCGACATCATCGTGACGGCCACCGGCCTCGAGCTGCTCTTCATCGGGGGCATCGAGATGTCGGTCGACGGCGCCCCCGTCGACCTGCCGAACACGCTCGTCTACAAGGGCATGATGCTCGAGAACGTCCCGAACTTCGCGCTGGCCGTCGGCTACACGAACGCCTCGTGGACCCTCAAGTGCGATCTCACCTGCGACTACGTCACGCGCCTGCTCAACGAGATGCACACGACGGGCACCAAGCAGTGCATGCCGGTGAACACCGATCCGACCGTCACCCCCGAGCCGCTGCTCGGGCTGTCGTCGGGCTACGTCATGCGCGCCGAGGATCGCTTCCCGAAGCAGGGCGGCAAGGCGCCGTGGCAGGTGCACCAGAGCTACCTGAAGGACTACCGCGCCCTGAAGAAGAGCGACATCCACGACGACGCGATGGTGTTCTCGAACCCGCCGAAGCGGACGACGGTGGCGCCGCCGGCCGAGCCGAGCGAGCCGGTCGACCTCATCGAGCCGGCGGCGCTCGCCGAGATCTGACCCGACGACCAGCCCAGCCGACGACCAGCCAGCCGGCAACCAGCCAGACGACGACGAACCAGCAGGAGCAACGGGGGAACGATGAAGGACTTCGACGGCCGCGTGGCGGCGATCACCGGGGCGGGCTCGGGCATCGGGCGCGCCCTGGCCGAGGAGCTCGCCCGCCGGGGCGCGCACCTCGCGCTGTCCGACATCGACGAGATCGGGCTCGCCGAGACCGTCGCCCGCTGCGAGGGATCGGCGGTGAAGGTCACGTCGCAGCGCCTCGACGTCGCCGATCGCGACGCCGTGTTCGCGTGGGCCGACCGGGTCGTCGACGAGCACGGATCGGTCAACCTGATCTTCAACAACGCCGGCGTGGCGCTGGCGGCGACGATCGAGTCGATGTCCTACGAGGACTTCGAGTGGTTGATGAACATCAACTTCTGGGGCGTCGTCCACGGCACGAAGGCCTTCCTCCCCCACCTCAAGGCGTCGGGCGAGGGCCACGTCGTCAACCTCTCGAGCGTGTTCGGGCTGTTGAGCATCCCCTCGCAGTCGGCGTACAACGCGGCCAAGTTCGGCGTGCGCGGCTTCACCGACGCACTGCGCATCGAGCTCGAGATCGATCCGTGCGGCGTGTCGTCGACGACGGTGCACCCCGGCGGCATCAAGACGAACATCGCCCGCAACGCCCGCATGGACAGCAGCGTCGCCCCGCTGGCCGGCAGCACCGACGAAGCCCGGTCCGGCTTCGACAAGGTGGCGATGACCTCGCCCGAGAAGGCTGCGCGCCAGATCCTCGCGGCGGTCGAGGCCGACAAGCGGCGGGCGCTCATCGGTCCCGACGCCAAGGTGCTCGACCTCATCTCGCGCCTGCCCGCCGGCATCTACCAGAAGGCCATCGTGCGCGGCGCCCGCCGGCGGCGCTGACCTTCGCGCACGTTGGGTGCGTCAGCGCGTCGTCGCCGCGCCGACGCCCTTCGACCACCTCCCCGCCTTCGACCGCACCGAGGCTCCCACCGGCGCGACACTGCGCCCATGACCCGACCGTCCCGACCGTCCCGACCGTCCCGAGCGTCCCGACAGTCCCGAGCGTCGCGACTGTCCCCGGCGTTCCGGCCGTCCCGAGCGTCCCGAGCGTCCCGACGGTCCCGAGCGTCTCGACTGTCCCCGGCGTTCCGACAGTCCGGAGCGTCTCGCCTGTCCCCGGCGTTCCGACCGTCCCGAGCGTCTCGACTGTCCCCGGCATCCCGACCGTCCCGAGCGTCTCGCCTGTCCCCGCCCTCCCGACAGTCCCGACCGTCGACCCGAGCGTCCCGACTGTCCCCGGCGTCCCAACTGTCCCCGGCGTCCCGTCCGTGCCGACCGTTCCGAGCGTCGCGACTGTCCCCGGCGTCCGGACCGTCCCGACCGTCCCGACCGTCGACCCGACCATGACCCGGTCGTCGACCGGACCGTCGACCCGACCCTCGGTGTACGAAGCCGCCGGGGGCGCCGACGCCTTGCTGCGGTTGGCCGCCGCCCATCACCAGCGCTGCCTCGCCGACCCCGAGCTCGAGCACCCGTTCTCGCACGGGCTGCACCCGGACCACGTCGAGCACCTCGCCTGGTACTGGGCCGAGGTGCTCGGCGGACCGCCGCGCTACTCGACGGAGGTCGCCGGGGAGAGCCGGTTGCTCGCGATGCACGCCGGCAACGACATGGCCGACGACCTGGGGCCGCGCTTCGTCGCCTGCTTCGTCGGGGCCATGGACGACGCCGCCCTCCCGGACGACCCCGAGCTGCGGGCCTGCCTGCGCAGGTACATGGTGTGGGCGGTCGACGAGATGATGCGGTACGACCCGCCCGGCGCCACGGTGCCCGATGGGCTGCGGATGCCGCGCTGGTCCTGGGACGGCCCCGAGGCCGTCAGCGCACCGACGCTGTGACGAGATCGAGCAACTCGGGAGCACCCGAGCCTGCGGCGGGGGGCCGGGCCCGCTGATCGTCGTGCAGTGACCGCCTCCCGGGTCCTTCCGAAGAGGAGCGGCGTCGGAAGGTGCACTCGACGAGCTCCGGAGATCGTCAGGAAGCGTGCGGCACGAACTGGTAGCGCCAGCGTTCAGGAGGACCCTCGTCGACCAGCACGTACACGCCATCGTCCATCGGGATCTCGAACGCCGGTGGGAACCGTTCGAGCCGGCTGATCGACGGCCCGCCCTCGCACGGGATGAGCATGCGATCGCCCGGCTGGATCATCACGAGATCATCCCGCGATCAGCGCGATCGGGGCGCGACCAGGGCGCCTCGGCTCGCCGTCCGCTGCGCCGCTGCACCGGTGCAACGCCGCGGCCCCCATCGGCATGAGCAGACGGTGGCCGGAAGCCGGCCGCCGCTTTGCGACGGCGCGGGGTCTTCGGCCCCACGCCTTGGTGGGGGAAGGCCCGGATGGACGTGAGCACCAGAACTGCGACCCTCCGACGAGGCCGCCGGGGCCGGGGCGAGCACAGGGAGGAGACGGATGAGCGGACCAGCGACCGAACCTGCGGTCAGAGAGGCGACGGGGAGCCACGGGCGCCCGCGCCGTCGCCGGCTTCTCAAGCGGGTGGCCGTCGTCGTGGTCGCGTGCACGGTCGTGCCGACGCTGTTCCTCTACCTCGCCCAGGACCAGCTCATCTACGGACCGGTCCAGCACACCCCGCCCATCGGCACCGTGCTGCCCGGAGGTGAGGAGGTGTCGTACCGCACCCGCGACGGCGTCGACGTGCGGAGCTGGTTCCTGCCGGCGACGCCGAGCGCCTCCGCCGCACGAGCGCCGAGCCCCGTCGCCATCGTGTTCCACGGCACGCACGGGGAGCGTTCGTCGATGGCGCCGTTCGCACAAGAGCTGGCCCGCCACGGCGTCGCCGTGCTGCTGGCCGAGTACCGCGGCTTCGGCGACGTGGAGGGCGCGTTGTCCGAGCAGGGCCTGCACGAAGATGCCCTCGCCGCCGTCACGTACGTGCAGTCGCGACCCGACCTCGACCCCTCGCACATCGCGTACGTCGGCTACTCGCTCGGCACCGGGGTGGCCGTGTCCCTCTCGGTCGTGCGGCCGCCGGCGGCGCTCGTGCTGCTCGCGCCCTACACGTCGCTGCCCGACGTCGCCTGGAGCTCGCTGCCAGGGTTGCCGTACCGGCTCCTCATGCGCACCCAGTTCGACTCACGATCCCGCATCGGTCGCCTGCACGTGCCGCTGCTCGTCGTCCGGGGCAGCGCGGATCGCACCATCCCGCCCGAGCAGAGCGCCGAGGTCTTCGCCATCGCGAACGAGCCGAAGCAGCTCCTCACGATCGACGGCGCGGACCACGACCTGCGCGCGCCCGGCGCGCCGTCGACCGCCAGCGCGACGCTGCAGTTCCTCAGCTCGCTCGGCGGCGTGTGATCTCGACCTGCGCCTCCAATGGAGGTGATGGGCGGCGATCGCAGGGCCGCCGGTGAAGGCGCGCGGCGGCGAGTGCCGGAGCGGCAGGCGCCGCGCAGCACCGGACAGGGACCCGCCGGGTTCCGCATCGAGGAGCGCTGGCCTACGCCGCGGCGGCGGTGGACTCGAGCCAGAAGTGGAGGTAGGTGTCGAGCGCCCAGGCATCCATGCGCTCACCCACGCCGTGGAGACGCTGCGTGACATCGATCTCGGGAGCTGCGCCACCCGGTGACGTCTTCGCGGCTGTTGCGGCGGGCCTCTCCGCCCGCAGCGCCCCGCTGTTGACGAGGGAGCCGTTCGGTCGCCACACCAACAAGGTGTGGTCGTCGGTCAACGCCGACGACCAGCCCTTCTCGTGCAACACGTCGTGGTGCGCGTCGCACACCAGCACCAGGTTCCACAACGCCGTGGGACCCGTGACGGGGTGGTACGCGACGAGGTGATGGGCCTGCAGGTACTGCGTACGCCCGCACCCGGGGTACTGGCAGGTCGGGTGCATGGCCGCGAGCGCCCGTCGTCGCGCCGGCGTCGCCAGCCGTACCGGCGCAGACGCCGTGACATCGACCCCGTGCTGATCGACGATCGACACCACCGAGTCGCACAGGAACCGCTCGAGGGCGTTGCCGTCGATCGCGCCGATCCCCCGCAACCAGGCGACGTCGTCGCGGTTCGTGGCGTCGAACGGCCGCCCCACCACCGAGCCGACGTCGGGGCGGTCACGTTTCACACGGGCGGCGTCGATCACCGACGGCGCCCCGCTGTCCCCGAGCCCGTCGCGCTTTTCGCGCTTTTCGCGCCTCTTCCGCATCTCGCGCATCTCGCGCATCGCGAGCGTCTCGCGCGCCTCGCTCTGCTGCGGTGAGGCATGAGTCGCTCGCTCGTCCCGTCCTTCGCGCTTTTCGCGCTTTTCGCGCCTTTCCCGTCTCTCGCGGTTGTCACGCATCTGGCGCGCCGCACGCCCGAGGCGCTTCTCGCGCTTTTCGCGCTTTTCGCGAGACCGGTCGCGGGTGCGTTCCGCCCGGCGGCGCCGCCGCTGGTGCGCTCGGCGCGCCGCCCGGCTCGATCGGAGCTCGTCGGCATGCCGTGCGGCGCCGTCACGGCCCGCGGCAGCCTGGTTCCGGGCGAGATCGACGTGCACGACTGTGAGGTAGCGCTCGGGAAGCACCCCGGCGGCGGTGACGGTGCGTTCGAGGTACGCGCGGCACAGGTGCACGAACGCTTCCGCGTCGCTCACCGGCGGCCGCTTGCCTTCCGGCCCTGGCTCTGTCGACTTCCAGAGCGCTTCCTTTGCGGCCCGCAGCGCCGTCTCGGTCTCGGCCCCGTGGCCGGGCTGCAGGCGCGCCCGCAGCATCCACATCGACTCGTCTTCGCACCCGTAGGTGAGCTCCTCGTGCCGATCGGGCTCGGGCTGGTCGTGATCGCGCACACGCTTGAACGTGGCGATGATCTTGCGCAGCTGCGCGCCCGTCGCCGCGCCGGCCGTCTCCAGCAGCACGCCCTCGTTCGCCGGCGTCGCCACCTTCAACAGCACGTCCGCCGTGTCCAACGACAACCGCCCAGCCCGGAACGCCTCGTCGATCGATGCGAGACCCGGCAGGCGCTTCGCCACCCGGCACAGCTGCTTCGCCTCCCGGCCCGACAACCCCGCTCGCTGCGCCATCCAGAGCGCCACCGAACCGGCGATCGCACCCTGATGGGTCAGCAGCTGCTGCGCCAGGTCGAGCTGGCGCACCTGCAGCAACGACACCTCGACCGCCGTCTCGACGAACGCATCCATCACGTCGGCGACCACCCGGTCACGCGCTGCGGCCTCCTTGCAACCCGAACCGAACGACGACGACGACGGAGGATCTTCTTCAGCGGACATGCGTTCGATGGTACGCAGGCCCCCTGACAAGGAATCCTGGCCCGGCAGCTGGGCCCGAGCATCGAGGAGGACCCCGGCCCGACGCAGCCCCGCCGAGCGGCGCGCCTCGGGCCACGACGACGGCACCCGCCCACCGGGTGCCTGTTGCGATCCCGGGCCGCCTCGTCGGCAAGACTGCCCGGTCATGTCCGGGCTGCTGCTCAACCTCCTGCCCGTCGCGGCGGCCGTCGCGCTGAGCCCGATCCCGATCATCGCGATCGTGCTCGTGCTTGGAACGCCGTCGGCGCGGCGGACCGGGCCGGCGTTCGCGCTCGGGTGGGTCCTCGGGTTGACGGCGGTGAGCCTGGTGGTGGTGTTCGTGCTCGGCGGCGCCAGCAACCCCGCGAGCGACACGGCGCACGCGGTGAGCTGGGGCAAGGTCGCCATCGGCGTGCTCTTCCTCACGATGGCGGCGCGCCAGTGGCGCAAGCGGCCTGCGCCCGGCGAGGAGACCGAGATGCCGAAGTGGATGGCGAGCGTGGACTCGCTGACCCCCGGCCGGGGCTTCGTGCTGGGCGCCGCGCTCTCGGGGGCCAACCCGAAGAACTTCGCCCTCACCTTGGCCGCCGCCGCCACGATCGCACAGGCCGGCGTCAGCGACGCCGAAGAGCTGATCGCCATCGCAGGGTTCGTGGTGCTGGGCTCGATCACCGTGGCCGGTTCGGTGCTCTTCTACGTCGTCGACGCCGACCGGGCCGCCCGCCCGCTCGAGTCCGTCAAGGCCTTCATGAGCAAGCACAACGCGCTGATCATGAGCATCGTGCTGCTGGTGCTCGGCATCAAGGTGCTCGTCGACGGCATCCGCGGCCCGCGCTGAGCCGGCGCCCGAGCCGCCGAGCGTGCGGTGCAGGGCTGCTGACCGTCTCTCCCGACCGCGGCTGCGCGTGTCTTCGTTCGTCTCGCCGATCGTGCGTTGGGAAAGGGATGGGGTCGGACGCGGACCGACCGCCCCATGATCCGAAGATGCGGGAACAGCGAGGAGCCAGTCCCATGAACGTCACCAGCACCCCCCGTCTCCCGTCCGCGACGCGCGGCGGTCTCGTGCTCCGCCGCGCGATGGCATTGGCCCTGGCCACCGGCCTGGTCGCATCCGCGGCTGCGGCCTGCAGCTCGGACAACGCCACCACGACGGCGGGACCGGCGGCGACGTCGCCCCCCGTCGCGGCCACGTCCGAGTCGGGCGCGAGCACGACGGAGCGTCGCAGTGGCACCACTGCGGGCACGACGCGAGGCACCGCCACCCCGGGGACGTCACGGGGCACCACCTCGACGTCCCGCGGTGACACGACCGGTACCACGAAGGATCCGAACGTCCTCACGCCGCCGTCGATCGTCGTCCGCGCCACCCCGGGCAACGAGGAGTTCTGCGGCAAGGTCGCGACGGCGCTCCAAGACCTGACGGCGCTGGCGCTCGGCGCGATCGGCGGTCAGGCCGGTGACACGGATCAGCTCCTCGCCCATGTGAAGTCGCTCTACGCCGACCTCGCCACGACGGCGCCGGCGGCCATCAAGGACGACGTCCAGGTGATCAGCGCGAACTTGCAGAGCGTCGCGACGACGAGCGACCTGCGCGAGCTGGACTCGGATCCGCAGACGAACGCCGCCGGCCAACGCTTCACCGAGTGGATCCGCACCGAGTGCGGGTTCGATCCGAACAACCCCGGGTGATCAGGCTCGATCGCTCGGGGGCGTTGCCGGCTTCGTCGCGACCCAGAGCTCCTCGGCGGGCCAGCTGCGAGCCCAGTCGGGATCCACGATCTCGTAGAACGCGTGCGGGTCGGCGCCCTCGGGTGGGTGTAGCTCGTGGAGCGCCTCCACGACAAAGCCGTTCGCGCGGAGCAGGCGGATCCACGTGCCGTGGCTGGGGTGGTGCTCCGTACCGCCACCGGGCCAGGTGATGTGCGCCAGGTCCTGCTGGGTGCGCAGCAGACCGGTCTCGGCCACGCCGCCCTCGGCCGGCACGCAGAGACCGAGCAGCACGCTGCTCGTGAGGAAGAGCAGCCGTCCGCCGGGGCGCAGCACACGCGTCGCCTCCGGCAGCCAGCGCTCGGGATCGCACCACGGCCCCACCCCGTACTCGCTGACGACGAGGTCGAACGACTGCGACCGCAGCGGGAGGCAGGCGCCGTCGGCTTCGACGAGCGGGAACGCGCCGAACGTCTCCTGGCAGCGCCGGGCGGTCTCGAGCTGGGCGCGGCTGAGGTCGAGGGCGACGGGGCGGGCACCGGCCCGGTGCAGCCACGCCGAGAAGTAGGCGGTGCCACTGCCCAGCTCGAGGACGTCGAGCCCGGCGACGTCGGTCAACCACCCCAGCTCGGCATCGGGCACCGAGAAGAGCCCCCAGCTGATCCCCGGCTCTGCCCACCGCGCTCGCGCGTCGCCATCGGTGAACTGCTCGTTCACCGATGACCACAGCGCCCGGTTCCTCTGCAGCTCGTCGGTCAAGCGCCCGAAGCTACCGCTGCCGGCGCGGGCGGCGAAGCACGCCCGGCGGAGCCCCCGTCTCGTGACCAAAGCCCCTGTCGGTCGCGATGCTCTCGCGGTCTGCTGGCCGGAGGAAGCGGGATCCGTCCGGGCGCGCTCCCGTGCACCTGGGAGAGGGCCGAGACCGCCGAGCCAGGCCGAAAGGAAGACGTCCGTGGGTCGATCCCCGCACCCTGACCCAGACGGCAGCCCTGACCCCGTCGTCGGCGCCGACCCGGCTGACGAACCCGATCTCGCCGACGATCCGGACAAGCCGACGGGTCTGCAGTGGCTCGGCGCCGTGGTCCTGTCGCTGTCGCTCGCCATCATCATCATCGACGGCACGGTGCTCAACGTGGCCGCGCCGACGATCCTCGCCGAGCTGCACACGACGTTCCCGTCGCTCGAGTGGGTGATCTCGGGGTACTCCCTGGTGATCGCGAGCCTCCTGCTGGTGAGCGGCCGGCTCGGCGATCAGTTCGGTCGGCGCCGCCTCTTCGTCATCGGTGCCGCCATCTTCGGGGTCGGCTCCTTGTTCGCCTCCGTGGCCACCACGATCCCCCTGCTCTTCGTCGGGTGGTCGCTGCTCGAAGGGATCGGTGCGGCGTGCATGATGCCGGCGACCCTCGCGCTGCTGTCGGAGAACTTCCGCGGCAGGTACCGACCGATGGCCTTCGCGCTGTGGGGATCGGTCGCCGGGGCCGCCGCCGCGGTCGGCCCCCTGCTCGGTGGCTGGCTCACCGAGTACCACTCGTGGCGCTGGGCGATGCGCATCAACCTCGTGGTGGCCGCCGTCGCGGTCGGGTTGCTGTTGGCGTTGCTCAGCCGCGCCCTCG
>CAYUOL010000159.1:9766-14099 GCA_964446345.1 uncultured Iamiaceae bacterium | reverse complement strand
GTCCGATGCCGCGGCGCACCTACCCCGGCCCGCCGCCGCTCATCCGTGGCGAACGACCTTCCGGCGCGGGGAGGGAGCGGCCGGCAGGGGCCTTCGGTACCGTGGCGCCCATGACGCAGCAGTGGAAGGTCGGAGCCGCCACCATCACCCGGGTCCTCGAGGAGGAGACGCACCACATCCCGCCCGAGTTCTTCTTCGCCGCTGCGACGGCGGCCGACGTCGCCGAGCACGCGTGGCTGATCCCCGACTACGCCGATGAGCACGGCAACATCGCGCTGGCGGTCCAGGCGTTCGTGGTGGAGGTGGCCGGCCGGCGCATCCTGGTGGATCCCTGCGTCGGCAACGGCAAGCGCTCCGGGGTCATCTTCTGGAACGACATGCACTGGCCGTTCATGGAGCGCTTCGAGCAGGCCGGCTTCGCCCCCTCGTCGATCGACACCGTGGTGCACACGCACCTGCACGGCGATCACGTCGGCTGGGACACGCACAAGGTCGGCGACGAGTGGGTGCCCACGTTCACCGACGCGCGCCACCTCTACACCGAGCGCGAGCTCGCGTACTGCAAGGCGGCCGACAACCCCGGCATCGAGTTCGTGTACGACGACTCGGTGGCGCCGATCTTCGCGGCGGGCCTCGCGGACATCGTCGAGGAGGACGCCGACCTCGGCGACGGGCTGCGCCTCGAGCCCACCGCGGGCCACACGCCCGGGCACGTGTCGCTGTGGATCGAGTCGGAAGGCGAGAAGGCGATCATCAGCGGCGACTTCATGCACCACCCCGTGCAGTTCGCCCGCGCCGAGTGGGCCGAGGTCGGTGACCAGGACGAGGAGGTCGCCCGCACGACCCGCACCCGCATGTTGGCGAGCGTCGCCGACGCCGACCTGCTCTTCGTCGGCACGCACTTCAGCACGAACCCCGCGGGCCGCGTCGTGACCAAGGGCGACGCCTACCGGTTCGAACCCGTCCCCTGACCGCGGCTCCCAGGCGGAGCGACGGCCCCGGCAGCCGACCACCTCGGCCATCGCCGCCGGCCGTTCGGCGTCGTGGCGTTCGGACCGGCGCGCCGCAGGGGTAGGAAGCCGCCGTGGCGCGCGTTGCGGAGCAGGTGAGGTCGATCGCGCCCGCCCTGCTGTTCCTCCTGGCGGGGGTGCCGCTCGCGACCGGGCTCGATGCGCTCGGGTTCTTCGACGCGGTGGCCGCGCGCATCACCCGGCGTCGCAACGAGACCTCCGTCCTCGCGCTCTGGATCTTGGCGGCGGTGACGACGGTCGTGCTCAACCTCGATACGACCGTGGTGCTGCTGACGCCGCTGTACGTGCGCCTGGCGCGACGCGGCGGACGCGATCCACTGGCGCTGGCCGCCGTGCCGTTGCTGCTCGCCTGCCTGGCGTCGTCGGTGCTGCCGGTGTCGAACCTGACGACCCTGATCGTGGTGAGCCGCTACGACCTGAGCGTCGCCGACGTCGTGCTGCACCTCGCGCTGCCGAGCCTCGCCGCCACCACGGTCGGCTGGCTCTGCTATCGGCGGCGGCACCCGACCACGATCCCGTCCGGGCCGCCGGGCGTTCCCGACGGGCGTGCCCTGCGCCTCGGCGGCGCCGTCGTCGCCTTCGTGCTCGTGGGGTTCGTGCTCGGGCCGGTGGTCGGCATCCCGCCCTGGGCTGTCGCGCTGCTGGCCGACATCGTGCTCGTGGCGATCACGCGCGTCGTGCCGTGGCGGTCGATCCCGCTCGTCACCGCCGCCGGGGTGGCCGGGGTGGCCGCGGTGGTGGCGATCGTGGTCCCCGCGGACCTGTTCACCCAGGCGCTCTCCGGTGACCGACCGGCTGCGCTCGCGCTGCTCGTCGGGGCGGCCACCGTCCTCGCCAACGCCGTGAACAACCTGCCGGCGCTGCTCATCGCGATCGACGGCTCCGACCAGATGTCGTGGGGCCTGTGGGCGTGGTTGCTCGGCGTCAACACCGGGGCCGTGCTGCTGCCGATCGGCGCCCTCGCGAACCTGCTGTGGTGGCGCATCCTGCGCACGGAGGAGGTCGCGGTGTCGGTGCGCACCTACGTCCGGCTGACCGTGCCGGTCGCGCTGCCGGCGCTGCTCGCGGCGACGGCGGTGCTGATGATCGAACGGGTCGTCGCCGGTCCCTGACCGCCTCGCGCGTCGGCACCGCCGGGCCGCCCGGCCGCGCTCACGCCGAGGGGGCGCCAGCGGCGACGAGGACGAGCGCCGCGTCGCGCGCCACCGCGAGCGCGTGGCGCGACTGCTGCGCGAGGCCGAGCAGGATCGCCCCCTCGAACAGGCAGATCACTGCCTCAGCCGTGGCCCGCGCCGGCTTCCGTGACCACCCGTGGGTGCGGAGGCCCTCGGCGATCGTGTCGGTCCAGAGCGCGAAGGCTCCGGCCGCAGCGGCGCGCACCTGATCGACGTCGCCCGCGGCGTCCGCCAACGGCGTCGCGATGCGACAGCCCGCTTCGAACCGGTCGTCCTCGAGTCGCGCCGCCAGGTGGTCGAAGATCGCCCGCGTCGCGGCCTCGGGGCCCTGCGCCATCGCCTGGGCGATCAGCGCGGCGGTCTGCTCGCCGGTGCGGGTGATGGACGCGGCCACGAGCTCGTCCTTGCCAGCGGGGAAGTGGTGGTAGAGCGAGCCGTTGCGCACGCCGCTCGCCGCGAGCACCGCGTTGACGCCGGTGCCCTGGTAGCCGTGCCGCGCGAGCAGCTGCTCGGTGGCGTCCAGGAGCCGGTCGTGGGTCTCGGTCGAAGCCATGGCGACAGCATAGGCCTTGACTGGAGAGATCTCTCCAGCGATAGTTGAGAGATCTCTCCAGAGCGGAGGGAGACCGACCGAGGAGGCCGCCATGCCGCACATCCACATCTCGCTCCAACCGGGACGCTTCGCCGAGCACGAGCGCCACGCCCTGGCCGAGAAGCTGACGTCGTCGATCCTCGCCGCCGAGGGCCTGCCCGAGACGCCGACGACCCGGGCGCTCACCTGGATCGCCGTCGACGAGGCCGGCCCGGCGACGTGGCACGTGGCGGGCGAGTACGCCGAGCAACGGGAGGAGCTCCACGCCTTCGTGCGCATCACGACCTTCGCGAGCCTGCTCGATCCGGCGAAGCGCGCGGCCATGCTCGACGCCGTCAACACCGTGATCGTCGATGCCGCCGGGGGTGACCCGTTGGGCGGGCTCGGCATCTGGGTCGTCATCGACGAGATCGCCGACGGCAGCTGGGGCGTCGCCGGCAACCCCATCGGCCAGCGCGAGCTGCAGATCGTCAACGACGGCTGATCCCCTCCGTCCCCCCGGGGTCGGGGGTCGCGTAGCGTCGCCCGGATGAGCGACGAGATCCAGGGGGCGCAGATCCGCCTGCGACCGGCCGCCCGGGACGACATCGACGAGCTCGTGCGCATCCGGGAGACGCCCGAGGTCCATCGCCACTGGCGGGGTGGCGACGACCTGCGCAAGGCCGTCGAGGAGGACTTCGCCGAGGAAGGCTCCACCAACTACGTGATCCTGTTCGAGGATCGGGTCGTCGGGTGGATCCAGTGGGCCGCCGAAGAGGAACCCGACTACCGCAGCGCCAGCATCGACATCTACCTCGATCCCGCGGTGCACGGCCGGGGGATCGGCACCGATGCCGTGCGGACCCTGGCCCGGCACATCTTCACCGAGCACGGCCACCACCGGATCACGATCGACCCCGCCGCCGACAACCCGGCGGCGATCCGGGCCTACACCAAAGCGGGCTTCCAACCGGTCGGCATCACCCGCCAGTCCGAGCGGGGCAACGACGGCACCTGGCACGACGGCCTGCTCATGGACATGCTCGTCACCGACCTCACCGAGGGCTGACGGGACGCGCTCGCGTCGCGGGCGGCGGCGGTGCGGTGCGGTGCGAACGTTCGCCTCTGCGGTTGGATCGGCGGCCTCTCTCCGTTCGGGGGTTTCGCCCGGCGGTCGCCGTTCGGGCGTCACGGTTGGAAGGGCGCGAAGGACGGCGGAGTGGATCGGCGGCGGGTCGGTCGCTCTGCCGGTGAACTGCCCGGGGCCTTTTCGGTCGATCTGGCGGCGCGCGACAGCATCGAATCGGCCGAGACCGCCCTGCGGCACAAGCGTGGCTCCCCGCGATCGTCGGCACCGCCCTCGCGGGGCGCTGAAAGCGTTCTGGGGAAGGTGACTGTCGCTCAGCGACAGTGGATCTCCCCAGAGAGCAGGTCAGGTCTTCGTGGTCGGGCGTGATCTCGTTCGAGCAGGTGGCGGTGTTCGTGCGGCTGAGGACGTGCGCGCCGACGGGCTACCGCAGCTGTTCTTCGCGTGGTTTCGACCGTGCTGCTCGAGG
>CAYUOL010000159.1:0-9666 GCA_964446345.1 uncultured Iamiaceae bacterium | reverse complement strand
GTGCTCGACGTCGTCGTCGTGGACGTCGGCGCCACCACACCGGGGCACGGGGGGAGGGCGCCGATCGAGCCCTTCGTGAGGTCGGGCGTCGGCGTCACCGGGTCGCCCGGCTTCTCGGGCGCGAGCGCGATCACGAACAGGAAGTTGTTCGTGGGGATCTCCTTGCCCTCGCAGAAGCCGGCCGCCTGACCGGCCGCCATGTTCCCCGACGCCGCGAGCGCGGTGGGCGCGTGCACGAAGCGGTAGGGGCTCAGGTTGCCCACGATGGTCGACACGTTGCCGGTGACGGTCGTGTCGTTCACCGGCATCGAGAGGTTCGTGGTGCGGTACTTCGTGCCGACGATGACGCCGTGGCGCGTGGCGTCGGCGCCGGTGAAGGTGTTGCCCTGCACCACCGTGCCGTCGTCCTCGATGCGCACCCCGTACTCGACGCCGTTGAACGTGTTGTTGCGGATCGTGTTGTTGCGGGCGTAGTCACGGGTGATGCGCAACGCCGGGAACGACAGGTAGGGCGGGTCGCTGCACTCCATCAGGAAGACGTTCTCGTTCTGCCGCGACGCCACCCACACGCCGTTGGGCCCGCCGTCGAACGTGTTGCCCTCGATCACGTTGTCGTCGGCCCCGTAGCGCCGCTCGAACCACTGCGCCGGCTTCTTCACGTACTCGCCGCAGTTCTTGTAGAGCAGCACGCCGCCGTAGGAGTTGCCGGCCAGGTGGTTGCCGGCGATCCGGTTGCGGCGTGATCCGTCGACGGCGATCGCCTCGCGGCCGGTGCCCCAGAACCGGTAGGTGCTGCCCGCGAAGTCGTACAGCTGCCCATCCGGGCCGTTGGCCTTGAAGCCGTTGCCGGTGAGCTCGTTGCCGATGACCACGTTGTCGGCCGACCCCGCCTCGAGGTAGATGCCGACGCTGCCGGCGCCGACGATCTTCGAGTTGCTGATGGTCTCCTTGGTCACGTAGCCGTCGACGTAGATGCCCGAGCCGCGGGTGTCGGCGATGTCGACGTGGTCGAGCACGACGCCGGTGAGCCCGTGCACGTACTCCACGCCCGCGGCGAGTGAGCGGAAGCCGACGCGCGTCGTGCGGATCCCGTTCGTGAACCCGCGCACCTTGCAGTTGCGCACCGTGACGTCGGCGAGGTCGGTGTCGACCGGGGTGCTGATCTCGATGCCGCGCCCGTGCGTGCCGTCCGGGTCCTGGATCGTGGCGCCCTGGCAGTCGAGCGTCACGTTCGAGGTCGAGATCGTGACGCCGCCGGTGTAGGTGCACGCGGGATCGAGGTGGCTGTCGGCCGTGATGACGAGGGGGTCGCCGGCCGCGGAGCAGGGGATCAGCGTCGAGGCGGGCGACAGGTCCGCCGCGGCGATCCCGGCCGACGCCCAGGGCGGTGGCGCGGCGCGGCCGGCGGCCGTCGTGGCGGCCCGCGCCGGAGGCACGAGAAGTGCCGCGGCCGTCGTCATCACGACCACGAGCGCGAGGACCAGGCGCGCCTGGCGTCCTCGCCGATCCGCCTCGGCGTCGACTCTGATCATGGACTTCACGTGCTGTTCCCCTTGAGCTGGTGGCGGTGCGCCCGCGCTCGCGCCGTGGGCAAGGTACCGCCCTCGACGGCGCGTCGGGCAGCGGCGGTCAGGGCACCCGATCGCGCGGCAGCCGTGCGAGCTCCATGCTCACGGAGTGCAGTGGTCCACCATCGCCGCGCGCCGGGTCGCGAGCGGCGCGTCCTTCGAGCCCGGCGAGCGAGCGGCGACGCAGGTGCGCACTCGGCGACCGAAGCGGCCGCCGCTACTGTGCCCGCCCATGGAGATCCCGTTCCACGCGTCGGCCGGATCGAGCCTGGGCATCGAGGTCGAGCTCGGGATCGTCGATCGCTCCACCCGGGATCTCACGAGCGTCGCCTCCACCATCCTCGAGCGCATGGGTCGTGACCATCCTGGCGGCGAGCACCCGAAGGCCAAGCACGAGCTCTTCCAGTGCACGATCGAGATGATCACCGGGATCTGCTCCACCGTCGCCGAAGCCCGGGCGGACCTGACCGGGACGCTCCGCGAGATCGAAGCCGCCTCGGCCGATCTCGACGTCGCGCTCATGTGCTCGGGCACGCACCCCTTCGCCCACTGGAACGCGCAGCACGTGAGCCCGAGCGCCCGCTACGAGGAGCTGATCGACAAGATCCAGTGGCCGGCCAAGCGCCTGGCGATCCACGGCATCCACTTCCACGTCGGCGTGCGCTCGGGCGAGAAGGCGATCGCGACCACCAACGCGCTGGCCTACTACCTGCCGGTCTTCCTGGCGCTCGCGGCGTCCAGCCCGTTCTGGCACGGTCTCGACACCGGGCTGGCGTCGTCGCGCACCAAGGTGTTCGAAGGTCTGCCGACCGCGGGGCTGCCGCCGCAGCTGGCGGGATGGGACGACTTCGAGTCGTTCATGGAGACGCTGATCAACGCGCACGCGATCCAATCGATCCGGGAGGTGTGGTGGGACGTGCGCCCCCACCCCGACTTCGGCACCGTCGAGCTGCGGATGTGCGACGGCATGGCGTCGCTGGGCGAGGTCGCCGCCGTCGCGGCGCTCGCGCAGTGCCTCGTGCACGACTTCGACGCCCGCGTCGACCGGGGCGAACCGTTGCCGGGCGCCCGCGACTGGGTGATCAAGGAGAACAAGTGGCTCGCCGCGCGGTACGGGCTGGAGGCGCGCATGATCGTCGACGACGTCGGCACCTTGCGGCCCATCCGCGACGTGGTGACCGAGCTCGTGCGCGACCTGGGGCCGACGGCGACCGACCTCGGGTGCGCCGACGAGCTCGCGTCGCTCGAGCAGATCATGGCGATCGGTCCGAGCTACGTGCGCCAGCGGCGGATCATCGAAGCGGGCGGGACGCTCGAGGACGTGGTCGACCGCCTCGTCGCCGAGCTCGCCGCGGGCGAGCCCATCGCATGAGCGTCGAGCGGCCCGCCTCCGCCGACCCCGTCACCGCGCGGACGCGACAGTTCGTCGCCGCGCACCACGACGAGCTCGTCGCGTTCCGTCGCCACCTGCACGCCTACCCCGAGCTCTCGAACCACGAGCACGAGACCACCGACTTCGTCGAGCAGCGCCTCGAGACCGCGGGCCTGGCGCCGCGGGTGCTCCCGTCGGGGACCGGGCTGGTGTGCGACATCGGGTCCGGCGACGGGCCGGTGGTGGCGCTGCGGGCCGACCTCGACGCGCTTGCGATGGATGACGAGGCCGACGTGCCGTACCGATCGAAGCGCCCGGGCATCGCCCACGCCTGTGGCCACGACGTGCACACCACGGTCGTGCTCGGCGCCGGGCTCGCGCTGGCGACCTTGCTCGACGGGAGCCCCGGCCGGGTGCGCCTGCTGTTCGAACCAGCGGAGGAGTCGTTGCCGGCCGGCGCCCGCGACGTGATCGATGCCGGCGGGCTCGATGACGTGATCGCGGTCTACGGCTTGCACTGCGACCCCAAGCTCGACGTGGGCGTCATCGGGGTGCGCTCCGGTCCCCTGACCGCCGCCACCGATCTCGTGCGCCTCGACGTGCACGGCCCGGGCGGCCACACAGCGCGCCCGCAGCTCACGGTCGACCTGGTGCGCCTGGCCGGCCGGCTGGCCACCGAGCTCCCACCGCTGGTGCGGGTCGGCGCCTCGCCCCTGGGCGAAGCGCTCTTCGTGTGGGGCACCCTCCAGACGGGCGACGCCCCGAACGTCATCCCCGCTCGCGCCCATCTCGCCGGCACGTTCCGCACGCCCGACCGCGAGGTGTGGGCCGCCGCCGATCGCCTCGTGGCAGACGCGGTGGCCACCATCGTCGAGGGCACGGGCGCCACGTTCGTGCTCGACCACCAGCGCGGGGTGCCGCCGGTGGTGAACGACGCGACCGAGACCGATCGCCTCGCCTCGATGGCACGCGGCGTCGTCGGCGACACGTCGGTGATCGAGGCACCCCGCAGCCTCGGCGGCGACAGCTTCGCCTGGTACGTCGAGGACGTGCCCGGCACGTACGCACGCCTCGGTGTCCACGACCCGGCGTGGGGTGACGAGCGCGGCGACCTGCACTCGAGCACGTTCGACGTCGACGAGCGCGCGATCGACATCGGCATCGAGGTGCTCGTGGCGACGGCGCTCGACGCGCTGCGTTCCCACGGCTGAACCGGTCGGGACCGTCCTCGGCCTCTCACTCGGCGACGCCGCGGACGCTTCTGCGCCGAGAACGTCGGGGTTCTGCCGCCGGCGGCGGTGCCATGATCGCCGGATGCCCGCACTCGACCTCGCCGCCCTCGATCGTGATGGGTGGGTCGCCGTGCCCGGTGTGCTGTCGCACGAGGCCGCGGCGGCGCTGGTCGAGCGCTGCACGGCGCTGCTGGCGGGGGCCGAGGACCTTCGTCAGGGCGACAAGCAGACCGGGGGCACGAAGCGGGCGGCGCAGCTGCTGCAGCGCCTGCCGGAGATCCGCGACCTCTTCGAGCACCCGACCGTCGAGTCCGCGGTGATCGCGTTGCTGGGCGCCGCCGTGCCCATCACCGACGTGGCGTTCCGCTGCCCGCAGCCGGGCTTCGGTCGCCAGTCGCTGCACGCCGACGACGTGCCGAACGCGACGGCGGACGAGTCGCGTGCCGTCACGTGCATCGTCGCCCTGTGCGACTTCACGGAGGAGAACGGCGCGACAGCGGTCGTGCCTGGGAGCCACCGCCGCCCCGACCTGCAGCGCCAGCCCGGCCGCCTGCGCGAGGACGACGAGATCCGCTTGACCGGCGCCGCCGGGACGGCGTTCGTGTTCAGTGCCCACCTGCTGCACCGCGGCACCGAGAACCGCTCGGCGTCACCGCGCCCGGCCTTGCAGGCGCAGTGGCGCCTCGACCCGGGCTTCTCGGGCCTCGGGTGAACGCACCGTGTCATGGTGGCGGGACCAGGCGCCCGCGATGGGTCAAGATGGCACCTGCGGTTGCCGATGAAGAAAGAGGCGGGTGTGTTGCGGCGCCCGGTCACCGTCCCGCTCGGCGGCGGTGGGGCCAGCCGACGACGGCGGGAAGGTTGAACACGATGGAGCAGGGCGCAGTGGGTCGCCGGATCGGTCCCCGGCGCGTGCTCGGGCTGGCGCTGGTCGCCGCCATGGCGCTGCTGCTGGTGGCGTGCCAGCCGGTGACGCTGGGCAACCCCGGCGCACAGGTCGGCAACGACGTCGACCCGGTGAACTGCCCGGCGTCACAGCCGATGCCCGCCGCGCCCTGTGGGCCGCAGCCGATGCTGTGGGCCTCGATCAACGCCCCCTACGCCGACTTCGCCAACGGCGACCCGTACGCCACCCATTGCGCCAGGGGCGGCGGCTCCGGTACGACCTGCACCGCGACGAACCCGGACTACCGACCCGAGGGGTACGCCTACGTCATCGATGTCGCGGAAGCCGACGTCGGCGCGCCGCTCACCCTGCAGGGGTACGACATCGGCTCGTACCCCCGGCGGCTCGGCAACGGTGGGGCCACGAAGGCGCACGGGCGGACGATCGAGCTGACCCTCGTCGCGGGCTCGAACCTGGCCACCGGCGCAGCCGCCGGGTTCACGTCGGCGGATCTCAGCCAACCCGTCTTCATGACGTGTCCGACGTCCTGTCTGGCGTCCAACGCCACGATCTCGAGCGTCGTGAGCGCGACACAGGTCCGGCTCAGTTCGAGCGCCACCGCGTCCGGGACGTTCATCGCGACGATCGGCTACGACTGCAACACCGCTCGGGCCCCCTTCACGGCCTACACCGGCATGAGCTCCAGCAACTGCCAGACAGGCGACTCCGGCGGGACCATGAACTTCGATGTCCAGGTCTACGACAGCGACGGATCGGGCACCCCGAACTACGCCACGCCGCTTCCCGGCTGCCACCTGTCGAAGAGCGGTGCGGAGCTCGATGCTGCCGTCGTCACCTACAAGAACACGTGGGTCGATCTGTGCGCGTTCACCCCAGCGAAGAAGGGTGCGTACGCGTTCCGGGTGCGCAACAGCGGCATCGACGGGTTCCCCGACGTGGGCACAGGGTTCAACCAGTACGCGCTTAAGGTCCTTGGTGGCACCAGCACGGGGCTGCACGCCGTCGGCGACCAGTCCGTCTACGTGGTGCCGATGGCTTCGACGGCGACGGCCTACCTTGCCGCCGTCCCGGCCGAGAACGCCGGCAAGAAGATCGTGGTCGATCTCTTCGACCCAGGTGATGGTGCCGGCTCGAGCCCGATCACGCTGCAGCTCCTCGCCCCACCGGGTGGGGCGCCCGCCACGGTGCCGGCGGGGACCGGCGTGACGGTGCCTGCCGCCGGCGTCGCCAGCTCGTGCATGTACAACGCGATCGGGAGCCCGACGATCGGCCCCGCGACGCCGGACGTGGCCGACACGTGCACGGTGACGACGCACCTCGCCGAGCTCACCTCCCCCAACATCTACAACGGCACGTGGTTGCGCATCGAGGTCACGCTGGACCCGGCCTACACGTGCTCGACGGACTGCTGGTGGACGTTGCGCTGGAACTGGGGGACCAACGCACTGGGCACTGACCGGATCACCTTCACGGCGAAGGTGGTCTGATGGCACGGTCTTCGTCGGGGCACCTGCGGAAGCCGACCCCGAGACTGGTGCTCGGCACGGTTGTGCTCATCGCGACGGCGCTTCTGCTGGCGGCGTGCCAGCCCGTGACCTTCGGGAACCCGGGGGCGTCCGTCGGCAACGACATCGATCCGGCGAACTGTCCGGGGTTCCAAGCGACGCCCGTCGCACCGTGCGGTCCGCAGCCGCTGCTGTGGCAGTCGATCAGCGGCCCGTTCAGCTCGTTCGACAACGGCGACCCCTACTCCACGCGGTGCGTCGCCGGTGGAGGATCTGGGACCGCGTGCGTCCAAGGCAACGCCCTCTACCGCGCCACGGGATACGACTTCGTGGTGGACGTCGGCGCCGCAGACGTCGGCGTTGCCTTGACCGTCGAGGCCTATGACGTCGGCAGCTACCCGCGGCTCGTCGGTGCCGAGAGCCCGTCGCTGACGCCCCGAGACATCGACGACGTGAGCACGACCGCGGCGTCCAGCACGGTGACGTCCCCGAGCGCGAACTTCACCGCGTCGGACGTCGGTCGTCGGATCAGCCTCGGCAACACGAGCTCGTCGAGGACGATCGCGGCGGTCACGGACGCGACGACGGCCGAGATGTCCGCGACGGCCACGGCTACCGGCATCACGACGGCGACGATCGGCTTTGACTGCAACACGAGCTCGGTTCCGTTCAACGGCGCGAACTTCAGCGGCATGACCTCCCAGAACTGCCAGACCGGCGACCTCGGCGACGCGTCGGGCCAGAACATGGACGTGCAGCTGTTCGCGACCGATGGCACCTCCACACCATCGTTCGCGACGGCTGTGGCCGGCTGCCACCTCTCGCGCTCGGCTGCTGAGCTGCGGGCGGCGCGTGCGACGTACAAGAACAAGTGGATCGAGCTGTGCACCTTCACGCCCGTCCAGAAGGGCGTGTACGCGCTGCGCGTTCGCAGCAGCGGCATCCCGGGGATGACCGATGTCGGCACGGGGTACGACAACTACGCGCTGAAGGTCGTCGGGGGATCGGCGACCGGTCTGCGGCCGGCGGGAGACCAGTCGGTCTTTCGGAACCCGCCCTCGGCGATCGGGCGCGAGTACCTCCTGAACGTCCCGAAGAACTTTGCGGGCAAGAAGATCGTGCTCGACATGTTCGACCCCGGCGACGGCTCCGGTCCGGCCTCGTTCTCGGTGCAGGTGCTCGCGCCGCCCAGTGGTGCACCGTCGGTCGTGCCCACCTCCGGCGCGGTGGTGCCGGCAGCCGGCCTGGCGACGCAATGCCGGTACAACGCCGTGGGGAGTGCCACCATCGCGCCGGCCACGCCGGACGTGGCGGACACGTGCAGGGTCACGACGCACAACAACGGCACGAGCGTCTACAACGGGAAGTGGCTGCGCATCGAGGTCACGCTCGACGCGGCGTACGAGTGCGCAACGGACTGCTGGTGGACCCTCCGGTCGGACTTCGGCGTCGCCGGGCTGCCGACCGATCGGGTGACCTTCACGGCCAAGGTCGTCGACGCCTGAGGACGCCGCGCGGTGGAGCGGGTCGACGAGCCGCCGCCACGCTGCCTTCGGTTGGTCAGATCAGAGGTCGGCGAGGCGGGTGTCGACGAGCCATGCTTCGAGCTCGGCGCGGTTGGTTGCGTCCGGAGGGAGCGGGCTTGTCGCCTCGGCGTCGGCGAGCTCGGCTTCGAGCACGGGCCATGCGGCGCGATGGGCCCCGTCGACCGCGGGGTCGAGGCCGCCGTGCTCGGTTCCGGCGCGCTTGATGGCCACCAGCTCGACGACGTCGAAGCCGTAGCGCGGCGCGAGCACGGTGACATCCGCTTCGAGCTCACCCGTGCGCAGCAGGTGGATGCCCGTCAGCGCCACCCGGTACGAGTACAGCAGCGCCTTCGCCGTGGGCTCGCGCTCGTGCTCCCGGCAGCACCCGCGGAAGAACCCGGCGTAGTGGCGGGCGAAGCGGCGGCTGATCGCGCCGCGCGCGAGCGCCTGCAGCTCGCGGGTCTCGGGTGACGTCATCACCTGGAACCGCGACAGGATGCGTTCGAGCATGTTGCCGTTGCCCTGCAGCAGCAGGGCGAGGGCCGCGCCGGCCTCGTTCGTCGTGAGGTCGCACTCGACGCCCTCGAACACCTCGGTCAGGTCGTGCACGGCGACGTCGGGCTGCAGGCCGAGCAGCGCGCGGGTGGGCACGAGGTGGATGCCCTTGAGATCGAGGTCGCTGTCCGCGGACGGGAACCCGTAGGCGTGCGCGCCCGAGACCCCGCACTGCACGAGGCGCCCGGGCGGGGGGTGCGCGGCGACGAAGCGACGGGCGACGTCGAGTTCCGGGTCGAGATCGACGTCGGGGCTCACCGGAGGTGCTCCTCGATCAACGACACGCACAGCGCGTCGAGGGCGAGGTCGTCGGGTTCGTCGGGCAGCGTGCTCGTCGCCGCGGCGCGCTCGATGGCGGCGGCGAGCTCCTCGGTGCGCCGTTCGAGCTCGTCGTAGGTCCAGGCGCCGTCGCGGATGGCGAGCAGCTCGTTGCGATCAGGCCGGTGCACCTGCACGACACCGGTGCGCAGGATCTCTTCGGCCATGCGCTGGAGGCGCACGAGGTGCATGGCGTGCTTCGTGTCGTACCCGAACTGCGCTTCGAGCGCGGCACGGGCCTCGTTGCGGTTGCCCAGCCAGCTGCGGTACTGCTTCCAGTGCAGCTGCGCCGCCTTGTACGCCTTCTCACGGTTGAGCAGCTCGATGAAGTTCGGCCCGACGTTGTCGGCGACGAGCGCCGCCGTGTCCTCGGAGGTCCGCAGCGCCTCCGCAGCGCCGAGCTGGTCGGCGGGCACGGCCATGCGCTCCGGCAGTCCGAACCCGCTTCGAGACGGAGGGCCCGATGGTGGGTCGAGCAGCCACGCCCGGTGCGTGCGGATCCGCTTGAGCTGCGAGTGGGCGTAGCGGCCGAACCGCTCGGCGACGCGCTTCGAGAGGAACTGCTCGCGCTGGGCCAGGAGGCGCTCGCCGGCCGGCTCCATCGCCAGGTGGTCCTCCGGGCGCGTCCACAGCAGCTCGAACACCGTCGGGTTCGCCTGGGCGGCGAGGCGGACGAACTTGCG
>CAYUOL010000158.1:0-14102 GCA_964446345.1 uncultured Iamiaceae bacterium | reverse complement strand
CCGCCCGCCAGTGCACCGGTTCGCGCTGGTGCGGGAGGCTTTCTCGGCCTGCTCGTGGGCATCTCCCTCGTGCTGCTGCTGGATCGGTTCGACACCCGGCTGCGACGCCGTGAGACGGTCGAGGCGGCCACGGGGCTCGCCGTGCTCTCCGAGATCCCACCGCTCGACCGCAAGGAACAGCACGAGACCCACGTGCTGGCGGCGGCCGAACCGCGATCGAGCACCGCCGAGGCCTACCGCGTCGTCCGAACCGCCATGGTCTTCGCCCGTTCGGACTTCACCAAGAGCACCAAGAGCACCAAGAGCACCCTGTCCCCCAAGCGGGGCGAGGTCGTCATGGTGACCTCTCCCAACCCGAGCGAGGGCAAGACGACCTCCGTCGCCAACCTTGCGGCCGTGTTCGCCGAAGGTGGCCAGTCCGTGCTCGTCATCGACTGCGACTTCCGCCGCCCGCGCATCCACCGCTATCTGGCCGAGGGCTTCGACCTCGACGGCGAGCACGACGACGATCCGCTGTCGATGACCATCACCGCAGCCAACGGCAAGCTCAAGGCGATGCCGACCGACATCGAGGGCGTCCGCCTGGTCACCGGCATGGGCGAAGCGTTCCCCGGTGCCAACCCGATCGAGATCGTGCAGTTCCAGCGCGAGGTCATCGAGTTCGCCCGTCAGCACTTCGACATCGTCATGCTCGATACGGCGCCGTTCCTCACGACGAACGACGCGAGCGAGCTCCTCGAGGAGACCGACGTGGTCTTCCTGGTGGTTCGGTCGGGCAAGACGCCGTACGCGGCCGCGAACCGTGCTTCCGAGTTCCTCCGGCGGCTCGACGCCCCCGTGCTCGGCGTCATCCTGACGGCATCGGCTGATGCCACTGCCGCGCAGTACTACTACCACTACTACCTCGGAACCGAAGGCTCTCGCCGCCGTGCCACCGCGGAGGCGGCGAACGGCAACGGGAACGGGAACGGGAACGGTTCGCTCGAGAAGGTCACGGTTCCCGAGCCCGAATCGCTCGAGAGCCCCCGCCCTCAGGAGCCGTGATCCCCAGGCCGAGCCCCGACGGTGAGCCCGGCGCCGTGGTCGTCGCGGAGCGCGACGTGCATGAGCGATATTCTGCGAGCCGGCTGCTGCTCCTTCCGGGTCGCGGTGACGCGGTCGAGCTGAACGGCCCCGCGGCGCTCGTGTGGGAGCTGCTCCGGGAGGGAAGCACCGTGGAGGAGATCGTCCTGCTGGTGGCCGGGGCCTACCACGAGGACCCGCAGATCGTGACGCCACTCGTGCACAGCACCATCGAACAGCTGCAGGACCACGGCCTGGTCACGACTGCAGCATGACGCTTCCCGCCGGGTTGTCCGCGTCCTTCTGTCCCCCGCTCCTGCGCTCGGTCGCCGCGCAGGGCCTCGCGGGAAGCTCACTGGTCGAATGGCCCGCCCACCCGCTCGACGAGGTGGAGTGGCAGTCGTTCACCGGTCTGGTCTCGATGCACCGGTTGTGGAGCCTGTTGGCCGATGCGACCGTGACGGGGAACTTCCGTGCCACTGATCCGCAGAGCGAGGAGATCTTCAGCGCCGACAAAGAGGCGGTGCTGACCTGCCTGTACCTGGATCGAGCGCTGGTCCAGACCCATGAAGCGTTGGACGCTCGGGGAATCGACGCCCGGATCTACAAGGGGGTCAGCTCCGCCCTTGCGTTCTACCCCGAGCCGGGCATGCGGACCTACTCGGACATCGACCTGATGGTGCGGGGCGACCAGCTCGACGACCTGACGGATGTGCTTGCGGAGCGCGGGGCGACACGCCTGGGCCCGAATCGATGGTCAGCGTTCCAGTTGACCGACGGCTGGGAGGTCGACCCGCAGGAGTCGCTGAGAGACGGCCCGTTCGGTGCGTCGATCCCCTCGAGCGATCTCTTCGCGACGCGACCGACGCTGCGCGTGGGTGGCGCTGACATCCCGACCTTGTCCGATGCCGCGCTCATCCTGGCGGCCTGCTACCACGCCATACTGCCGGGCGACCTACGACGACTGGTGCCGCTGCGCGACGTCGCCGAGATGCTCATGTCCGACCGGTTCGACGAGGACGTCGTTCGTGAGCACGCCACCCGTTGGCAGAGCTCGATCGTTCTGGCCACGGCCGTGCGCGCCGCCGCTGATCTCTTCAAGATGGCGCCGACCACGCCCCTGCTCCCGTGGGCGACTGCGTATGTGCCGTCCACTCGGGAACAACGCTGGCTCGACGCGTACCACGATCCGAACCCGCGGGGCCACGTGCTCAAGCAGATCGTGTACACGACGCTGGCGTACCCCTCACGACGTGACGGCGCACGCTACGCCTACGGCCAGCTCTTCCACGAAGGCCACGGCTCCCCGATCACGCGCGTTCGCCGGCTGTGGCACCGGGTGGACCAACCGGGCCGGGCATCACGTTGATCGCCGCCAAGCAGCACCTCCGACGAGGCGCCTGCGCTCAAGGAGCATCCGGCAAGCGATAGAGGTCGATCACGCGACGCTGCGTGTCTCCCTGCTTCGTCAGGGTGAACGTCTCGCTGCGTACCAACTCGGCGTCCGCACGCGGTCGCGAAGCTGGCACCGAGGCATCCCTCCACACCGCGACGTACATCTGCGCTCCAGGGCCGCTCGATGCGTGGCATCCCGAGTACCAGGGAAGCAGCCAGACCTTTCCGCCGTCGCTGCCGAACGTCATCACACACGCACGGTCAGCTGCGGCGACGAAGTCCCCGACCGAACGTACGGCGAGGTCCTCAGCATCGTCGGCGCGCAGCTGGACGGTGATGAGGTACGTCCCGAAGAGCAGGCCCGCCGCCAACGTGACGGCCACGAGCACGGCGGCCCACGGCGTGGTCATCCGACGTGCAACGAGCGACAGGCCACTGCCGGCGACCATCGCCAGGGGCGCGAAGAGCGGCACCAGGTACCGGATCTCGAAGTGGTCGAGGGCAACCACGTAGAAGGCGAGCGTGAGGGGGAACCAGATGATCGGGAACAAGACGAGCCGATCGCGCGATCGCACCGCGCCATGCAGGCCGACCAGCAGCCCGATCCCGCACACGATCAGGAACACGGCGCCGGCGACGGCGCCCAGGGAGAGCTGTCTGGACAGCCCGAACGCCCACGACGAGGTATCTGCCAGCGTCACGAGCCGCCTCGACAGTGGCGCCCCGTTCTGGCTGAGCAGCTCACGGTTCGCCGCCAAGGGAGACAAGCCGTCCTGCGATCCGATGGCGGGGAGGAACGTGCCGGCCGCAGTGATCGCAACCAGCAGCGCTCCCGTGACCGCAGCCCGGCCTCGACGTGCGGAGAGCGTGCTCGGCGCGGCGACGAGCATCGCGACCAAGGCCGCGAGTGCGACGATCCCGACCGAGAAGCGCACGAGTCCCGCGGCGGTGAGACTCACGCACATCAGCACGAGCCATCCGTGTGACCCCTTGCCCAGGAGGTACCGGACGATCGACACGACGCTGACGAGGACCAGGAACAAGCCCGGCACATCAGGGAAGAAGTACACCGAGCTCGCCAACAGCCCGGGCGTCGCCGCGAAGACGACGGCAGCCCAGGCCGCGGCGCTTTGCCCGACGAACGTCCTGGCGAGCACGTACACGAGCGCGACCGATGCGGCGGCGAGGCAGATGATCATGGCGCGGAGGATCGGTTCGGGCAGGCCCACGAGCGGCGCAGCGAGCAGCGGGAGGCCAGGAGCGCGGTACGACGGCCACGCGAACCAGGGGGTCTCACCCCAGCGAAACGATCGGCTGCGAAGGGCGTAGAGCGGTTCGTCACCGGAGAGCGGGGTACCTCGCACGAGGAACACCCCGCCGGCGACAACGAAAGCGACGATCGACGCGAGGACGACCTTCCCGGCGATGTTCGCCGACGGGACGCCGAGATCAGCGCCGTGCACCTCCTCGAGTTCCCCAGCTCGCACGGGGGGAGGCTAGGTGATCCGATCCGGCCCCGGATTGAGCCCGATCGCACCGCAGTACAATCCAGCCAGTGCGTCGCGTGAACCTGCTCTGCTCATCGTCAGGCGAGCACGTCAGCCAGTTGTACTCGGGGTTCGCGATGCTGGCGGCGACGGGCGCCGTCGAGGTCCGCCTTCGCACGGTGCGTGGCTTCGACCCCGGGGGCGGCGGCACCATCCTTCAGGCAGAGATCGCGGGGCATCGCGTCGTCTACGACACCTTTGACGTGTCGACCATCTCGCCTGACCTCCTGTCCTGGGCGACGCGCTACTACAAGCGAAGCTTCGATCCGGCCACGGTCGCCGCCTCGGGTCGCCAGGACATCATTCGACCGCTGGGACTCAACTACGGCGTCTACGCCCGCGGTGACTGGCGCTTCCGCCGAATGGGCTGGAGCCTGCGCGGCCTGCGGCGGAACAACGTCCGCGACGTGGTGACCCGCCTCGCTCGACTCAGCTCCGCCGGCTCGCGCTTCACCGACACCGGTCGGGCAACCGCATCGGTGCGGCACTTCGAAGAGGATCCCGGCCGGCCGGGTCACGATGTCCTGCTCCTGACCAGGACCTGGGACCCCAAGCGTGTCCAAGGGGATCGCGCCGAGATGCGAGCGCAGATGAACCACATCCGGGTCGAGGGCATTCGCCAGCTGCGTGAGGAGTTCGGGCCGCGCTTCCTGGGAGGACTCAGCCCGTCACCCGATGCCCTGCGCGACTACCCGGACGTCATCGCGGATCCCCAGGTCGTGAAGAAGCCTGCGTACCTCCGAGCGATGCGCTCGGCCGCGGTGTGCGTCACATCACGAGGTCTCGTCGACTCCAACGGGTGGCGACTCGCGGAGTACGTCGCCGCGAGTCGGCCGATCGTCACCGAACCGCTCGTCCACCAGGTGCCCGGGAAGTTCACCGCAGGACGCAACTACGTCGAGTACTCAGATCCACGGTCGCTGGTCGAAGCGGTCCGCGACCTGGTGGACGATGACGAGAAGCGAGCGGCGATGCGAGCGGCGAACCACCGCTACTACCTCGACCACGTACGGCCTGACGCGCTGGTCGCTCGCACGTTGGAGCAACTCGAGTGAGATCGCTTCGGATGATCCGGCCCGATCGCCGACGTCGCAGTCTCGACGAAGACCGCACCGATGCGGTAGGCACTCTGCCCGAAGCCGAGACGTCGAACACCGAGCTGAATCGAGACCCGCATGCACGACAGCCCGCATCACGAGAGCTCGAGGGCCTGGGAGTACGAGAATGGGTTCTACCTGACGTCGAGGGTGGATCGTCTCGGCAAGCAGCTCAACCAGTACGAGCTCTACAAGCGCATCCTCCAGCTGCCCGGTGCCGTGGTCGAGCTGGGCGTGTACAAGGGCGCATCCCTCGCCCGCCTCTTGACCTTCCGGGCGATCCTCGAGGCCGAGTCGTCTCGGCGGGTGTTCGGCTTCGATGCGTTCGGGACCTTTCCTCGTTCCGAGGTCGCGAGCGCCGACGACCTCGGTTTCATCGACCGGTTCGAGGCTGAAGCGGGCGACGGATACTCACGTGCGGAGATCGCGGCGTATCTCGACGACAAGGGCTTCGGCAACTACGAACTGGTCGAGGGTGACGTGCGCAGCACGGTGCCCCGCGTCCTGGATGAGCGGCCGGAGTTGCGGATCTCGCTGTTGCACCTCGACATGGACGTCTACGAACCGACGAACGACGCCATCACCATGCTGGAGGACCGGCTGGTTCCGGGTGCGCTCCTCGTTGTCGATGACTACGGAACTGTTGGCGGTGCGACCCAAGCCATCGACGAGTTGTGCGCCCGTCGCCACCTCAGCATCGAGAAGCTGCCCTTGAGCCACGTGCCATCGTTCATCGTGTGGCACTGAGGATCTTTCCGCGGGGTGACCCCGGGCTCCTCAGCTGCGCGCCTCGGCGACCGCGCCGTCGTACATCTTCGTGAGGGCCGCTGCGATCGCAGGGATCGAACCGCCGGGGCGAATGCGCAGCTCGTAGTCGACGAAGCGGGCTCGCGCCTCGCGGTCGAGCGTCGGGTCCTCCAGGTAGGCGTTGACGGCCCGAGCCAGCGCGGCGGGATCCTTCGCCACCCGGGCGGCTCCGAAGTCGACGACCGGTCGGTAGTGGTCGAACCGGTAATACCTCGGTGCGAGGTTCCTCGAGGGCAGGATGTCGAAGCCGAGGTTCACCACCGGGGTGTCGTGCAGCGCGAAGTCCAAGGTCATGGTCGAGGCCATGTTGACGTTCACATCCGCGAAGCGGGTGAGGTTCGCCAATAGGGCCATGTCGTCACGAGTCGGGACGACCGCCGCCCAGCCCGAGCCGCTGTCGCGCCAGATCGGCCGCGAGAGCACGATCGGGTACTCGGCGAGCACCGTCGCATAGCGGTCCGACGTGTCCACCGGAGCGGGGCGCAGCACGAGCTGCGGGCTCCCCTCGATCTCGCTGGTGCGGATCAGCTCGCACACGATGCGCAGGTGTTCCGGATCCTCCGGGCACGTGAACGTGTCGCCACCGGAGTACACGATGACCGGCCGATCCGGATCGAGCCCCAGCTCGCGATCGAACCGCTCGCGATCCCACAAGAGCTCCGGGTCGGCATACGGCTCGAACTGCGGTGAGCCCACGACGTGGACCCGGCTGGTCGCGACGTCGGGGTAGTACCGCACGAGCTCGGCCGCCATCTGGTCGGACCACACGAAGAAGTGATCGAACGGCGCGGCGATGCGGCCCTTGGTCGTGAGGTTGTCCCAGCTGAAGATGAACGTGGCCGTGGCGATCCCGAGTCGGCGGGCCGCCATGACGACCGGCTGCACGGAGATGGGACGTTGGTGGGCGCACAACACGACGTCGGTCTTCCAGTCGCGGAGCAGGTCGACGTAGGTGTCCACCTCCGGACGCCGGTCGGCGAGGGCATCGTGGGCCTTGACCAGGCCCAGGATGCCCCGGGGGCTGCTGGTCAGGTGAGACGCCGTCTTTGCGGCGCCGCGAAGCATCCGCGAGCGCCCCGACCCGGGGATGGGCAGGTCCAGGCTCATCCTCGTCCCATCGGTATCGCACCAGCGCAGGTGCGAGTACTCGAGGGTGCGGCGCACCGGTGCTTCGACCAGACGCTCCGGGTAGGGACGAAGCTCGCCCAGGTGGCGCACGCCGTCGACACGCACCTCGTCGTGGGCCTGCAGACCCGCGCCGAGCAACACGTCCACCGCGCCGAGATCCCCCAGGCGCTGAGGAAGCCCGGTGAGCAGGAAGTTGCGCACGCTGACCCCGTCGGGAGCGAGGAGAAGGACGTTCAATCTCGTGGATCCAGACACGGTCGAAGCAGAAAGGCGGCCCGGGTAGCTTAGGCGGGCCCAGATGCCCCCTGACCCACCTGCTTGGACCCGCCTGTCGTGAAGAACCAGCCCGTACGCCCATCGTGATCATCGACGCTGTGATACCGGCCCGCGGGGGGAGCAAGCGCGTCGTGAACAAGAACACGGTGGTGATCGGGGGGCTGCCTCTCGTCGCCCACACCATCCGCTACGCCCTCGGACATCCGCTGGTGAGGGATGTGTACGTGAGCACCGACGCCGAGCTCATCGCGGAGGCGGGCCGCGCCCATGGCGCGACGATCATCGACCGGCCCGCCGATCTCGCGACGGATCACGCGACGACCTCGTCGGTCGTGCGCCACGCGCTCGAGCACATCCAGCGTGACCACCCCGTCGACGCGATCGTCACCTTGCAGCCCACGTCGCCACTGCGACTCGATCGGTGGCTCGATGCGTGCGCTGCGCTCCTTGCCGACCGCCGTTTCGACTCGGCGGTCACGGTGAGCCCGGTGACGACGAAGGTCGGGACGATCGATGATGGCGAGTTCAGACCGTCCTACAAGCTCGAGACCCGGAGCCAGGACGAAGAGCGCCGGTACCGCGAGAACGGGGCCATCTACCTGACGCGGTCGTCCGCCATCGCCGACGGATCCGTCTTCGGGACCTGCATCGGCGCCGTCATCACCGATCATCTGTATGCGACGATCGACATCGACACCCAGGCCGACCTGGACCTTGCGGCGGCATTGATGAAAGCGACGCCATGAACTCGTTCGACATCGGAGACCGACTGGTCGGCGGAGATGCGCCGCCTCTGGTGATCGCCGAGATCGGCATCAACCACGGCGGCGACCTGTCGGTCGCGAAGGAGATGGTCGACGCGGCGGCCGAGGCCGGCGCCGAGATCGTGAAGCACCAGACCCACGTGGTGGCGGACGAGATGTCGCCACACGCACGGGAGGTGATCCCAGGGAACGCCGACATCTCGATCTACGAGATCATGGAGGCGTGCGCCCTGGACGAGGCCGAAGAGACGGAGCTGAAGCACTACGTCGAGGCGAAGGGACTCCTCTTCGTGAGCACGCCGTTCTCCCGGGCGGCAGCCGATCGGCTCGAACGCATGGGCGTCGTCGCCTACAAGATCGGCTCGGGCGAGTGCAACAACTACCCCCTCATCCGCCACGTTGCGTCCTTCGGCAAACCCATCATCCTCAGCACCGGGATGAACTCGATCGAGACCATCAGGCCGGCGGTCGAAGCCATGCGCGAGGCCCGCGTCCCCTTCGCCCTGCTGCACTGCACCAACGTCTACCCGACGCCCCCTGAACTGGTGCGGCTCGGCGCGATCCCCGAACTGGCCGCCGCGTTCCCCGATGCCGTCGTGGGGCTCTCGGACCACACGCTGACGAACATCCCGTGCCTCGGCGCCGTCGCCGTGGGAGCGGACATCCTGGAGCGGCACTTCACCGACCGGATGGACCGGCCCGGACCGGACATCTCGTGCTCGATGGACCCGACCGCGCTCCGTGAGCTGATCGAAGGCAGCGCGATCATGAAGCTCGCACGAGGCGGCACGAAGGCGCCGGTGGCCGAGGAGGCGCCCACGATAGCGTTCGCGTTCGCGTCGGTCGTCGCCATCAACGACATCGAGGCGGGCGAGGCCTTCGGTGCCGAGAACCTCTGGGTGAAGCGTCCCGGAACAGGCGAGATCCCGGCCGAGGAGCTCGAATCGTTGTTCGGCCGCACTGCGACCACGCGAGTGCTGAGCGGGGAGCAGATCACCCGGTCGATGATCGCGTCGTGACCTCGAACGCGAGCGAGAACAAGCGCCGCCGGATCTTGTTCGTGACCGGCACCCGCGCGGACTACGGCAAGCTCAAGTCGATCATCCGAGCGGTCGCCGCCAGCGAGGAGTTCGAGTACGCCATCTTCGCGACCGGCATGCACCTGCTCGACAAGTACGGTCGGACGTGGAAGGAGATCGAGAAGGACGGCTTCTCTGACATCTTCCTGCACTTCAACCAGGACCACTACACGGACTTCATGATGGATCGGGTCCTCGCGGACACGATCAAGGGCTTGAGCCACTACGTCGCCGAGTATCCCGTCGACCTCATCGTCGTGCACGGCGATCGGGTCGAAGCGCTGGCCGGGGCGATCGTCGGCTCGCTCAACGGGATCCTCGTCGGTCACATCGAAGGGGGCGAGCTCTCGGGGACCGTCGACGAGCTCATGCGCCACACGATCACCAAGATGTCACACCTGCATTTCGTGTCCAACGACGGGGCGAGGGACCGAGTCGTGGGAATGGGTGAGTACCCGAGCAAGGTGCACGTCATCGGGTCGCCAAACATCGACATCATGCTCTCGCCTGATCTCCCCTCGTGGCCCGACGTTCGAGCCAGGTACGAGATCGAGCACGACGACTTTGCGATCGTGGCCCTCCACCCCGTGGTGGGCGAATCCGACGAGCTGCATGCCCAGACAGCGACCCTTCTGCGGGCGCTGGAAGCAACTGGGCGGTACTTCGTGATCCTGTACCCGAACAACGACACGGGCAGCGCGGAGATCCTCCGGGCCATCAGGGACATCGAGGACTCGCCGCAGTTCCGCGTGCTCCCTTCGATGAAGTTCGAGTTCTACCTGACCGCGCTGCGCCACGCAGGTGCGATCGTGGGGAACTCCAGCTCGGGCATCCATGAAGCACCCGTCTACGGCGTGCCCACGATCAACATCGGCGACCGCCAGCACAACCGCTTCGCGCACCCGACCATCGAGAACGTGCCATTCGAGAGCGACGCGATCGTCGCGACGCTCGATCGGGTGTGGGGGCACCGGTCCGAACCGACGAAGCACTTCGGCACCGGGGAGAGCGCTGACGCGTTCATCGCGCTCCTCCGCCAACCGGCGACATGGCAGACGCAGGTGCTCAAGCAGTTCCAGGACTGATCCTCACCGAAGGAGACCATGATGGCCTCGACGTTCAGGCAGCGCGTCACCAACCAGATGCTCAAGGCGATCGGGACCACCGCCGGCCGGGTCGAAGCGAAGATGCCGTCGGCCGCAGAGGTCAAGCCCGGGATCTGGATCGGCAAGAGCGTCGATGGCGCGCGCAACGTCGAGTTCGAAGGGGCCAACGTGGTCTCACGGGGCACGTCGTTCCAAGGACGGGGCATCGTGATCGGGCGGGGCTCGACCATCGGCATCGGGTGCGTGTTCAACGCTCCGGTCGACGTGGGCCGCTTCACGCAGTTCGGGTCCTACGTCGGCGTGTACGGCGTCGACCACCCGATAGATGTCGCCGTCCCGAACGTGAACAATCGCTTCCTCGGAGGCCAGGTCGGCGACCTGAGCACCGTCGCGACCGTCACGATCGGTCACGGGTGCTGGGTCGGGCACGGCGCGGTCATCCTGCGCGGGGTGTCCATCGGGAACGGCGCCGTCATCGGCGCCGGCAGCGTCGTTCGTCGAGATGTGCCCGCCTACAGCATCGTCGCCGGCGTGCCGACGGGTGCGCCCCGAGCCCGCTTCGACGACGATCTCGCCGCAGCGCTCGACGCTGCAGCCTGGTGGGAGTGGCCCGACGACCTGTTGCTCGCCCGACGTGAGCTCTTCCTCACATCGCTCCGCGACGACCCGGAACGAGCGCGCGCGCTTCTGGTGGGCTTCCCAATTCGTTCGACCTGACGCGACCCGAAGGTTCTTGGCCTCGGTCCGTTTTCTGGCGTACATCACGGTCCTGTAGGATCGTGCCCTCGCGAGGCGTGAAATGAATGGTGAACCGTGCAGATCGAAAGGCGGGATGACCAGGGGAGCATCCCCCGGCCATCAACGAGCAGCAGTCATTCGGGATCTTCAGCGTGAACGACCTGACTGACAGGGACGTTCCAGCAGCCGGAGAGCCGCTGGTGACGGTCGTGCTGGTGTGCTTCAACCACGAGGAGTTCGTGGAACAGGCACTTCGCAGCATCTTGGACCAGACCTACGCGAACCTCGAGCTGATCGTCACCGATGATGCGTCATCCGACGGCTCCGTGGCGATCATTCAGCGCTTGCTGGATGACACGCCCTGGCCGGCGCAGCTGGTGGCGAACCAAACGAATCGCGGCTTGTGCGCGACTCTGAACATGGCACTGGCCCAGGCCACCGGCAAGTACGTCACGATGATGTCGGCCGACGACTGGATGGAGCCGGATCGGGTCGCCCGCGTCGTTTCCCAGTTCGAAGAGCTCCCCGACGCATACGGCGTCATTCACACCGACATGCACCTCGTCGACCTGGACGGGACCCTGATCGGCGACTGGCTCGAAACCGGCGGCCCCCCCGTCGCCGAAGACGCATTCGTCGACCTCGTCAAGGGACGCAACTTCACCACGCCCTCGGCCATGTACCGCCGCACCGTGTTGACTGAAGCCGGGCCTTACGACGAGACGTTGCCGGCAGAGGACTTCGACATGCTCCTCCGGCTCGCTCGGCGAACCCGCTTCTTCTTCCTATCGGAACCACTCACGAACTGGAGAATCAACCCTGCTTCCATGAGTCACCAAGCTGGTCGCATCGGACGGTTCGAGTACTACCTGCCTTCACTGGCAAAGCACTTCGGCGTATCCGACGAGTACAACAAGATCATCGCAGAACGGATGTCCACGATGGCGGTAGCGATCTACGTTGCCGGCGGACCACGGGCGCTTGCGGCGAAGTATCTCCGCATGGCTGCACGAAGGGCGCCGCACACCAGAGCTATTGCCTTTGCCCTCCCGTCCTCGCTCGCGATATCGGGCCCGCTGATTCAACGAGCGGCAAGCCCGCTAACGAAACTAACCAGCAACGAAATGCGGTGCGAATGAAGTCGGTAAACACGGGTAAGACAAGCGCAGAGGGCCGTACTGGCTCTCCGGCTCGGCGCCGAGACGTGTCAGCCGTTTGGCAATACTACCGGGGGTATCACCGAGCAATCCTCTTGGACGGAGCGGTTGCGTCTGTCGCCGCTGTTGTAGAACTTGCAATGCTGGCAATTCTTGTCACGTTAACTTCGCTTATAGGAACCGGCGAACAGGCATATACAACCACACTAGCTGGTAGGACCTTGGCCATCTCCACGGGTCAGCTACTGGTCATCACGGCCGTTCTAGTCGTGACACGAGGCGCCCTTCGACAGGTGGACACGTACCTCTCCAGCGCAATCGGGTGTCGCTATGAGGACGAAAAGCGCGAGCAGCTCATGGATGCCTTTCTCAAGGCCTCCTGGCCAATGCAGTCCGAACAACGTAGCAACGAATTACAGGACGTCGTTAACGGTGCGGTGGGTTCGGGGCGTCAAGGCGTAAAAGCATTGGCATCCGGAACAGGGTATCTGAGCAGCGCCGTCATCATGCTCGCGGGTGCGCTGACGATGTCATGGATTGCAACAATCGTTGCAATCGCCTTGTCCCTCCTTTTCACGTTGGGTTTGCAGCCGTTAGTAAGGCGCTCCAAGCGCGTCGCTACTGAGGTGAGAACAGTCTCGCTTGCCTATGCATCGGCACTCGGCGAAACCGTAGCGATGGCACGCGAAATACGGTTGGCAGGGGTCGAGCTCAAGTTCGAGGCGAGGTTGAAGTCCGTCAGCACGCGGCTACGGCACCTTCGCACCCGAGAACAAGTTCTCATGGGCACGGCACCAACGATATTCGAGACCGGAACAATTCTTCTGGTCCTCTGCGGTCTCGGAGTTCTCTACATCATGGATTTGGGGAACACCACGCGCTTTGTCGCCCTTCTCCTGCTTCTCCTTCGAGCGTCGCAATACGGTCGATCGCTTCAGGGCGTGTACCATCAAATGAAGGGGATACTCCCGTATCTGGATCTGATACATGACCGCGAGTCGGCCCTGCGCAATTCCACACCACCCGCCGGCATTGCGCCAGTTTCCTCGTTTCAGACACTTGAGTTTGACAGTGTCTCGTACACGTACGACGCGGTAAATGACGCCCTAAAGGAGACTAGCCTATCGATCCACTCCGGAGAGGTAATCGGCGTCATTGGCCCGTCCGGTAGCGGGAAGACCACGCTCGTGGAACTGTTACTTGGTCTGCGTCTGCCGACCACAGGAGAACTACGAATTGATGGCGTCGACTTGAAGGACATTGGACCTGATTACTGGTGCCGCTTGACTGGACTGGTTTCTCAGGAGTCACAACTCGTCGAGGGAAGTCTCATAGACAACGTTCGCTTCTTCCGAGACTCCGTTTCGGACGCCGATATCGACCTTGCAGTTAAAGCGTCTGGACTGGATCGGGACCTCTCGTCGCTCCCCCATGGACTCGACACCGTTATCGGTCCACGAAGCAGCGGACTCTCAGGTGGGCAGCGCCAGCGCCTCGCCATCGCCCGAGTCCTCGTCGGCCGACCACAACTTCTGGTCCTCGATGAGCCGACCAGCGCCCTCGATGTTCACGCTGAGGCGGTCGTGACAGACACACTGGAACGCCTCCGTGGAACCACCACCATTGTTGTAGTTGCACACCGGCTGTCCACGATACTCGTATGCGACAAGGTCATGGTCATGCGCAACGGATCCGTAGAGGCGTTCGCGTCGCGGCCCGATCTAGAACGGGACAACGCGTATTACAGTTCAGCGATCGAACTGGCGCAGCTATCGTGATTGCCTGAGTCCTTGCGCCCCAGTCGCCACCGGTGAGACTTAGAAATCTGCGTGCCAGTTCCGAATAGCTGAGGTGACTGACTCCGGATCGATGCGATACGGCGCCGTGTCGGCCCCTCCGCGGTAGTCCGGGTCGACTTCGTTGGTCAGACACCGGGTATCCACCCC
>CAYUOL010000157.1:0-14140 GCA_964446345.1 uncultured Iamiaceae bacterium | reverse complement strand
CCTGAGGCAGCCACTGCGCCTGGCTTGGTGAACCGGTGAACCCCAGGAACCGGGCTTCCTCAGTCACGACCTGGCGAACGCCGCCGCGGGCGGGCAGATCGAGGTGGAACCGGAATCGGACGAGGAGGAGCGTGGTGCGCTGCGTCACGGCTTTCGTGCGGGCGACGCCAGCTCGACTCGCCACCCGGCCTTCAAGGGTGGGATCGAGCGCTGCGTCGAGCACATGGCGGGCGATGGCTTCGACATGGGGATCAGTTCGGGCGAGCAGTGCTTGGCCTCGTGGGACCGGGTGGTCGGAGTGGAGGGGTAGGGGTTCGCGGTGACCGGGTGGAAGCGTGTCTCGTAGACCGACTGGCAAGGTCGCGGTGACGGCCTCCCAACCGCGGTCGGTTGGTGTGACGGAAGATCCGAGTGCTCGCAGGGCCTCGATGGTGAAGTGAGCGACGTCGTGGTGGCTACCCAAGGCTGTACGGGCTGCAGCCACCTCGCGGGCGACGTCGTCGGGGTGGATGGCATCTTGCGCGTACTTGGTCTTTGACCGCTTCTCGCGTTCGGCGGCCGACTCCCAGGACCGGTGGAGGTCATCTCGGCGGCGCTCGAGCCCGAGATCGAGAGTGAGCTGGTCACCGCTGTCCTTGCCGCGAAGTACCAGGCCTTCCATGAGCGCCTCGACGACTCCATCGGATTCGTCAGGTACCGGGACCGACACACCGGTCGCGCTGCGGATTGCTTGGTGCTTCCTCAGAAGGACGTCGAGAACGATGCCGTCGATGCGGTTGTCGCGCCCGTAGACCGTGACCGCCCGGACGATGTCGCGGGTCTGGCCGAACCGGTCGACTCGTCCCTCGCGTTGCTCGTGGCGAGTCGGGTTCCAGGCAAGGTCGTAGTGGACGACCGCCTGGAAGTGGTCCTGGAGGTTGACGCCCTCGGAGAGGCAGTCGGTGGCGACGAGCACATGGCGCCCTGGCTGAGCGGTGAGTTCAGCGATCCGTGCTTCCCGTAGGTCTGGCGGCAGGGTGCCGGTGACCGACGCGACCGCGACGTTCTCGCCGACAACACCCTCGAGGTGTTGGGCGACATAGTCGGCAGTGTCGATGAACCGGCAAAAGACTATGGGGTCGTACCCGTCGGCCAGCAGGCCCTTGACTTCGGCGACGAGCTTGGCGAGTTTGCGGTCGAGCTTGGGGCCACTGAGGTTGTCGGCGGCCTTGGCGAGGTCGAGGAGACGGCGCCGTTGACTCTTCGAGGTAGTGGGCTCCTCGTCTGGGTCTCCGGCATCGGCTCCGGGGGTGACATCGATACCTTCGAGGGCTTCGTCGTCGGCCGTGTCGAGCACTGCGGCGCGCCCAAGGGCGTCTGCTTCTTCGATCGTCGACGCCTCTGCCGATGCTGCCCTGGTCCGGAGGGTTGCGGCTGCGGCCCGCGGGGATGAGGCGAGGGTGCGGAGTAGTGCGAGTGCGGACCACCAGCGAACCCGTTGGCGTAGTACCGGTTGGCCGGTGGTGGCGTCGGTGATCTGTTCCCGGGCGTAGTCGAGGACTCGATCGAACAATGCGGCGTACTCGGCGGACAGCTCGTAGGGGGCTTCCTTGGTCTCGCGGTCCGATGGGAAGGCAGTGTCCTCGTCCAAGAAGCGGCGGATGTCGGCCCGCCGGCGCTGGACGAAGTGGCGCGCGAGGTGTTCGCGCCCCTTTACGTCATCCAGGTTGATGGTGGCGAGGGCCGGGTCGAGCAGGCCGAGCAGATTCCGGAAGCCTTCCTCCTTTCCGGAGTGCGGGGTGGCGGTGACGAGAACCAGGTGGCGGCTGGGGTCCCGAGCGATGTCGCGAAGGAGGTCGTAGCGCTGAGTGCGGGCCTTTGCTCCCCCGCTGGCTCCATCGGCGACGGCGCTGTGGGCTTCGTCGACGATGACAAGGTCGGGGCAGTGGTTGAGGAACTCGGATCGGCGGTTGTGGGCCTTGATGAAGTCGGTTGAGATGACGACGAACGGGTGCTTCTGGAACAGGGATTCGTTCATCATCAGTCCCCGTTGCAGACGTGCTGCAGTTGAGGGCAGCACGAGTTCGGCGTCGATGCCGAACTTGTCGCGCAGCTCTCGTTGCCATTGCTCGGCGAGGGCGGGGCTGCAGAGCACAGCTACCCTCGATGCGTCGCCTTGGGCAAGCAGTTCTGAGGCGATCAGTCCCGCTTCGATGGTCTTGCCGATACCTACATCGTCGGCGATGAGGAGCCGTACGGTTTCCTGGCGGAGGGCCACCATGAGGGGCACGTACTGGTAGGCGCGGGGTTCGACGGCGAGACGCCCGAGTGACCGGAAGGGTCCGGCAGATGAGCGGAACCCGATGCGCAGAGCGGTGCGAAGCAGGTCGGCGCTAGCGGTGTCGCCGAGGTCGTCGACGGTAGGGGGCGTGAACGTCGCCTCCACCACCTCTTCGATGGCGGGGAAGACCGCAGCCGTGTCATCGTCTCCGCCACCGAGGGGGCGAAGCACAAGGAAGTCGGGCTCGGAGTCCGGGAGGACGACCCATTCGCGGCCGCGTGCATGGACGAGGGTGCCGGGCGCAAACCCGGAGTTGGTGGTGCTCATGTCGTTCGGCCGTCTCCGAACACTGAGCGGAACTTCGAGACAGCAGTCGTCCAGTCGTCGTCGTATCGGATGCGGATCACGCTCCAACCTTGGTCGACCAGTCGATCCTCGGCATCGCTGTCTCGTTCTGACTGGGTAGGGGTGTCGTGAACGGGCCCGTCGATGAAGATGCCGACGAGCCCGGTTGGCAGGTCATAGACCAGGTCGGGCCGGGCGCGAGCGGCGGACACGGTGGTCTGGGCACGGTCTGGGAGTCGGTGTCCTCGTTCATCGAGCCATTGCACAAAGTCGCGTTCGAGCGACGAGTCGGCAAGCGCGTCGAGCAGGGTGCGGGATTCGGCGCGGGTGCGACCACCTGATCCGGATGCGGTCGTCGAGGCCGCCAGCTCGAGGAGCAGGTCGCGGACGGCGTGGCGGTCGATGCGCGCGTGGTCGAGCTGGTTGCCGTAGGACAGCAGGCAGTCGTAGCAGGCCTTCTCGCACCGCTCAGTTGCACCGGGGGCGTGGTCGAGGTCGGCCCCGTTCTCTGGATCGAAGTGGGAACGCTCCAATGCGATGCGGGCGACCTGGGCGAGGGCGTCGGGTTCGAGTACGAGGCGACGGAGCACGCCGGCGCCGCCCTCGGCTGATTCGGTAAAGACGAAACGTCCTCGGTCGGCGGGGTCGGGAAGCTCGTTCGAGTCGAGTTCGGAGTCTTCGAGCTGGAACCACGCCTCGGCACCTCGCTCGAGGGCGTAGCGAAGGCTCGTTGCGGTGACGTCGTCGAGCGATCGAGTATGCCGAACGAGGAGGATGTTGCGGGTGTCCTCGACGTAGGGGATCACCTTCGCTTTGGAGGCAACGTCGGCGAGGTCGGCTTCGAGATTGTCGGTGTCCACGGTGGCATCGGCGGCCTGCTTGTCGGAGAGCCACTTGCCTCCGATGGTGTCCAACCAGAAGCCGCGGTCGGCTTCGTCCTTCCGTCGTCGACGGCCGACGTTGGCGATGCGGATCGTCGCGGCGTCGCCGTAGGTGGCGTCGACGAGGCTCATCCCGTTGGCTGAGGTGTTCGCGTCGATGCGTCCGGGCCGGTCGCCGTGACTGGCGAACCGGTAGGACACCTCCAGCTCAAAGCCGGACCGGCGTCGCTCCTCCTCGTCGCTGGAAATCCGTTCCCGCCTGCGGGTGTGCACGGTCTGAAGTCGCAGGAGGCCGTAGGTCTTGGCGCCGAGACGCGCGCCACACCCTTCGCAGGTGTCGGTGCCGACTGAGACCGGGTGGTGGTAGCCGCAGTCCTCGCAGCGCCGCGCGTCCTCGGTTTCGATCTGACCCGCTCCCTCCACGGAACGTGGGAGCTGGACTCGCACCACCTCGTAGCGGGCCCCTTCGTGGTAGATGAGCGCGCCCGGGCCGAACTCGCGGATGGCCAGGAATCGGGGCCGTTGGAGGTAGTCACCTTCACGGGCTCCGCGTCCGGCTCTGCCGCCGGGGATGTAGGCCGCGAGGGGTAGCCGGGGGAACGAGTAGCCGGGCAGGAAGCCTTCGGACGCGAGGTAACGGTAGGAGTAGAAGTCGGTCTGGCCGATGTCGGAGTCTTCGTTTCGCAGCAGCTTCAGGCGATCGCGGGCTTCGCGTTCACGGTTCGCTGCCGCGTCGCGCGCTCGCCGTGGAGCGTTCGGATCGATGGCGACTCGACCTTGGTCGGTGTACTCAGCGAGCGTGGTCCGATAGAGGTCTCGCCAACGTTCGAGGGCGCGGTCGAGGTTCTCAGGTGCCTTGGTCACGACGTCGTGGACCCAGCCGTCGTACCACCACGCCACGAGGTCGTCGTGAGCGTCCCAGGTCTGACGGAGCTCGCCGAGAACCCGCTCGGCACGCTTAATGGCCTCTCGTTGTGGTCGCTCTTCGGTGAGCGCCCGCCAAACCTCCGGGATGATGGCGAGGCTTGGGTTGTCACCTGTCGCGTCGACGATGTCGGTCAAGCGGGCCTTCATCGACTGGTCGGTCTCTGACAGCCAGACGGCATGGACGTGGGAGCGGACCAGCTCCTCGTTCCCCAAGTCGAGCCGAGGTGGCTGGACGGAACCGGCGACCATGTCACGGCTGCGACGGAACCAGTAGGAGTCGTGCGCGTTGCCCGAGGCGCAGTACGTCGCGACCAGTGCGGGCTGGCCGGAGCGGCCGGCCCGACCTGAGCGCTGGGCGTAGTTGGCGGGTGTCGGCGGCACGTTGCGCAGTGCGACGGCGTTCAAGCTCGAGATGTCGACGCCGAGCTCCATGGTCGGCGAGCAGTACAGCAACGGCAACGTGCCGTCTCGGAAGTCGTGCTCTCGGACCTCGCGCTGGTCGGGTGGGACCTGTGCGGTGTGTTCCTTTGCGTGCAGGCCGGTGAGACCGAGTGCGACCTCGCGGTAGAGGTCGCGGAAGAAGGGGTTGACCCTCGCGACCTGCTCGGTGTCCAGGCGCCGTCGCAGTGGATCGTCTGCTCCCTTGGTTCCGTCGCCGCGGAGCCAGCGAACGGAGGCGGCCTTCAGCCGGTAGCCGGGCACGCCGTTCGCGTCGGTGCTGACTTGGGTCAGGGTTCCGACCTGGTTCAGCACGTCGAAGAGGTCGACGATGATCTCCAACGCCTCCTGGGTGGAGAGGTCGCGACCGAATCCATTCGGGCTACGCAGGTACCGGCCGAAGGCGGTGCGGCCCGAGATGTTGAGGTCGCTTCGCTGGCCACCCGGCGAGCCGGACCGAGGGAACACGGTCCCTACCAGCTCGATCCGTTCGCCGTCGGCGACCCCCCACGGTTCGCGCAGGTGTTGGCGGGACTCACGCTGGACCCGTTCGAAGCCAAGCTCGGTGAGGCAATCGACATCAATCGCCAGAACCCGGCGGAGTTCGTCGAGCAGGATCCGAGCGAGCTCCTCTCGCAACGCAGCGCTCGCGCGCTGCAGAAGGGGATGGCGCCCCTCCCAGGTCTCGACGTCGGCTGCGATCTCCGGGAGGTCGACGTAGTGCACGTGCAGGAGGCCGACCTGCTCGAGGTTCGGCATCGTTACGCGCCAGCCGCGCTTGAGGTCCGTGTAAAGGCGGTACTCGATGACTTGCCGCAGGGCACGCTCCGCGGAGTCCCTCTGCGAAAACTTCGCACCCGGGTTCTCGGCGAAGTCAGCGAATTCCAGCCCCAGAGAGTCGGTCACCACCTGGGCCACGGCATCGTGCGTCAGCCCCTCCGGGTACCGGTCAAGGGCGTGACTGAGCGCCCCACGGAGTTGGGCGACCTGAATGAAGTCGTTGAAGTGCCCCGCTTGCAGCGACGCGTCCTGCCGGTTGTCGACGAAGGTAAGGAGCTTGCGGGCCTCCGGCGCCAGGTGCTCCGTGTCGAAGGCGCGTAGCGATCGGACGATGCTCGACGACAGGATCGTGACCGCCGATGAACGACCCTCCTGGTCGAGCGTCGCCAGCTTCGAGAAGTCATTGCCGCGGACCTGCTCGTAGGACACGCGGCACCGCAGGCAGAACGCGAACGGCGTGGACATGAACCAAGCCCGAAGTCCCGACCCCTCGCCGGCCTCGGTGCCGTCAGGGGCGATGAACACAGGCTCGGGCAGGTACTTCCGCTTGTTCGCTGCGACCGAGGTGGATCCGTCGTCGTCTTCGACGAGCCAGTGATCTGGTAGACGTCCCTCGACAGCAGGGTCGGCCGGCCACGGGTGATCTTCGGAGACGTACAGGTAGCCCGTGACTGCATCTCCACCGGACGCGTCGCTGTCATGGCGCGGCACGTACGCGGCCGCACCGGAGCGCGAAACCCGTGAAACGACGTAGTACTCCTGCCCGCACTCCCGGCAGAACCCAAGCGGAAGGAGCGCTTTGTCTGGATGCCCCGGCACTCGAAGCTGGTACTGAGCCGTGATGTGCCGGCTGGTCTCCGGCTCGAGGCTCACGTGCACGGTGTCGCCCTTGGAGATGAACTGGTGGAGGCGGAACGCGAACAGGGGTCGACCATGCTCGTGGTGACGCGTCCGGCTGCCAGCGAGCAGGACGGTCCGAATGGCCTTTTTGCAGTCCTCCTCGGTTGCACCGGACTCTCTGGCAAGGCTCTCAGCGGCAGCTGGAACGGTCGTGGGTGCGCTGCGGACAAGGGCACCGGTCTCATCCTCGGCGAGGCCGAAGGTCGACTCGATCCACCCTGCCAACGGGTCCGCCGCAAGGGACTCGTAGGAAGGATCGACAACTCCCGCTGCAGCCCGACGCACGGACGAGGAAAGGTCGTCCCGCGACGGTGATCGGCCTGAGGTGGCGCGGACCAAGGTCTCGCCGATTACGCGCTCAGGGGCAACATCGGAGCCGAACAGGCGCGACGCCACCGAAGCGACCACCTCGGATCGTTCAGCACGGGTACCACCTGACGCCATCGTCGCCGACGTGCCGACAACCTGCAGGTCCGGAGACTGGCAGAGGTCCTTCACCCGCCGGACCAGCAAGGCGACGTCAGCGCCTTGTCGTCCGCGGTAGGTGTGGAGTTCGTCGAGAACCAGGAAGTGCAGGCCCTGAGCTGCGGAGATGAGGTGGCGACGCTCGTCCGGGCGTGTCAGCACCAGGTCGAGCATGACGTAGTTGGTCAGGAGAATGTCAGGCGGATCCGCAAGGATCTTCCGACGGTCGTCCTGGCTCTCCTGGCCCGTGTAGCGAGCGAAAGTGACCGGCTGGTCACCGTCGCCGTATCCGTACTGGAGGAACTTCTCCAGCTCGAGCACCTGGCTGTTTGCCAGGGCGTTCATCGGATACACGATGATCGCCTTCACGCCCCGCCGAGGGTCCTGCTCGCGCTCACGCAAGACCCGGTCGACGATCGGCACGATGTAGGCCAAGGACTTGCCCGAGCCGGTCCCAGTTGTCAGCACGTACGAGTGCCCGGTCGCCGCCGCAGCTATGGCGTCAGCCTGGTGCCGGTGGAAGGTGAGCCCCACGCGACCGGGATCGTCCCTGTGCTGCTTCACACGGAAGATCTGTTCGCACTCAGGATGTAAGCGTCCATCGCGGACCAGGTCCGACACCGTCCCTCCGGTATCGAAGCTCGGATTCAGAGACAGCCAGGGGTCCGGCCACTGCGCGCCAGCAAGGATCTGGCGATCCAGGAAGTCAGCGATTCGTTCGTCCCGAGGCTCGACGAAGGCAGCCGTGAACGACCTGTAGTCGCTGACCAGCTGCTCTCGTACCTCGAAGACGTCCATGTGTTCCCCCGGCCGTGGACCGTTCGGTCGACCACACGACTGTACGAGACGGCCGTGACGCTGCCCGTTGCTGCCTATGACATATCGGCAGGTGAACGGTGGCTTCGAGTGTTCTCGGGAGGTGGGGCCCAGCGGCAGCCTGAACTGGGGCTCAGAAGCTGCCGTCCCTTCTGACGAACGCCTCGTGAGCGCTACGAACCGAGTCGGGGAGCTTGCTGAGGGCTCGGGGCGAAAGGGGTGGCACCTCGACCACAACACCAAGCGTGTCGGAGTCAACCTGCTGGATCAGGCGGTGGTCTCGAAGGCGCTTGATGGCCTTGGTCAACGGCGATGTGGTGCCGATCGGCTCGCCGCGGCTGGCCCGCAGGCCGAGTTCGAGCGACAGCTCGATCGGGCAGACGGTGACCGGGCCACCGGCATCGGAGAGGTGGCGATTCAGCGCTCTGGCCAGCATGGTCGAGGTGGGACCGATCAGCGGCCCGTAGACCATCTCGAAGTAGTCGTGCAGGACCGGGAACGCGGGGTCAGCGCACGGGGGCAGGGGTCGGAGTCGGAGGCCCGCAACGGGCCTCGTTCGCTGGCCGGGTGGCTCGCTCCCGCTACCGGAGTGCTCCGTGCCCATGGTCTGCCGCCGGGAGGTCGCTGATAGGAGGGTGGACCGGAGTCCGTCGCCCGCTGCTCCCCCGCCGACAGAGCCCTCGACCTGGCCCGACCCACCCGGGCCGCTCGGTCGAAGTCCAGTCGCACATGAGTCACGAGAGTAGGCCGTTTGGCCCATGCTGAACAGGGAAACGTCACAGAGAGAGACCGTCGCTTCGGGGCGGGGGCTCCGAAGGTGGCATTGCACCGATCGCGGCGGGAGACGCCTCGACTGCTTCCGAGTTCGCAGCGGCGGTGAGAGTGTCGTTGATCTCGCCTTGCCGGCGACGAAGTCCGGCGAGCTCCTCGGCGCGGTCCCACGGCGCGCCGATGCGGGCGGCGGCACGGTCGACTTCACCGCGAGCCGTGTCGGCTTCGGCCTGGAGGGACGTCAGGGTTTCGGGCAGGCGTTGGATCTGGCGTTCGAGGCGGGTGACGAGGTTGGCGGGTTCGCTGCGCTTCCAGTCGAGCGCCGGGTAGGTGACTTCGATGTGGGCGTCGGCGATGGTGAGACGGATCTCGTCGTCGATGGTGGTGACGGCCTGGGCGGTGACGGTGAGCCCGGCGAGGGTGCCGATCTCGACGATCGGGCCGTTGGTCTCGGGTGGGGTCTGGTCGAGCCGGTCAGCCATGAGCCGTTGGAGGTGTTCGCCGGCATCGACCCGCTTGGAGTGCCGATGGCCGACGACCGTCATGGCGAAGCGGTCGCTGCGGGTGTCGACCACTCGCTCCAACACCCCCTCGATCTGCGCGGCCCGACCAGAGGCTCGCTCGGCGCGGGTAGAGGCGGTGTCGTGGGTGCGCCGGAGTCGGTGCTGGTCGTCCTGGTGGGCGCGCTCGAGGCGGGTGAGCCGGGCGACGTCTGCGTCGACGGCGGCCTTCTCCAACACGAGCGGGTCACCGGTAGCGAGGGCCTTCACCTCAGCGAAGGACAGGGCCTGGTCGCCGATGTCGTCGACGTCGCGGTCGGGCAGGTCGCCGCGGGTGACCTGGGCGATGAACGCGGCCTTCCGTTCGAGGGTCTGCCACATGTAGGTGTCGAAGCTGCCTTCGGTGACGTAGCGGAGGATGCGGACCTCGGGGTTCTGGTTGCCCTGGCGGAGGATGCGGCCGTCTCGCTGTTCGATGTCGGCGGGTCGCCAGGGTGCGTCGAGGTGGTGCATGGCGATGGCGCGGGCCTGGACGTTGGTGCCGACGCCCATGGTCTCGGTGGAACCGATGAGCACGGCGACGGTGCCGTCACGACAGGCGGCGAACAGGTTGGCCTTGGCCTGGTCGGTCTGGGCGGACTGCATGTAGCGAATCGCACCGGCCTCGACTCCCCTCCGAACCAGCAGCGACTTCAGTTCGTCGTAGGCGTTCCAGCCGTCACCCGCTGGGGTGGACACGTCGCAGAACACGAGCTGGAGTGCACCGGGGCGCAGGGTGAGCTGGCCGTGGTCATCGGCGTAGCGGTGGTCTCGGGTGGCGTGGTGGATCGCGGAGATGTGTTGGGCGGTGACGTCGAGCTTGGCCTGCTCGGTCGGTGCGTCCAGGCCGACGAGGCGGAGGTCGAGCGCGGCGCGGCGTCCGTCGCCGGTGACCTTCAACATGTTGTCCTCGGCGGGGTCGACGGCCCGGTTGCGGATGCGTTCGGCTCGTGCCGCGAGGTCGAGCACGTAGTCGACGAGGTTGTCGCTCGGGTCGACCACGACCGTCTCGGCCTGTCCGCCGGCGATGACAGGGGTGGGGAGGTCGAGGTCGTCGAGGGTGCGCACGTCGGCGACCTGGCGGTAGAGGGTGAGTAGTTCGGGGACGTTCTGGAACCGGGCGAAGCGGGTCTGCATCCGATAGGACGACCCGTCGGGTGCCAGCTCGAGAGCGGTGTGGGTCCGGCCGAAGGTGGCGGCCCACGCGTCGAAGGGTCGCAGCCCGACCGCTTCGAGCTGGTCGGGTTGGAGGTAGGTCTGCATGACCCACAGCTCGGCCATCGAGTTCGCCACCGGGGTCGCTGTCGCGAACACCGCCACCCGCGGCCCGTGGGCGCGACGAAGCGCCCACAGCTTGGAGTCGAGGTCTTGGGCCCGTTGCGAGCCAGTGTTGGCGGCACCGTCGATGCTCGAGTCGACCCGCCGGTTCTTGTAGGCGTGGGCCTCATCACAGAAAAGGAAATCGATGCCGGTCTCCTCGAAGCGGACGCCGTCGTCCTTGGTGTGCTCAGCGAGAAGCCGCTTGTAGTTCTCCTCCATCTGGGCGATGCGCCGTTCGAGCTTCTTGACAGACAGGCCCTTTCCGTCACGAGACCCGGCGAGCGCAGCGCGGGCTGTCTCGATCTCACCGGCCAGGTACTCGCGCATCAGATCGGCGCCGAGGGGTACACGTGCGAAGCCGGACTGGGTGAACACGATCCCGTCCCAGTCGCCGGTAGCGGCGCGGGCGACGAACTCCTTGCGCCGGCCCTTCGAGAGCCGTTCCCGATCAGCGACGAGGATCCGGGCGGTCGGGTAGATCTGGAGCCACTCTCGGGAGAACTGCTCGAGCATGTGGTTCGGGACCACGACCGCGGGCTTCGACGCGGAGCCGAGCCGTCGCAGCTCCATGGCAGCCATGACCATCGTGGCGGTCTTGCCCGCGCCGACAGCGTGGGCCAACAGGGTGCGGCCGTCGGTGAGAACACGGGCCACCGCGGCGCGTTGGTGATCACGGGGCGAGAAGCTCCCAGCGAGGCCGGGAAGGGTGAGGTGGCTGCCGTCGTGGTGTGGGAGCACCGTCGAGGAGAACAGGTCGTTGTAGGTGGTGGCGAGGCGTTCGGCGCGGGTGGGGTCCTCCCACACCCAGGTCGAGAACCGGGTGGTGAGGGCTTCCTGCTTGTCGCGGGCAGCGAGCGTCTCGGCGTCGTTGCGGACGCGGCGTCCATCGTCGGTGGCGTCGGTGACGGTGTGGAGCCGTTGGTTGAGCGCGGCGTCGAGCAACGTGATCGCATCGGCGCGTGAGGTGCCCCATTCGGAGGTGAGGGCGACGCTGCGCCGGCTGCCGTCGCGGAGTCGAGCGGACCAGTGGCCGAGCTGTGGGAGGTGTTCGACATCGACCGTTGCGTCGAGCACTTCGCCAGCGAAGTACTCGACGTCGCGGCTGGGGATCCACGGTGAGCCGAGTCGGGCGGTGATGTCGGCCGGTTCGAGCTGGCGGGGCAGGACCGCTTCGAGGTCCGCGACGTTCACCCGGTAGCGGGGGTCGTCGAGCGCGGCCACGCGGGCGGCGTCGAGCTTGGTGCGTACGTTGCCCGACAGGTACTCCGCGGCGGGGATGAGCCGGTCGGTTCCGGGCTCGTCGTAGACGAGGCGGCCGAGGCGTTGCCTCGTGGTGTCGGCATCGAGGCCGAGAAGCTCCGCTGCCCGTTCGAGCGAGACGCGGCCGGACTCGTCGAGGCAGACGGCGACGACTTCGTCGGGGCTGTCGACGGAGTGGCGTTCATGGGGCGGATCGATGATCCGCTCGGAGAAGATGGCGGCGGGCCGGGCCTGTTGGGTCTCGTCGTCGAACACCTCGAGGGCGGCGACGAGGGGCCAGTCGGGGTCTTCTCGGAAGCCACCCATGCGGGGCCGGACCCTGCGGTACAGCTCCTCGCCGGTCTCGGGGTCACGGCGCCCGGTGCGGGCCTGACTGGACCGGTTGATCGGCCCGTGCACACGTCGGTAGCTGTCGTAGCGGTCGGTGAGCACCTGTTGCGCGGCGCGCAGGTCGTCCTCGCTGCCTCCATCGAGCTGGACACCGAGCACGGAGCGGGCGGCGTCGCGTAGGCCGATCAGGCGAGCCAGTTCGGAGCGGTCTTTGGCGACGCGGGGCTGGTAGGTGATCGTGGCGCCACCGCGGAGCTGGGCGATGTCGCCGTCGGTGCTGGTGACGAAGCTGCCGTCTTGGGCGTGGGTGAGGTCGAAGGTGCCGGTCGCCACCTCCGGCGCAGGTCGACGCTGGGCGCTGCTGTCCGGCGCGGCGACGAATCGGAGACCGGTCGAGGTGGCGTCGGCGACAAGTCGTTGAAGTGCGGCGGGGAGTTGGGTGTCGAGGTCGCCGTTGGGAGTGACGGTGAGCTCGTGGTCGCGGTACATGCCTCGTGCCGCGGCCAAGTCGCCGAGGACTCGGTCGGGGTGGGCGTCGAAGTACTCGTTGACCTCCAGCGGCTCACAGCTCCCCCGGTCCGTGGTCGCACTGGTTGGGGGGAGGTCGATGGGTACGACGTGTTCCCACGCGGGGCCGGTCGGCGCACCTCCCGGCAACCGACGGCGCAGGACCAGCAGGTCGACGACGACATCGGTGCCCGAGCTTCGGGCGAAGGCGCGCTCGGGGAGCCGGACGGCACCGACGAGGTCGGCGAGCATCGCCATCTCCCGGCGAGCGGCCGCGTTGCGGGCGTCGAGGGTGTAGCGGGAGGTGAGGGCGACGACGAGCCCGCCGGGTCGGGTGAGGTGGAGCGACTTGAGGAGGAAGTAGTTGTGCAGGGCGTGGCGGCCCCGGTTGTGGTGGGGGTCGTGCGGGGTGACCTTGGCGAACGGGACGTTGCCGATCGCCACGTCGAAGGCGCCGTCCTCGACGCGGAGGTCTTCGAACGCTCCGGTGTGGATGGTGGCGCGGGCGCCGTAGAGATGGCGGGCGATCACCGCGGTGGTGGGGTCCAGCTCGACCCCGGTGAGCACAGCGTCGAGCGGAGCGAACCCCAGGAAGTTCCCCGACCCACAGCCCGGTTCGAGCACCCGGACCGGCCCGTCGACACCCAGGTCACGAACGGCGGACCACATGGCGGTGACGACCGACGCCGAGGTGTAGTGAGCGTTGAGGGTGGTGCGACGGGCTTGGCTCCACGCCTCCTCGGTGCCGAGAAGCTGACGGATCTGCGCTCGCTCGGCAGGGAAGCGGTCGTCGGTGTCGTCGAACACCTGGGGGATCGACCCCCACCCGGCCCACCGGGCGAGCGCAGCCTGTTCGGCCGGGTTCGCCGCACGGTCCTCGTCGCGGCAGCGGCGCACGATCTCGAGCGCATCGAGGTTGGCGCGCAGCTTGGCCGTCGCACCCGGTGGGGCGAGGTCGTCCTGGCTCGCCGGTCGGAACGATTCGCGCTCGGCTGAGGATGCGTCGTCGCGTGTTGCCGTGGCCCCGGTCGGGGTCGGGGCTACAGGGGCTGGTTGATGATCTGGTTGATCTCGGCCAGGAGCTGGTAACGGTTCGCCAGCTCCGGGGCGTCCCAGTCCTCGTCCGTCGTCTCGGTCGTCTCCGGTTGGAGGAGGTGGTGGTCCGTCAGGACGATCTCCTCGGCGGTCGACCATGCCTGGTAGCCGCGGTGCCGGTAGGCCTCGAGGTTCTCGTTGGTTCGGGGTTGGCCGAGGATCTGGTCGCGCAGGTCGCTGATCGCGGTTGCGATCGTCTCTCCGGCCTCGGTGAAGAAGTCGTCGGGGTCCGGGATCTGCGAATAGGCGTCCGGGCGGTGGGTCCGGTTGTGCTCGAGGACGAGCCGGCCGTAGCGGTTCATCGCGAATCGCCTCCTTTGCCGTGGTGTCGGCTTCGGTGGGAGGGAGCTCGATGTCGAACAGCGAGAGCTGTTCGGATGGAGTGCGGCGCGTGCTCCGATCGCTGGACACAAGCTACCGCCACGACCGGCCGCCCCAGCGGAGCATCGTCGTCACAGCCCGCGGCCTTCCATCGCCACCGCAGGCGGGCGGTGCTGCTGTCCGGT
>CAYUOL010000156.1:0-14280 GCA_964446345.1 uncultured Iamiaceae bacterium | reverse complement strand
AGGGGGGCGAACCGACCGGTGGTCGTTCTGCTAAGCCTTCGCCTTCGGGGCGCGCGGCACGGGGAGGCCATCGTGGACGAGCCAGCGATCATGGACATCGACGGCTACCTGGCCGATCCGCGAGCGGAGCTGGACCGATGCGCCGCGCTCGGGTGGCACGCCCGAGCGATCGACGCGCACGGGGCGCCGATGCCGATCGTGCTCGACCACGACCACGTCCGCTCGACGTTGAAGGACCGACGGCTGTCGACCCGCTCGTTCGTCGACGACATGCTCGGGGCCGGCATCGCCCCGGCGACGGTGGCGCAGCTGACGCCGCTGTTCGGCCGTCATGGCGACGAGCACCGCGTCCATCGCGGGCTGTTGGCGGCGGCGTTCACGCCGCGCCGCATCGAGCGGATGCGTCCGGTGGCCGCCGGCGTGGCGGCTCGTCTCGCCGACGCGATGGCGGCGGCGGGCGGGCGCGTCGAGCTCGTCTCGGCGTTCGCCGTCCCCCTGCCGGCGGAGGTCTTCGCCGTGCTGTTCGGGTTGCCCACCGAGGACGCCGAGCAGCTGTCGCGCTGGTCGACGGCGATCTTCCCCGCGTTCACCGGCACCCTGAGCGCCGCCGAGGTGGCCGGCGTCGAGGACGCAGGGTCGGCCATGCGCGTGTGGGCCGCGGGTCTCGTGGCCGATCGCCGCCGCTCACCGACGGACGACCTGGTGACGAAGCTCATCGACGCCGAGATCGACGGCGAGCGCCTCGCCGACGACGACATCGTCGCCCTCGTGACCGGCTTCGTGTTCGCCGGCACCGAGACCACCAAGCGCCAGCTCACCGAGCTCGTCGCGGTCTTCGCCGAGCACCCGGCTTCGTGGGACCGCGTGGCGCGCGATCCGGCGATCATCCCCAACGCCGTCGAGGAGGTGCTTCGGCTGCGCGGCATCATCCCCGGTCTGACGCGCGTCGCGGTCGAGCGGTTCGAGCTGGACGGCCTCACCGTCGAGGAGGAGGGACGGGTGGTCGCGTCGATCGTAACGGCCAACCGGGATCCGCAGGTGTTCGCCCAGCCGACGCAGTTCGACGTGGCGCGGGAGAACGCGTCCGCCCAGGTGACGTTCGGGTGGGGCCCGCACCTGTGCGTCGGCGCGGGGCTCGCCCGCCTCGAGCTGCAGGAGGCATTGCGGGCGCTGGTCGAGCGGTTCGAGGCGCCGGTGGTCGAGCGGGCGGAGCTCTCCGGGCTGCCCGGCACCGGGCTCGATGGCGCCGACTCCCTGCAGGTGCGGTGGTCGCGGCGCCGGTGACGCTGCACGCTCAGGCGCGAGCCCTGCGGGATCGGGGAGGGCGCTTGCGGGGCGGGGCGGGGGGCAGGGGCCCGTCGAACGCCCGCATCGAGGCCGCCGCCTTCTCGAGCAGCGCCACGAGGTCGCGCTGCTGACGGTCGGACAGCCCGCCGAGCATCGCCCGCACCAGGACCTGGATCTCGGGGAGCGCCACGTCGAGCAGGTCCTCGCCGGTCTGGGTGATCTCGACCAGGACCTTCCGGCGATCGTCCTGGTGGGCGGTGCGCTGCACCCAGCCGTTGCGCTCGAGCGTGTCGAGCAGCGACGTCATGCTGCCGCTCGTCATGTGCATCGCCGCGGCGATGTCCCCGGGCGTCAGGATCGTCTCGGATCCTTCGATCACCGCGAGGGCGTTGAGCCCCGCGTGCGACAGCCCGTGCCGGCGGCACACGGCGGCGATGTGCGTCTCGGCCTGCGCCCCCACCACCTCGAGCAGGCGCGCGGTACGAGTCGCCAACAGGCTGGCGCCGGGGAACTCGGCCTCGAAGGCCGCTTCGTCCGGTAGCCGGCCCTCGAGGGGGGCGTCGGACGCGACCGTGCCACCCCCGTCGGAGGTGGCACGGCCAGGTCGGTCGGAGCGCGAGGTCAGCTGCTGATCCTCGCGGTGGCCGGCTCGAGGATGCGGATGGCGGGCGCGCTCTGCACACCCGCGCGCCCCATCGCCTCCTTGAGCGAGGGGTCGTCGAGGAACCCCTGGGCGGCGGCCGCCGACGGGTACGTCATCAGGATCGTCACGTCGTTGGGGTTGCCGGCGTCGAGGAAGACCTCTTCTGCGGAGCACCCGTGGCTGCGGCGGACGGCGCCGTGCTCGTCGAAGACGTGCTGCCACGCTTCGACGTCGGCGACCTGGTGGTTCACGATCACGGTGGTCATGGTACTGGTCCCTCCTGGGTTCAAGGTTCTTGGGCTCAAGAAGCTCTAGGTCAAGTATCTTGAAGTCAAGCAATCTTGTCAACCCCTCTCGTGGGCGCGCGACGCGCCCGAACCAGAAGTCCTTGCCGATGCCGCGTACGCTCGGCGCATGACGGTGATCGACGAGTCCTACCGGCCGACGACCGACGCCCACCTGGCGGCTGTGGCTGCGGCCGAGGCGGCCCTGCTCGACGGCGGGGTCGACCACCTCGTCGAGGTGGTCCTGCGGGCGGATCGCGACGGCGACGCCGACCGGTACGAAGCGGCCTCGTCGGCGGGACGGGTCCGCTTCCGCCGTGCGGTCGACGAGGCGTCGGGTGGGTGGCGGTTCGAGGTGACCTCTGTCGAGGGGGTCAACCCGTTGGCGGAGCAGGACGTCGACCGGTTCGCCGGGCTCGACGACGAGCTCGCGCACCCGTTCCCCGATCGCACGGCGAACGCGTACCCGTTCGCCTACGACCAGGTCGCGCAGCTCTTCGATGCGCCGGCGGCGCCCGACCTCGTGTCGATCCACACGGCGGCGCACAACTGGGCGGATCAGGGCGGGCACCTCGGCGAGCACGGCTCGATCGACGTCATCCAGTCGCGGGCGCCGTTCATCCTGGCCGGCGCGGGGGTGCGCGCCGACGGGTTGATCGACGCCGGCTGCCGGCTCGTCGACATCGCACCGACGGTCCTGCAGCTGATGGGGTGCGCCCCCGGGCGGGGCGTCGGCCGCAACGGGCTCGAGCGCGACGACGTGTACCTCGCTCGCCAGGACGGTGATCCGCAGACGTCGATGCTCGATCCGGCTGGTCGCGCCCCCGACCACGTCGTGGGGTTCCTGCTCGACGGCGCCAACGCGAACGTGCTCTACGACCTCGCCGCGCACGGTGAGGCGCCCAACGTGGCGCGGCTGCTCGCCATGGGCACCGGCATGCGCTTCGGGGCGATGTCCTCGTTGCCCACGGTCACCCTGGCCAACCACACCTCGATCCTCACGGGTGCCTACCCGGGCCACCACGGCATCCTCAACAACGCGTGGTACGACCGCGTCGCGGGCGAGCAGGTGATCACCAACTCGCCGGCGCACTGGGTCACCTCCATGGAGCGACTCGCTCCCGAGGTCGAGACGATGTACGCCGCGGTGCACCGCAACTTCCCGGGATCGCTCGCGGTGTCGGTCAACGAACCTTGCGACGTCGGCGCCGACCACTCGATCTTCGATCTCATGCGCCGGGGCGAGTCGATCGACCGCCCGCCGCCCGTCGACGAGCTGCCGCACACGACCGACCGGTTCGTGCGCCCGGTCAAGGAGTACCGCTGGTCGTCGTTGGTGGACCACACGGCGGTCGAGCAGTTCCAGGGCATCTGGAGCGGCTCGTACCGCGGGGCCGACTGGCGGCTCCCGCGCTTCACGTGGGTCAACTTCTCGCTGACCGACGCCGCGTTCCACGAAGGCGGCCCGTACTCCGAGATCGCCCGGGCGTCGGTGCACGACACCGACGCGCGGATCGGTGCGGTGCTCGACGCGGTCGAGCGCGCCGGGGTGTTCGACCGCACGGCCTTCTTCCTCACCGCAGATCACGGCATGGAGCAGAGCAACCCCGACTGCACCGGCAACTGGGCCGATGCCCTGGACGCCAGCGGCGTGCCCTACCGCGACGAGGGCTACTCGTTCATCTACGTCAACCCGTAGCGAGCTGCGCTCCGGAACTGCGTCGGCCGCCTGCGGCGCTCAGCGCGCGGGGCAGGTCGTGGGGGCTGGTTGGTCGGCCAGGCGGGCGGTCATCCAGGCGTCGACGTCGCCGGTCGAGACGATCACGAGGTCGCTGTGGCCGGTGCGCGGGTAGACGACCCGGCTGATGGTCTGGCCCTTCGCGCAGAGCCGGTCGAAGATCGTCTCGCTGGTCGACGGCGCCAACGTCAGGTCGTCCGCGCCGTGCGTCAGGAGGATCGGCACCGCGGTGCGCTCTCGTCCCGGGTCGTTCTCCAGGAGGATCGATCGCATCGGTTCGCTGTCGAGCAGGGGCTTGGTGACCACCTCGTCGGGGCCGAACTGCTTGTACGTGATCGCGATGTCGCCGCCGCACCCGCGGTCGACGATGGGAGCGAGCGCGAGCGCCTTCGGGGTGAGGTAGTCCTCCGCGTGCAGCGCGGGGTAGTCGGTGGGCAGGCCCAACAGCATCAGCAGCACGTACACGCGCCCGGCGTTCTCGGGCAGGTGCGCGACGTCCGGCAGGAACGAGGCCGGCGCCGCGGCGACCGTCCCGAGCAGGTGCAGCTCCGGCGCGTAGGCAGGCGCGAGCTCACCGGTGAACAGCGCCGCCTGGCCGCCTTGCGAGTGCCCGTACACGAGCCACTGATCGGTGGCGGACGCGAACGGGATCGCCCGCGCCGCTCGCACGATGTCGGTCACTGCATGGGCCTCGCTGACGCCCGACAGGTAGGGGTGCCGCTGCCCCGGGGGCCCGAGGCCGTAGTAGTCCGTGGCGGCCCAGACGAAGCCGAGGTCGACGTGGTGCTGCGCCAAGGGGTCTTCGCCCACGGTCTCCTTCGACGGTGCGCACACCGCGCCGATCCCCGTCGTGCCGTGGGCCCAGGAGATGAGCGGCCGTCCACCTGCGGGCGCCGCCGCGTGGGGGATCGTGATGGTGCCGGTGACGGCGACGTCGTGGCCGTCCCGATCCTGCGAGTGGTACATGACCCGGATCGCGTCCGCGTTCTTCACGCGCACGGTCGGGGTGGTCGCGACGCGGATGAGCGTGCCCGGCGGCGCCGGCGGGAGCGGCACGGGTGGTGCGTAGAAGTCGCCGATGTCGTCGAACACGGGCAGCCCAGCGGCGCTGAGGCGCGCCCACAGCCACGGGTTCGGGTCCGTCGTCGGGTCGGGGGCGGGCACGGCAGCCGGGGCGGAGGGCGGCGTCGCAGGAGCTGCGCTGGTCGAGGGCGAGGAGCGGGGGACGTCGACGGAGGTCCCGGCCGGCGTCAGCGACGGTGCCGCCGTGCCGGTGGGTCGCGAGGTGGTGCTGCCGGCGACGGGGCTCGCCACGCTGCCCGTGCAGCCCGCACCTGCGACCACGGTCGCGAGCAGCGCGCACGCGACCGTCGCCGCGGTGACGGCGTGCGAGGTCCGGCGGCGGACGGCAGTCGATGGGGGTTCCGGCGCCATTGGGCGCTCACCCTGCCACAGCGGTCGCGCCGGGGCGAAGCGCCCCGGAGCCGCTTCTTGACGAAGTCTTGAGCTTCGCCCGGACCGATGCGCAGGTGGCCTCCGTAGGGTCGAAGGATGCTGGACGAGGTGCGGGACGCCGGAGCAGGGATCGGGCATCGATGAGCAACTTCGAGCGTCGCCTCGGCATCGTGCAGCGACGGCCGGACTCGGCGAGCGGTGCTCCACTCGGCGCCTCCGACACCGCGCCGTCCGCTTCGTCCGTGGCCTGGCAGGCGGCGGAGAAGGTGAGCCACCTGGCCGGCGTCGAGGCCGACACCACGATCACGATCACGGTGGACAGCCCGACGGATCAGACGGTCGTCGAGGTCAGCTGGGACGCGGACGGCGTCCCGCTGATCCGTGAGCGCCTCACGCCGCGCCCCGGCACCGAGTGACGCGACAGGGCCCCGGGTCACCCCGGGGCCCAGTCGTCGTGCCGGTCGTGCGCTGCTGTCGTGCGCTGCTGTCGTGGGCGTCGGCCGCGTGGGCCGGCGGCGCCGGGGACGTCAGGCCGAGAAGGTGTCGAGCAGCAGCTTGAGCTCGTCACCGATGCCGTGGGGGACCGTGTAGCCCTCCTCGGCACGGATCTGCGCGAAGTTGTCGCGGATGTCCTCGACGGTCATCTCGGGGTTGTAGTAGCCGGGGGTGCGCCCGATGAAGAAGCGGCTCACCTGGCCACCGGCGGTCGAGAAGATCTCACCGGTCACCTCGCACTCCTCGGAGGCGAGGTACACGACGATCGGCGTCACCATCTCGGGCTGGAGCTTGTCGCCGAGCGGGCCGAGCAGGTCCTCGGTCATGCGGGTCTTCGCCACGGGCGCGATGACGTTGGCCTTGATGTTCGCCTTGGCGCCTTCCTGGGCGAGCACGTTGGTGAACCCGACCAGCCCCATCTTGGCGGCGCCGTAGTTCGACTGGCCGAAGTTGCCGAGGATGCCCGCGTTCGACGCCGTGTTGATCACGCGGCCATAGCCCTTCTCGCGCATGATCTTCCATGCCGGCTGGGTGACGTAGAACGCGCCCTTGAGGTGCACGTCGATGACCGGGTTCAGCAGCTCGGGGGTCATGTTGTGGAACGACTTGTCGCGCAGGATGCCCGCGTTGTTGATGACGATGTCGACGGTGCCGAACGCGTCGACGGCGGCCTGCACGATGGCCTCGCCGCCTTCGGGGGTGGCGACGCTGTCGCCGTTGGCGACGGCCTCCCCGCCGAGCGCTTCGATCTCGGCGACCACGTCGTGGGCGGGGCCCTGCGAGCCGCCGTCACCGGCGACCGAGCCGCCGAGGTCGTTCACCACGATGCGGGCACCGCGCCGGGCCAGCTCGAGCGCGTGCGAACGACCAAGGCCGCCGCCGGCGCCGGTGATGATCGCGACCTTCCCGTCGAATCCGATGTCTGCCATGGTCGTCCCCTCTGCTCAGGATCGTCTCTGTCGATGGTCGGCGACCGGGGCGTGTCCCGCCTTCGTGCAGGCACGTGGTCGCGAAGTCCCGGCAGCGTAGCCAGCAGGGGGGAACAGGCCGAATCCGTCCGGTCGCCGCTCGTCGCGGGCCCGCCGCCCTCGCCCGGCTGGCGCGGTGCGTACCATCGCCGGATGGCCATCCAAGGGTTCTCCCACGTCGGCGTCTGCGTCACCGACCTCGAGGTGTCGACGCGCTTCTACTGCGACGTCCTCGGCTTCCGCGAGCTGTTCACGGTCACCATGGGTGACGAGGTCGCGGCGACGATGGAGCAGGCGCCCGGCCTTCGCTTCACGTCGCGGATGCTCGCCCGCCCGGACGTGCGGATCGAGCTGCTGCACTGGGAGGAACCGGCGGCGACCGGGGACGGTCGCCGTCGCTCGATGACCGATCGCGGCATGACCCACCTGTGCATCCGCGTCGATGACGTCGACGACCTGGCGAGTGCCGCCGTCGCCGCGGGCGGTGCGGTGCACCCCGAGACGCGGTCGGTGCTCCCCGGTGCCGGCGACGGCGGCGCGGACGTGACGCTGCTGTACCTCACGGACCCCGACGGCACGAGGATCGAGTGCATGGCCGGCACCCCGGACCTGTCCCAGTTCTTCCCGGCGCCGGATCGCTGAAGCGAGCCTTCGTCGGTGTGGTCGGTGAAGTCGGTGTGGTCGGCGTGCGACGCGGCGCCGTGGCTCGAGGGCTCCGGCTGGCTCAGCAGACGCCCGGTGGCAGCGCCGCCCGGCGCGAAGCGGGCACGTTGGCGAGGGCGTCGCAGATGTTCTGCGTCTGGTCGGCGGGCGGCTCCTCGACGGAGACCGGAACGCCGAAGTCGTGGTAGTCGACGGTCATCGCGATCGACGACGTGGCGCGCGACCCGTCGTTCGCCTTGTCCATCGCCGCCGTCAGGTCGAGGGCGATCGCGAGCCGCCGGACGTACCCGTCGGCGTCGAGGTAGACGTCGACGGGCATCGTGAGCTTCTCGAAGGCATCGGCATCCAAGCCCGGGGCCGCCGCGAGCGACTCCCGGAGCTTGTCGCGGTCGCGGCCGGCGGCGTCGAGCGCCTGGCCCATCGAGATCCGGGCCCGTGCGTGGGTGGTGTCGACCCCACCGACTTGCTCGTGCCCGACGGTCGTCACGTCGGCGCCGGCCCCCTTCAGGTACCCGAGGACGGTGGACGGATCCCCGCCGAAGCTCACACCGCCGAGCCCACCAATGCCCCCCATGGCCCGCATCTGCTCGGCGTCGATCTTGATCCACGTGTCGCCGAAGGCGGTCGTGCCCGCCGGCGCCGAGACCCGCACGTACCCCACGTCGCCGATCGTCCGCACCTCTTCGGACGCACCGGACGCCGCGGCCGCCGTGCCCTTGCTGCCGTTGGTCGCCGCCGCGACGGCAGGGCCCAGATCCAAGACGATCGACGACCGCCGCTGCTTGCCGTCGTAGGCGCCGTGCCCGGTCAGCGTCGTCGAGCCCGCCGCTCCGCTTCCCAGCGTCATCGTCAGATCCACCTTGGCGCTGCCTGCCTGGGTGGTGTGGTCGGCCGATGCGGCCAGCTTCTGCGCGTTCACGGCCGTGTCGACCTGGGCTGTGTTCGGCGCCTTCCCGCACGCCGCGAGCATCGCCGCCGAGCAGGTCACAACCGCCAGGATCTTGGTGCCTCGAACCATGGTCCCGCCTCGTGGAGCCGGGCCGCCCAGCGCCGCCCGTCGGCTCGCACCCTACCGTCGGGCCCCGCCCCGGCGGGTGCGGTTGCGCTCGCGGCCGTCACCCATGATCCGCGATCACGATGACCTGGTCGTCGGCAGTGAGCGTCACCGCCTGGTCCTTGGGTGGGTTGAGCACCGCGCCGAACCCGACCGCCGCGTCGCCGGCCTGCGCGAACACCCGGTAGCCGATCGCCGACTCGCCCCGCCGAGCGGCCTCGGCGACGATCGCGCCGAACGTCGTGGCGGTGCCGGCCGCCGTGTAGGCGGTCGCCGGGTTGCAGTACACCTCGGCGCCGTCGGGATCGAGGAGGTCGTCGAAGACCTCGGCCAGGTGCTGGTTCTCGGCGAGCTGCGTGAGCAGCAGGCTGACGAGGCGGTCGCTGACGATGAAGTCTCCGGCCGCGCTCGGGGGCGCGAGCGCGACGTCCTTCTGGTCGAGCAGCTCCGTCACGACGGTCGTGTCTCGGCCGCGCGACTCCAGGGCCCGGCGGACCTGGAGCGTGGTCACCAAGGCGTGCGCGTCGGCTTCGGCCACCGACACCTCTTCGCGGTAGCAGAGGACGAGCGCGTGGTCGGCGTCCTCTTCGGCGATCACCTCGACGAGATCGGCGTAGTCGGTGTCGGTCGCGAAGCGCGTGACGACCTCGGCGTTGGCCAGCGGGCGGTCGGACTCGGCGGCCTGCACCTCGGCCGCTCGGGCGCTCAGGTTCTGGTCCACGGCGATGGTGAACCGCGAGCCGGGCGGCACGTACCCGTCGAGCTCGCGCACGATGAGCGGGCACAAGGGGTTCCACCCGAAGATCACGACGTGCTCCGGGTCGGGGTCGGCTGCGGTGACGCTCGAGACCTCGAGGGGCGCGACCGGGCCGCGGAACGAGATCCTCGAGTCGTCCACGGCCAGCAGGATCAGCTCGTCGCCGGGTCGGATGGTCGTGGCGGCCGGCGGGTTCAGGTCGGGCGCACCGCCGGCAGGGCGGAACCCCACCAGGCAGCTGTCGGGGAAGCCCCCCAGCAGCTCGCCGTACGTGTGCCCCACCGCGTCGGGCACGACCTGGAGGTAGAGCTCGGACCCCTCGAAGCCCAGCAGGTCCTGGTAGGTCAAGGCGATGCCGGCGGACCGACAGGCCTGCGCCGCCGTGCGGGCGACGAACCGGGTCGGGTTGACCACCGTGACCCGCCCGTCGAGGGCGAGGCGCAGGGCCTCGGCGGTCGCCTGGTTGTCGATCTCGGCGACGATCGGGATGTCGGGCAGCTCGTGACCGCCGTTCATCAGCGACAGCACCGTGCGCACGACGCTCGCGTCCTCCTCGGTGTCGTCGATGATGATGATCGAACGGGCGCGGTCGGGCCGGCACACCGAGAGCTCCGCCGGATCGCTCGGCGATCCGGTCCGCGTCACGACCGACGTGGTCGAGCGGGCGAGGCTCGGCACGTGGGCCTGGATGTCGTCGAGCATGTCGTTGTGGTCGCGCGGCGCGAACACGACGATCGACGCATGGGGTCGGCTCGCGTTCGCGATCACGAGCTGCTCGACGATCGTGTGCACCTTGGCCGACCACCCGAGCACCAGGGTGTGGTCGTGCTCGATCACGTCACGATGCGAGCCCCGCGTCCGCTGGATGAACAGCAGCTCGGCGAGCTTCGCGGTGATGAGCGAGAACATGCCGATGCCGACGACCATCGTCAGCACCGAGACCGCCCGCCCGTTGGGGGTCTTGGGGGAGATGTCGCCGTACCCGACGGTGGCCATCGTCACCGCGCTCCACCACAGCCCGTCGCCGTACGAGCCGATGACGCCCGAGTCGGTCTCGGTGCGGTAGATGAGCGCGGCGGAGGTCAGCCACAGGAACGGCACGATGAACGCCACCACCCGCAGCGGCTGCGCGCGGAACTTCTGGCCGGTGCGGCGCAGCACGCGTCCGCGCTGGAGGCTGCGGCCCGCGATGACGAGGAGCCGCAGGAACGCGAACACGGCGTTCGCCTTGCGGTCGCCGATCGAGTACAGCGGCTGGCCGACGATCAGCACCAGGTCCCACGCGAGGTGCTTCAGCTGCGCGCGGTGATCGGGGGCCAGGGCCACCCGCACCACGAAGTTCAGCGTGAACGCGCCCCAGATGAACCAGCTGGCCCCTGTGATCAGGCTGCTGTCGCCCTCCGAGGGGCTCCCCGTCTCGACGATGAGCATCGGGATCGACGTGGCGGCGAGGAAGAAGAGCAGCGGATCGACCCAGTGGTCCATCCACCGCAGGATCGACTCGGGGTCCGGTCGGCTCCCGCGCGCGGAACCGGCGCGGTCCGTCGTCGTCGCTGAGGCTCCCGGCACGCCGGGGAGCTTACGGTTCGGCCGCTCAGGCCTGAGCGGTCGCGGCCACGACCTCGTCGCGCAGCTCGCGCTTGAGGATCTTGCCCGTCGCGCCGCGCGGGAGCTGCTCGTTGCGGAACACGACGATCGAGGGCACCTTGAAGGCGGCGAGGTGGGCCTTCACGTGCTCTTGCACCTGCGCCTCGTCGAGCTCCGCGCCGTCGCGCCGCACGATGGCCGCCACGACCTCTTCGCCGAGGCGCTCGTGCGGGATGCCGAAGACCGCGGCCTCGTAGACCTCGCCGAGCTCGTAGATGATCGCCTCGACCTCGGCGCAGTAGACGTTCTCGCCGGCGCGCAGGACCATGTCCTTCACCCGGTCCTCGACGTACACGAAGCCCTCGTCGTCGATGCGGCCGAGATCGCCGGTGCGCAGCCACCCGTCGTGGAAGACCTCTTCGGTGGCCTCCGGCTTGCCCCAGTAGCCGCGGATCAGGTTCGGCCCGCGGAACTCGATCTCCCCGATCTGATCGGGACCGAGGGCGCGGCCCTCCTCGTCGACCACGCGCACCTGCATGATCGGCACCGCTCGGCCGGTGCTGGTGGGCTTGCGGACGTAGTCGGGGCCGGAGTTGCCCGGGCCGTACGCGTTCGTCTCGGTCATGCCGTAGCCGATGTTCGGTCGCCCGCGCGAGAAGCTCTTGTCGATTCTCCGCACGAGCTCGGGCGGCGCCGGCGCACCGCCGCCACCGACGCTGAGCAGGCTCGAGGTGTCGCGCTTGTCGAAGTCGGGTGACTCGAGGAGGTCCCACGACATGGTGGGCACGCCGACGAAGTTGGTGACCCGCTCGCGCTCGATCAGCTCGAGCGCCCGCTCGGGGTTCCACTTGTACATCATCACCAGCTTGGTGCCGCTCGCGAAGCAGCTGAGCATGACGGGCACGCAGCCGGTCACGTGGAAGAGCGGGACGATGAGGATGAACGCGTTCGGGTACGGGTTCGGCGTCGACTTGGGCGGCACGCGGGCGGCGTTGACCGCGGCGCCGAGCGCGAACGCCATGAGCGCGCTGGTCACGGCCCGGTGCGTCGACACCGCGCCCTTCGGGTGGCCTGTCGTGCCGGAGGTGTAGAGGATCGTCGCGTCGTCGTCGGGGTCGATCGTCACGTCGGGCATCGGGTTGCCGGGCTTGACGACGTCCTCCCAGCGGTCGACGTCCGCCGGCAGGGCGCCCGGGTAGCGGACGGCGAGCACGCGCACGTCGATCTCGTCGCGCAGCGGCTGGGCGCGATCGACGCGCTCCTGGTCCGCGATGAGCAGCGTCGTGCCGGAGTCGGTGAGCCCGTAGGCGAGCTCCTCCTCGGTCCACCACGCGTTGTAGGTCACCGCGATCGCGCCGACGGAGGTGACGGCGGCGAACGAGATGATCCACTCGGGGTAGTTCCGCATCGCGATGCCGACGCGGTCGCCCTTCCGGATGCCGTACGTGTGCACGAGCGCATGGCCCAGCCCGTCGACGGCAGCCATCACGTCGGGGAAGCTCCACCGCTCGTCCTCGTACACGAGGAAGATGTCGTCGGCCGTGCGGGCGCGGGCGCTGTCGAAGAGCAGCCGCAGCGAATCGGGGTTGTGGGCGAACACCCGCATCGGCTGGCCGAGGACCTCGCCGTCGGTCATCTCGAACCGTGAACCGGCCGCCGTCAGCTCGGCGACGACCTCCTCGTAGGTCTGCGACATCGGTTCTCCTGCTCAGCGGTGATGCGTTCGGCGGCCGGCGGCGGATCGCCGCCGGGCCGCGCCGATGGTAACGGCCGCGTCACTTGTGCTGAAACCCGGGGGAGCGGATGTCTTCGTAGGCCCTCGCCACCGCGACGAGGTCGGCTTCGCGGTGGGGTGGCGCCACGAGCTGCAGGCCGATCGGCAGGCCGCCGCGGTCCGTCCCACACGGGATGGAGATCGCCGGGAAGCCGATCAGGCTCCACGGGATCGCGTTGCGGGAGAGCACCATGAGGTACTGCGCGAAGTCGTCGATCGGCGGTGCCGTGACGAGCGTGGTCGGCATCGCGAGCACGTCGACCGCACGGAAGACGTCGAGCAGGGCGTCGGCGAGGTGGCCGCGGGCGCGCTGCGCGTCGAGGTAGTCGACGGCGCTGATCGCCGTCGCCGCCTCGAGCTGCTCGGCGATCTCGGTCCAGCACCGCGAGAGGTCGGTGCCGAGCGTCCGGTGGAACGACGCGGACTCCGCCCGGCTGATGATCAGCCCGACGGCGTTGGCGTCGTCGAAGTCGACGGTGGAGGGGCGCTCGGTGTCGATCACGACGGCGCCTTCGGCCTCGAGCGCGCGCAGGGCGGCGCGGACCGCCGTGTCGACGTCGGGCTCGGCGCCCACGAAGCCGGCGCCCGGCACGCCGACGCGCAGCCCGGACACGCCGAAGGCCCGCTCGGTCTGGGCGAGCTCGGACCCGTTGCCCATGAGCACGTCCATGACCCGCGCGGCGTCGGTGACCGTCATCGCCATCGGCGCGACGTGGTCCATCGTCCACGACAGCGACACGACGCCGGCGCTGGGCACCCGCCCGAACGTCGGCTTGAACCCGACCGTGCCCGAGAGCGACGCCGGCACCCGGATCGAGGCGCGGGTGTCGGTGCCCAGCGACGCCAGGCCCATGCCCGTCGCCACCGCGATCGCGGACCCGCCGCTCGAACCTCCCGGGATGCGCGACGGGTCGTGCGGGTTGCGGCTCTGGGGGTTGGTCACGCCGAGCGCGAACTCGTGCGTCGTGGTCTTCGCGATCACGACCGCCCCCGCGGCGCGCAGGCGGGCGACGGCGGCGGCGTCGACGGTCGGCAGGTCCTCGTACGCCTCGGAACCGCCGCGCGTCACGACGTTGCCGACGTCGATGACGTCCTTGACGGTGATGGGGATGCCGTGGAGCGGGCGCAGCACCCCGGTCTCGGCCAGCTCCGCGTCCAGCTGGTCGGCTTCGGCCAGGGCCTGATCGGCCAGCAGCGTCGCGATCGCGTTCAGCGAGGGGTCCCGTCGCGCGACCGCGTCGAGGGCGTCGGCCACGAGCTCGTGCGCCGAGCAGGCGCGCTCGGCCAGCGCCACCAGCGCGTCACCGATCGGGGAGGGACCGACCGCGCCACCGGCGCGCGTCTTCGACCAGGTCGCTCGCCGCTCGTTGGGGCCGGCCGGTGGCGTGTAGGTCACGGGCAGCCGGCGGTGCGGATCGTCGAGCGGGCGGGCGTGCAGCCGCTCGACCGCGACGGCGAACTCCTCACGAGCGATGCTCGTCGTCAGGGGGGCGGTCACAGGGCGCGCAGCGCGCTGAGCAGCGCCTCCGACGGAGCGACGGCACCGAAGACGCCGCCTTGCATCTTCACCATCTC
>CAYUOL010000155.1:0-14284 GCA_964446345.1 uncultured Iamiaceae bacterium | reverse complement strand
CACGCAGCTGGCGCAGCCCGATCGGCTGCTCTCGGCCGACCTGCGGCGTGAGGCCACCCGAGCGCAGTCGAGCGGGCCGTGCCCGGTGCTCGGCGACGACGTCACGTTCGGGCTGGGCTTCGCCCCGACGACCCCGCGCCGACCGTTCGGCCCCAACCCGCGCAGCTTCGGCCACTTCGGCACCGGGGGCGCGCTCGGGTTCGCCGATCCCGACGCCGAGGTCGGCTTCGGGTACGTGATGAACCACGTGATCCCGCGCTGGCAGAGCAGTCGCAACCGCGCCCTGATCGACGCGGTGTACGCGTCGATCTGAACCGGCGCGATCGACCGCGGCTACTCGCCCTGGCCGTGATCGCAGCCCGGGGGCACGCTGCCCGGCTCACGTAGGTCCGCCATCGTCGCCCACAGGTCCGCGGCCGTGACCGGGCCGATGAAGCTGGCGCGCACGACCCCTTCGCCGTCGGCGATGACCAGCGTCGGCACGGCGTCGATGCCGTACCGGTCGTGCAGGACCTTGTCCGCAACGGCTTCCACGTCCTGCACGGCGACCACGTCGCTCTCGAGGATGCCGACCTTCTCCTTCACCCCGGCGCACGTCGAGCAGGTCGCCGACGTGAAGGTGACGACCAGCCAGGGGCGGTCCGGCGCGGCGAAGTCCCGGCGATCGAGCTGTGCGGGCACGGTCCACGACGACTGGGTCGGGGCATCGGGCCGGCGCCGCTGCAGGAGGTACGCGACGGCCACCGCGATCACGATCAGCACGGCGGCGACGAGGATGCGCTCCATCACGCTCCCGGAGCGGGCACAGGGGCCGGCGTGGTCGTCGCCGTTGTGGTCGACGAGGCGTTGGGGTCAGCCGCTCCCGGGACCGGCGCCGCGGTCGAGGTCGTGGTCGTCGAGGGCACGGGCTGCCCGTCGGGGCCGATCACCGGCGGGAGCGTACCGCCGTCGAGCGGCGCCACCCCGTCGGAGCCCGGCGGACCGAGCGGGACCAGCGTGCCCTGATCGGTGCCGGGCGGCACCGGCGGCAGCGTGCCGAGCGGCAGGGTCGCACCGCCCGGTGGGAGCGCCAGGCCCAGACGATCGAACAGGTCGCTCGGCGGCAGGGCGAGGGTGTCGCGCACGGGGATGGCGATGGCGTCGGTGACCACGGCGGGCTCGCTGAAGCCGAGGGCCTGCTCGACGATCACGGGCCCGGTGGCGTCGATCTCGAGCAGCGCCGAGGGGTCGACGCCCGTGGCCCGCAGGCGGGCGAGGTCGACAACGGTGCGCCGGCCCGCACCCAGCTCGACCCGATCGAAGGCGGGGAGCACCTCGTCGGCGCCGCCGCCGGCGACGCGGACCGTCAACGTCACCGGTTCGTCGGCGGCGACGTTGGCGATGGCCACCTGACCGAAGGTCTCCCCGTTGATCCCGGCGGCCGGCACGAGCCAGTGCTTCGCCACGAGCGGCGATCCGAGCGTGTACGAAACACCAGGGCGCGCCGCCGGGAGCTCGGACTTGACCAGGCGCTCGACCACGAGGCCGCCCCCGTCGCGGCTCTGCACCGAGACCCAGTAGCCGGAGTTCGACGGGACCCGGGCGTTGGTGATGGGCACGACCTCGAACTGGCCCGGGCGCACCTTGACCTCGAACGGGGCCACCTCGAGCCCGACCCCTTGGGCATCGGGCTGCACCGACACGGCGGCGTCGACGACGGAGGGCCCCGGGTTGTAGAGCACGTACGAGCTCTGGACGCCCGGTTCGAGCACGGGGCCGTCGGCGAAGAGCCAGGTGGGCATCGGCGTGGGCGCCCCGAGGGTCTGGTTGATGCTCTTGGGCTGGTTGCTGGTGCCGTCGCTGACGAGCAGGCGCGCCACCACCACGCGCCCTTCCCCGCCGCGCGTGCGCACGACGGTCGAGAGCTGCTGGCGCACGGTGACGATGTCGGTCACGTCGAACGCCACGACCCCGTTGGCGGGCACGACCTGGCCCCGCAACTTGTCCGAGTCACGCGCCGCTTGGCGCCCACCCTCCTCCTCGACCTGGAAGCTGAAGTCGAGCACGGCGTTCCCCGGGAACGGGTTGAACGCGACGAACACCTCCCGGGTGCCGAGGCGGGTGCTGCCGGCGGCGAAGTACCACGAGGCCGACGGCGACGACGCGCACGGGCCGACCGCGCGGCCGTTGGGCCCCTGCACGGACTGCGCGACCGAGAGCAAGCCACCGTTCGACTCGACGAGGGCGGAGGCGTAGGGCGCCGTGACGACGTCGGACAGCCGCAGGTCCTGGCGGGTGTGCCCGGCCAGGTCGAGCTGGCGGACGACCGGGGTGCCCTCGCTCGGGTACACGGTGACCTTCACGGCCTGGGACCGATCGCCGGCGTTGCTGATCGCGACCGACTGCTCTGCGACGATCGCCACCTTCGGCGGGGCGTTCGGGGCCCCGGGCAGCGGCCGGGTCGTGCCGGTGGTGTTGATCGTCGTCGTCGTGGTGGAGCCCGCCTGCGCGGGCACCTCGGCGACGTGCAGGCCGGCCCCGGTGGCCACTGCGCCGCCCGGCGCTGCGACGTCCTTCGGGGCGGAGGAGGGCTCCCCGACCGCGGTGCCGCCGGCGCAGAACCACGTCGAGCTCGCGGCGCTCGCAGGCGTCGCCGTGGGCATGACGCGACCGAGGTCCGCCGCGGAGGTGACCTCGTCGCTGGGCGTCGTGACGCGGCGCTCGATCACGAACGCGCCGGCGATCAGCGCGATCACGATGAGCAACGCGGGGAACCGGAAGGCCCGCATGCGCCGGGTGCGCCGAGGACCCCGGTCAGGATCGTCCGCGGCGGCGCTGGACGATCCCATCGTCGCGGCGGCCACGAGCTCCTTCGAGCGCTTCTTGTCCGCGCGGCGCTGCCGCCGGGTGGGGTCCGGGCGATCCAGGGGATCGACCATCGTCTCGGGCTCGATGCGCCGGGACGACCGCCGCTTCTTCGCGCGCGGATCGGGCGCCCCGAGGGGTGAACCGATCGGCTCGGTCGGCGCCGGCCGGCTCGGCGAGTCGCGCCACACGGGGTCGACATCCCGCGCGACCGGTTGGTCGTCATCCGCGTCCCCCGCGGGGGCGTCGCGCTCGTTCGCTCGGGCCGGCTCCACCGGGGCCAAGAGCTCGTCGAGCACGGCCTCCGGATCGGTGGGCGCGGCATCGCCCGCGCCCAGCGGCGCGTCGTCGTCGGCCGTCGGCTCGTCGGGCTGACCACCCTTCTTGCGCGCCTTGCGGTCGCGTCGGTTCTCCTTGCTCACCGGTTCGCGCTCACAGGTCTCGGGCCTCCCGGGCGCCCGCGCGATCCGCTTCGCCGAGCTTGCGCACCCGCGTCCGCCAGATGGACCAGAAGCAGAAGAGCCACAGCAGCGTCACCCCCAGCAGCTCGAGGTAGCGCCACCGCGACGTCTGGTACCGCAGCTCGAGCTGCCCCGATGCGTCGACGGTGTACTGGTTGGCCCACCCCAGGGCCGGCTCCCGGTGCTGCGGGGCGCCGTTGACGGTCAGCTGCCACCGATCCGACCCGGCGTTGCCCAGGTACACGAGCGCGGGGCCGGAGGTGCTGCCGGCGGCGCTGGCGAAGCCGGTGCCGGCCGGCGCCGCCTCGGGGGCACCGGCGAGCGCGGGGATCGTGCGCTGGGGCAGCGGCGGCGCGTCGCTCGCGACCTGGGTGTCCCGCGGCAACCGGGCGTCGACGGGGCCCCAGGCGGCGTTGCGGAACACGATGATCCCGGGCGGCATCGCCTCCCGCGCCAGGTCGAGCTGCGAACCGAGCACGTCGAGCAGCGCGGCTGGGTCGGTCGTGTCCTCGTTGACGAACGGCGGCGGTGCCGTGCGGCGGGGCACGACGACGTACCGCACGCCCATCGGGGCCAGCACGGCGCCCAGGCGATCGGTCTGGCCCGACGCGGCGAGCGCCAACGCTTCGCGCAGCTGGCTGCTCGCCCCCTGCGGGGCGCCGGGCCAGAGGTTCTGCACGTCGGTCGTGCGCCCGGAGGTCGTCTGGTACACGAGCGGGTTCGCGGGGCCCTCGTCCTCGAGCTCGGGCACGTCGAGGCGCCATGCGTCGCCGGGCATGGTCGAGGCCGGCCCCACCCACAGCGAGCGGAACGCTTCCGAGGGGCTCTCCAAGCGGTCGAGGTACTGGTTGAAGTCACCGCCCGGGAGGTTCCAGCGACCCTCGGCCGATGCGCTGAGCACCGGCATGATGGCCACCAGCACCGCCGCCCCGGCGAACAGCGACGCGATCTGACGCCACCCGAAGTGGTAGTCGGGCAGATCCACCTCGAACGCGGCCATGCCCATCGCGGCGGCCAGGGCCAGACCGACGGCACCCGGCGCGAGCAGCACCTCGGGGGCCGGCACCACACCCGGCAGGTAGCCCCGCGAGCTGACGAACACGACGCCCCAGCCGACGAGCGCGACGGTCCAGCCGCGCATGGCCCAGGCCAGGCGCCACCGCTTGCCGATCAGCAACGCCAACGCCGCCGCCGCGAGGAACGCCCACGCAAGCGCGGTGTCGCCCACCGGACCGGTGGCGAAGCGCAGGATGTGGCTGGCGTCGAGACCGGAGGGTGCCACCCCGCGGGCGTTGACGGCCGAGGCCCAGTCGTGGGTCGCGAACGTGAGCGACCACGGCAGGTTCAGCACCACCGCGACGATCGCGCCCCCGGCGGCGGCCGCGAGGAGCCGCAGCACGCCCCGGAACTGCCCGACCAGGATCCCGCCCAGCGCGAGCGCGCCGGCGGTGACGACCATGATCGCCACGGTGGAAGGCACCACCATCGAACCGACCGCGGTCAGCACCCCGAGGATGATGATGCGCTGCAGCAGCGGCCGCTCGAGCACCCCGGGGCCGGGGGTGTCGCCCACGGAACCGAACGGGGCGAGCCGCGACGCCCGCGCCAGCTGGTTGATCAGCCACGGCATGAGGGCGTAGAGGACGAGACCGCTCCAGCGCCCGTGCCCGATGCTGTTCACGCCGAGGGGCATCGCGGCGTAGATGACCATGGCGATCACACGCGAGCGGCGCGACCCGATCGGTCGCGCGAGGCGCCACATCCCCAGCACGCCGGCGGGGAGCAGCACGAGGATGAGCACGCGCCGGAGCTGGCCCATCGCGCCGAAGAACAGCACGCCCGAGAAGCCCAGGAACCCGAAGGCCGTGGGGTTCGCCGCGTCGGATCCCAAGCCTGCGGCGTGGTAGCCGCTCAGCCACTCGCGGAGCAGGTCGACGGCGCCGGTGCGGAACGCCACGAACTCACCGATCGCCGGGATCGGCTGGGTGATGAGGTCACGGCTGCCGACCACGAGCACCGCGAGCACGACGATCCACGCCACCAACGACAGCCGGGCGGTCGGGGCGCGCACGCTCTGGGCCAGGTCGCGGCCCGCGCCGGCCATGCCGGCGAGGCGGTCGTCGTTGGCGCCGAGCTGGCCGCGGAAGAACGCCGTGACGCGCGCGCTGCCCCGCACCTGCAGGCGCCTCACCTCCTTGTCGGAGACCAGGCGCGTGCGCTTCACGAGGGCGCGCCGCTCGCGGATCGCCCGGCGGTCGCCGAGGTTGCTCGTCCACGCTCCGGTCACGTCGCGCGCGTGGCGCAGGTGGCCGAGCACGATCGCCGACAGCGCCTCGACGATCGCGAGCACGAAGGCCTGCGGCAGGACGCGCACCCGGTGGAAGGGCCCGTAGCAGACCAGCACCGTGCGCAGCCGGTGCCGGTACGCGAGGCGCCGCCGATCCGTGGTGTCGCGCCGCTCGTCCAGCGCCTCCTTGTGGGCCACGGTCGCCCCCGGCGCGACGAGCACCCGGGCGCCCGCTATCTGCGCCCGCCAGCACAGGTCGAGGTCCTCGCCGAGCAGGTCGATGCCGGGATCGAAGCCCTGCAGGGTCGCGAAGAGATCGGCTCGCACGAGCGTCGCGGCACCGGGCACGTAGAACACGTCGCGCACCGCGTCGTGCTGCTCCTGGTCGAGCTCGCCGCGCTCGACCAACGGGGACGGCGCACCGAACTTGTCGGCGCCCATGCCCACCTGCAGCAGGCGCTCGGGGTCGTCCCACTCGACCAGCTTCGGGCCCACGATGCCGGCGTTGGAGCGGAAGGCCTCCTCGACCAGCGCCCGGATCGCGTCGGGGTCGAGCACGATGTCGTCGTGGCAGAGCAGGAAGAACGCGGCGCCCTCGATGGCTTCGATCGCCTCGTTGGCGGCCGGCCCGAACCCCGGGTCGGTCTCGAGGCGGCGCAGGTGCGCCTCGGGCAGCACGGCCGCGACGCGAGCGGTCAGGTCCTGCTCGCTGGCGGTGTCGACGATGAAGGTGGCGACGTTGGCGTAGGTCTGCTCGGCGATGCTGGCCAGGGCGAACTCCCACCACTCGCCCGGGTCGTGGGTGACCATGACGACCACGACGGGCGGCACGACCTCTTCGCCGGCGCCTTCCGGAGCGCCATCGGCGGTGATCTCCTCCACCGGTTCGGCAGTGGATCGGTTGGCGGTCGCCGACGGGGGGTCGACACCGACGGGAGGGAGGGATCCGGACGAGGTCACGACGGGCCGCAGGGTAGTCGGCCCCGTCCCGGATTCCGGCGACCCTGCTTGCAGTTGTTAGCGCCCGTGCGTACTCTGTCAAGCACCCTCCGGGCGCCGTCCTCCCCCCGTGCGACGGCCCTGCCCACCGCAACAGAACGGACCCCCCATGGAAGCGACCGAGCTCCCCAACGCCGCCTTCGAACTCGCCCGCGACGCCTTCTACGTGACCGTCGGCCTCGGCGTCATCGCCGTGCAGAACCTCGACGACCGCCGCCAGCAGGCCTACTCGAGGCTCGAAGCCCGCCTGAGCGAGGTCCGGGCCCGCGTCGACGCCCTGGATCTGCCGACGGTCGAGCTGCCGTCCTTCGAGCTGCCGTCCTTCGAGCTGCCGACGTTCGAGCTGCCGTCCTTCGAGCTGCCGACGTTCGAGCTGCGGGAGGGCATCGACCGTGACCGCCTGCACCAGGCGATCGACGCCCTGAACGACCGCTTCGAGGAGCGCTCCCGCCAGCTCGAGGACCGCCTCAACCAGCTCGAGACCACCTTCGAGGCCCGTCTCGACACCGTCCTCGACCGCGTCGAGGACACCCTGCCCGATCCCGCCCGCGACGCGATGGCCCAGGCCCGCAGCGCCGCCAAGGACGCCACCGAGCAGCTGCGCACCCGGGTCCGCCGCGCCGCCTGAGCGGCCCCCGACGTCGCTCCGCCGCATCTGCGACCCTGCGCATCACGAGGCCCCGCGCCGCCGGTGCGGGGCCTCGTCGCGTCGGGGCGCCGCCACGGAGTAGAACCCTCGCCATGCACGTCGCCTTCGACGCCACCTGCCTGCTGCGCACGCGGACCGGGGTCGGGGTCTTCGCGCACGAGCTGCTGGTGCGATGGGCCGAGCGGCCCGACGTCGAGCTCTCGGCGTACGCGCTGTCGTGGCGGGGCCGCGACGTGCTGGGCGACCGCGTGCCGCCGGGGGTGCGCGTGGTGCGGCGGCCGATGGCGGCCCAGGGGCTGCGACCGATCTGGCAGCGCTGGGACCACCCCCGCCTCGAGGCCTGGACCGGCCCCGTCGACGTCGTCTTCGGTCCGAACTACCTCGTGCCCCCGACCCGCCGGGCCGCCGAGGTGGTCACGGTGCACGACCTGACGTGTGTGCGGTTCCCCGAGCTGTGCCACGGCGACACGCTGCAGTACCCCATCATGATCCGGCGGGCCCTCGAGCGCGGCGCGTGGATCCACGCGGTGTCCGCGGTCGTCGCCGACGAGATCCGTGCCCACTTCGCGGTCGACCCCGACCGGGTGGTCGTCGTGCCCAACGGCGTCGACGCCCCGCCGGCCGCCGACCCCGCCGTCGGCCACCGCCTCGCCGGGTCGCCCCGGTACGTCCTCGGCCTCGGCACCGTCGAGCCCCGCAAGTCGTTCCCCCTGCTCGTGCGGGCGTTCGACGCCGTCGCCGGCGCCGACCCGGACCTGCGCCTGGTGATCGCCGGACCCGACGGCTGGGGCCGCGACGACCTCGACGAGGCCATCGCCGCCGCGCGCCACCGCGACCGCGTCGTGCGCCTCGGCTGGGTCGACGACGAGACCCGCGCCGCGCTTGTGCGCGGGGCGACGGTCTTCGCGTTCCCCTCGCGCTACGAGGGCTTCGGGCTCCCACCCCTCGAGGCGATGGCGGCCGGCACCGCCGTCGTGTCCTCCTCCGGCGGCGCGCTGGCCGAGACCGTCGGCGACGGCGGCCTGCTCGTCGCGCCCGACGACCTCGACGCCCTGGTCGACGCGCTGCGCACCGTCACCGGGGACGAGGCGACCCGCGCCGAGCTGATCGACCGAGGCCGGGTGCGCGCCGCGGCGTTCTCCTGGGACCGGGCCGCGGCCGGCGTGCTCGACCTGCTGCGCCGCGCGAGCGGCGGCGGAGCCGGTCCCGCGGGGCCGGGCCCCGCTGCGTCAGCGGCCCCGTTCGCACCGTCGTAGAGTGGCCGGACTCGTTCGCAGCAGAAGGGGCAGGGGTGAAGGCTCTCATCACCGGCGCAGCCGGTTTCGTCGGATGTCATCTCACGAACCACCTCCAGGCCCACGGCGACGAGACGGTCGGTGTCGACCGGGCCCAGGGTCCGGACCTGCTCGATGCCGAGGGCTGGGTGCGGCTGCTCGACGACGTGCGGCCGGACGCCCTGTACCACCTCGGCGGCTTCAGCGACGTCGGCGGTTCGTGGAGCACGCCCAACGAGACCTTCAGGGTGAACGCCGAAGGCACGCTCAACGTGCTCCAGGCCTGCGTGCAGGCAGGGGTGCGCCGCGTCCTGGCCGTCAGCAGCGCCGACGTCTACGGCCGCGTGACCCTGTCCGAGCTGCCGCTGAACGAGGACAACCCGCTGCGGCCGGTGAGCCCCTACGCCGCGAGCAAGATCGCCGCCGACTACCTCGCGCTCCAGGCCCACCTCGGCTACGGCCTCGAGGTCATGCGCGTGCGGGCCTTCAACCACCTCGGGCCTGGACAGACGAACCGGTTCGTGGCGCCGGCGCTGGCCGAGCGCATCGCGCTCAACGAGATCGAAGGGGGCGAGGTCGTGCCCGTGGGCAACCTGACCCCACGCCGTGACTTCACCGACGTGCGCGACGTCGTGCGGGCCTACCGGCTGCTGATCGAGCACGGCGAGCCCGGCGAGGCCTACAACGTGTGCACCGGCCGCGACATCGCGATCTCCGAGCTGGCCGACCGGCTCGTCGCCATGGCCGACCGCGAGATGCGCCTCGAGGGCGACCTCTCGCTGCAGCGCCCGGTCGACGTGCCCGTGCTGCGCGGCGACTTCACCCGCCTGAACAAGGCCACCGGCTGGGAGCCCGAGATCGACCTCGACCAGACTCTGGGTGACCTGTTGCAGGAGTGGCGCGATCGCGTCGCCGAGTGACCTCGGCGCCGTGGCCTCGCCCCCACGAGCCCTTCTCCACACCCCCTTCCCTCTCCCCCTCCTCCCTCCCCCCGAGACCACCGAAGCGAACTGAACGGACACCATGACCAAGCGGGCGCTCATCACCGGCATCACCGGCCAGGACGGTTCCTACCTCGCGGAACTGCTCCTCGACATGGACTACGAGGTCATCGGCATGGTGCGCCGCAGCAGCACCGTGAACTTCGAACGCCTCGACCCCGAGCTGCAGGCGCGCATCGAGCTGGTGCCGGGTGACCTGCTCGACGAGGTCTCCCTCATCGACGTGCTGCGCACGCACCGCCCGCACGAGGTCTACAACCTCGCGGCGCAGTCGTTCGTGCAGACGTCGTTCACCCAGCCGGTGCTCACCGCGGAGTCGACCGCGCTGGGCGTGACCCGCATGCTCGACGCCATCCGGATCGTCGATCCCGAGATCCGCTTCTACCAGGCCAGCTCGAGCGAGATGTTCGGCAAGGTCGTCGAGGTGCCCCAGAGCGAGAGCACCCCGTTCTACCCGCGCTCGCCCTACGGGGTCGCGAAGGTGTACGGCCACTGGATCACGGTGAACTACCGCGAGAGCTACGGGCTGCACGCCTCGTCCGGCATCCTCTTCAACCACGAGTCGCCGCGCCGCGGCCTCGAGTTCGTGACGCGCAAGATCTCGTACGCGGCGGCCAACATCAAGCTCGGGTACCAGCACGAGCTGCGCCTGGGCAACCTCGACAGCCAGCGCTACTGGGGCTACGCCGGCGACTACGTCGAAGCCATGTGGCTGATGCTGCAGCAGGACGAGCCCGACGAGTACGTGGTGTCGACGAACGAGACGCACTCGGTGCGCGAGTTCTGCCAGATCGCGTTCGACCGCGTCGAGCTCGACTGGGAGCAGTACGTCGTGCAGGACGAGAAGTTCTTCCGCCCGGCCGAGGTCGACCTGCTCGTCGGCGACTCGAGCCACGCCCGTTCGAAGCTCGGCTGGAAGCCGAAGACGTCCTTCGAGGAGCTCGTGCACATGATGGTCGACGCCGACCTCAAGTTCATCGAGCGCCAGCACCGCCCCTGATGATCACCGTCCTCGCCGGCGGCGTCGGCGCCGCGCGCATGCTCTCGGGGATCGTGCAGGTCGTGCGACCGTCCGAGGTCACGGCGATCGTCAACGTCGCCGACGACGACGTGATGCACGGGCTGCACATCAGCCCCGACCTCGACACGGTCACCTACACCCTCGCCGGCGCCATCAACCCCGAGACGGGGTGGGGGCTCGCCGGCGAGTCGTGGCAGGCCATGGAGACCATGCGGCGCTACGGCGGCCCCACCTGGTTCGGGCTCGGCGACCGCGACCTCGGCACCCACCTCTTCCGCACGCACCGCCTCGCGCAGGGCGTCACGCTCACCGAGGTCACGGCCGAGATCGGCGAGGGCTGGGGCTTGCAGGTGCGCCTGCTGCCCGTGACCGAGGACCGCCTGCGCACGAAGGTGCTGATCGTCGACGACGACACCCCCGACGACTCGCTCGAAGGGGGTATCGAGATCGGCTTCCAGGACTACTTCGTGCAGCGCCGCCACGCCGTGCCCGTGCGCGGCGTGCGCTTCGACGGCGCCGATGTCGCCACGCCGGCGCCCGGTGTCATCGAAGCCATCATCGGCGCCGAGGTCGTGGTGATCGCTCCGTCGAACCCGATCGTGTCGATCGGTCCGATCTTCTCGGTGTCCGGCGTGATGGAGGCGGTGATGAACCGCCGCGACAACGTGGTGGCGGTCTCGCCGATCATCGCCGGCGCCGCGCTCAAGGGCCCGGCCGACCGCCTCATGACCGAGCTGGGCCACGAGGCATCCGTGCTGGGGGTCGCGAAGATGTACCAGAAGGTGGCCGGCACGCTCGTGATCGACGAGCAGGACGAGCACCTGCAGGGCGCCGTGGAGGACCTCGGGATGCGTTGCGTCGTGACCCCGACGATCATGAAGGACGCGTCCGCGTCGTCGGCGCTCGGGCGCAAGGTGATCGAGGCGGGACGGGCCGGAGCGCCGCCGGGATCCGTGCAGTGAGCCGCCTCGAGATCTTCGGCATCGAAGGGCTCCCGGAGATCGTCGCCGGCGTCGATCTCGGCGGCATGATCGCGGAGGCCGCGGCGGCGCAGGGCACGCCGCTCGCCGACCGCGACGTCGTGGTCGTCACCCAGAAGATCGTCTCCAAGGTCGAGGACATGCTGGTGGCGATCGACCCGGCCGACCCGCTGTCCCACAAGCCGCTCGTCGAGCGCGAGTCGGTGCGCATCCTGCGCCGCCGCGGCGAGCTGATCATCAGCGAGACCAAGCACGGCTTCGTGTGCGCGAACGCCGGGATCGATCTCTCGAACGTCGAGCGCGGCTATGCGGCGCTGCTCCCGGAGGACTCCGACCGCTCGTCGCGCCGCATCCGCGACCGGCTGCGCGCCGTCGCCGCCGTCGAGGTCGGGGTCATCGTGAGCGACACGTTCGGGCGCACGTGGCGGCGCGGCGTCACCGACGTGGCCATCGGGTGCGCCGACATCGCGGCGGTGATCGACCTGCGCGGCACGAACGATGCGCTCGGCCGCGAGATGCAGGTGACCGAGGTGGCGCTCGCCGACGAGATCGCGGCGGCCGCCGAGCTCGTCATGGGCAAGTCGACCGGCATCCCGGTCGCCGTCGTGCGCGGCCTCGAGGCCGACTGGTTCCGCACCAGCAGCATCAAGGACGAGATGATCCGTGCCCCGCACGAAGACCTCTTTCGCTGAGGGCCCCGTCCGATCCGGCACGGGCGGTCGGCGGTCGCGGGCACCGAGGATCGGCGCGCTGGTGCCTGCCCTCGCCGTCCTGCTCGTGGCCCTGGGGGCGTGCTCGGCGACGACCGCGCCCGACGCCGCGGCACCGCCGGCCACCGCATCGCCGCGCGCCGGGTCGGCGCGCCCGGGCGGCGACGGAGCCGCGCTGTACGCCGCGAAGTGCGCGTCGTGCCACGGTGCCGACCTCCGCGGCACCGATCGCGGACCGTCGCACCTGTCCAAGGTGTACGAGCCCGGTCACCACAGCGATGCCTCCTTCCGAGCCGCGATCGCGAACGGCTCGCGGCAGCACCACTGGGACTTCGGGGACATGCCCCCGGTGGCCGGCCTCGCACCGGACGAGGTGGACGCCGTCATCGCCTACGTGCGCGCGGTGCAGGCCGAGAAGGGCTTCGAGCCGTACCCGCCGCGCTGACGTCAGGTGCGCAGCGAGGCGAGGTTCGTGACGAAGTCGTCGATCGCGTCTTCCGCCTTCGACAGGTTGCCGTTGTTCACGAGGATCGAGAACACGACGTTGCGACCGCTCGCCGTGCGCAGGTAGCCCGACAGCGTCTTCGCCGCACTGAGCGAACCGCCCTTGGCCCGCACGTTGCCGGCCGTGGCCGGGCCGTCGAGCCGCCCGCCGAGCGCGTCGGGCTGGCCGGCGAGCGAGATCGTGCTCGTGAAGGCAGGGCCCCACGGCTGGAGCTGCGCCGCCAGCAGCAGCCGCCGCAGCTCGCGGGCGCTGTGGCGGTCGTTCGTGCTGAAGCCGGACCCGTCGGCGTCGACCCCCGTGAGGGACGCGCAGAGCTGCGAGGTCACCTCCCGGACCGCCGCCAGGCCCTCGGTGGTCGAGCCCGGGGCGGCCCCGCGGGAGCGCCGGTAGCCGAGCTCCTTGACGAGCATCTCCGCGTAGAAGTTGTCGCTGCGGAACAGCATCACGGTCACGATCTCGGTGACCGTCGGCGACTCGACGGAGGCCAGGCGCAGGCCGGCCGGCGCCGGGCCGTGGGTCACGCCGCCGGTCACCTCGATGCCGGCGGTGGTGAGCGCGAACCGCAGCAGGTCCGCGTTGCCGAGGGCCGGGTCGGCGAGGAACGCCGGCTCCTTGCGATACAGGTTGCGGTCGGCTGCGAAGGCGCTGACGGGACCGACCCAGCGTGGCCAGTCGTCGGCCCAACCGGGGACCGACCGCTGTGCGTCGTAGCGGGACTCGTCCACCAGCAGGCGCCCCTCGATGCGACGGATCCCGGCATCGGTGACGGCCCGGGCGAGGGTCTCGAGCGAGTGGTCGCCGGTGCGGGTGAGCGTGGGGTCGCCGCCGCCGACGACCACCAGGTCGCCGCGCAGCACCCCGTCCTCGATCGGCCCGGTCACCACCAGATCGGTGTGCAGGCGCTCGCCGGGATCGAGCAGGCGCAACGCCGCCAGCGCGGTGAGCAGCTTCTGGTTGGAGGCCACGATCAGGGGCTGGTCGGGGTTCTCGGCGGCGACCTCACCCAGCCCGTCGATCCAGACCGAGACGGACCGCGTCGTGCCCGCCACGCGCGGATCGCTGCTGAAGCGGGCCAGCGCGGTCCGGGCGTCGCCGGGCGGGGGCGTGGTGCCGTCCGGGCGCGGCGTCGTGGTCGTGGTGGTGGCGCTCGTCGTCGTGGTCACCGGAGCGCTGGGCCAGGCCGCCGCCGTGCCCGGTCGGGCGGACGGCGCCGCGATCGGGATCGCACAGGTCCCCGCCTCGACGGGCCGCAACGCCGGCGCCGCGGTCGAGGTGGTCGCCGCGAAGGTGGTGCTCGTCGTGCCGGGCGCCCCGCCAGGAGCGCTGGCGCTCGCTGCGGCGGTCGAGCCCGGCCGCGGGCCGGCAGCGGCGGCACCATCGGTCGGGTCGGCCGGGCCCGCCGCGCAGCTCGCGAGGGCGATCGTGGCCGTCAGCGCCACCGCGACCCGCACGCCCCGCCGGGTGCCGGCGCCGGGCCAGCAGCCGCGCATGACCATCAGGAGGCTGGTGCCGAACGTGGCAGCGCCAGGACGGCGACGCATCCCGCCACGTTG
>CAYUOL010000154.1:0-14337 GCA_964446345.1 uncultured Iamiaceae bacterium | reverse complement strand
GCACGGTCAAGAACGACTGGACGAACACCACCAGGAGGATGGGTGCGAACAAGACGATGAACTTGTCGCGCAGGGGGCGCTTCAGGAACCACTTCATGAGATGCCGGCCCCCCGTTGCTGCACGGCGCCGAGGCTACTGCCCACCGTCACCGAGCACGCGGCCACGCGGGCGCGGACAGCATCTAGGAGCGACGACTACTCTGACGCCCCGGCGCCGCACGGACGGCGCCCACCACGAGGGCACGAACGAGGGGCACAGATGAGCGAGGCCAGCCAGGGACCGAGCGTTCTCGTCGTCGACGACAACGAGTACATGCGCAAGCGCATCAGCGAGGTGCTCGTCGGTGCCGGTTTCGTGGTGGCGGCCGAAGCGGCCGACGGCCTCGAGGCCGTCACCCTGTTCGGCGCGCTGAAGCCCGACCTCGTCACGATGGATCTGGTCATGCCGGGTCTCGACGGCATCGGGGCCATCCGCAAGATCCTCGACCTCGACGGCTACGCCCGCATCGTGGTCATCTCGTCGCTCGGCACCGACGACAAGATCGACGAGGCGATCGGCGCCGGGGCGAGTGAGTTCGTCGTGAAGCCCTTCCACGACGAGCAGCTCGCGCAGGTCGCCACCGAGTCGCTGGCCGAGGGCGGCCGCCTCAAGCTGCTGAAGGCCAAGGGCACCTGGCTCGACGACGAGGAGGCCTCGCTGATCGAGGCGCGCGCCAACGCCTCGGTGCTCGTCGTCGATGACAGCGCCGCGATGCGCTCGAAGCTGGTCGACATCCTGCGCCTCGGCGGCTTCGGTCGCATCGAAGAAGCCGAGGACGGTGTGCAGGCCGTCGAGACGTACAAGCAGATGCGGCCGACGGTCGTCACGATGGACCTCGTCATGCCGAACAAGGACGGCTTCGAGGCGATCGACGAGATCATGGCGTTCGACAACGATGCCCGCATCGTCGTGTGCTCGGCCATGGCCGACGAGGGTCGCGTCACCACGGCGCTCAACGCCGGTGCTCGCGAGTTCCTGGTGAAGCCGTACCAGGTGGACTCGGTCGTCGACGTGCTGACGAACATCCTGCCGCGCTGACCGCGCTGACCGCCCTTTCCACCGCGGGCGGGCGATGGCCCGGAGCGACGGCCGACCGCCGCGGCGATGAACGCGGGATGACCAACGGCCCTTGCTCGCGGCGCCCGGAGCGTTCGAAGCTGAACCGGACCACGGGATCCCGACGACCGGAGCCACCACCATGACCACCTCCTGCCGCGCTGTCGCGCCCCACCAGAGCGAGCGGGCACCGGCGCCGACCACGCGGCGGCGCCCGGTTCTGGTCGCCGGGTTCCTCGTGCCCGTGCTCCTCGCCGCCGCCTGTTCGAGCACGACGACGACCTCGTCGCCCCCGACCAGCGCCGGCTCGACCGGCACCTCGGCGGTGTCGATGGCCGGGGGATCGCGCCCGGCCGGCACGGCGGTGGCCGGCTCGCCCTGCGGCTGGCCGACCAAGGCCGACAAGGCCACGCAGAACGTGGCGTACCCCGACACCGCGGCCACGTACTGGGGCACGAGCTACGTGCTCGCGCCGGGCGAGAAGCTCGAGCTCCGCGGGAGCTACCCCGATGCCCGGTACGCGTCGTTCATCACCTACGGGCCCAGCGGCGGCTCGATCGGGGTGCTGACCGATCGTGACATCCAGCCCGACCAGGGCAGCACGAACCCCTTCCAGGGACGTGGTGGTGCGCCCGGGGGTCGCTACACCGTGACGGTGACCGGCACGGACCACAAGGCGCCCAACACCATCAGCGCGGTCGCTCCCGGCGGCACCGCCGCAGGCACGTCGAGCACCACGGCGGCGGTCGATCCCGCACGTCCCGTCGGTCCCGCCGCTGCTGGATCGGCCGGGTCCGCCCCCGGCACGACCGCTGCGGGCGCCCGCCCCGACCGGGGGCTGATGCTGGGCACCGGCACCGCGGGTCAGCCCGGCGTGGTCGGCGGCACGATCCTCTACCGCGTCTACCTCTCGAACACGCCGGGTGATCCGGCGGGGGGCGCGGGCCTGCCCGACATCAGCGTCGTGCACGCCGACGGATCGAAGACCGCCATCGCCACCTGCGCCAACCCGGCCGCCAACCCTGCGGCGACGGCGATCATCGAAGCGAACGGTCCCGCCACGAACAGCCCGGCCCCCGCGCAGCCGGTCTTCATCCGCCCGAAGGCCGGTTCGGCCAACCTCTACCCGAACCCCGACAACGTGTACGTCGTCACGATCCTCCGCCACACGCCGGGCCAGGTCGTGGTCGTGCGTGGCAAGGCGCCGACCTTCCCGAACACGGCGAAGGGCGCCACCATCACCGGCACCGAGCAGGTGCGCTACTGGTCGTTGTGCACCGACGAGTACCGCAAGCCGTACCCGGTGTCGTTCTGCGTCGCCGATCAGGACGTCGCCGTCGCGGCGGACGGCACCTACACGTTCGTGATCTCGACCGCGGCGGACCGCCCGGCCAACGCCACCGCCGCCAACGGTGTGACGTGGCTCGACTGGGGTGACACGTCGGTCGACAACCTGCTGCTGATGCGCCACATGCTCGCCGCGCCGGACTTCGCCGAGTCGGCGATCAACCTCGCGCCGGGGGCGTTGGCGTCTTCCACGATGGGCCCCTACACGCCCGTGGGCGTGTACTGCGACGCGCGGGCCTTCGCGGCGGGCGGCCCGGCCGCGTGCCCACCGGCGTGAACCCGGGGCCTGACGACCCGTCAGATCGGCGTTCCGCGTGCTAGATCAGGGGGATGCCGAGCGACGAGACCGACACGCCTGACGCCCTCGACGAGACCGCTCCCTACGCAGGGTTCCAGGGCACGGTGGGGCGCACGTTCGCCCGGTCCGAGAGCTGGTGGCCGCCGCGACCCACCGCCCCGGAGGGCGCCCCCAACGTCGTCATCGTGCTGACCGACGACCTCGGCTACTCCGACCTGGGGTGCTACGGCTCCGAGATCGCGACGCCGAACCTCGATCGCCTCGCGGCCCGCGGCCTGCGCTACACCGACTTCCACGTCACCCCGATGTGCTCGCCGACGCGCGCCGCGCTGCTGACGGGGCTGAACCCGCAGGACGCCGGCGTCGGCACCGTCGTGCACAGCGACCCGGGCTTCCCGGGCTACGCGATGGAGCTCACGCAGAACGCCGCGACGCTGGCCGAGCTGCTGCAGGACAACGGCTACTCGACCTTCATGGTCGGCAAGTGGCACCTCACCGGCGACAGCGACCAGAACGCCGCGGGCAAGAAGGACTCGTGGCCGTGCCAGCGCGGCTTCGACCGCTACTACGGCATCCTCGACGCCTTCACGAACCTGCACCACCCGCACCGCCTCGTCGAGGACAACCACCAGGTCGAGATCGACCAGTACCCCGACGGCTACTACTTCACCGACGACATCACGACGAAGGCCATCGGGATGATCCGCGACAGCAAGGCGGCGAACCCGAAGAAGCCGTTCTTCCTCTACCAGGCGCACGGTGCGGTGCACGCGCCGCTGCACGCCAAGCCCGCGGACATCGAGAAGTACCGCGCGCGCTACGAGGCCGGCTGGGACGCGCTGCGGGCCGAGCGCTACCGGCGCCAGCTCGACCTCGGCGTCGTCACCCCCGACATGCCCGTGGCGCCGCGCAACAGCGAGCCGGGCAACGACGTCCGGGCGTGGGACGAGCTCAGTGCCGACGAGCAGCGGCTGTTCGCGCGGCACATGGAGGTGTTCGCGGGCATGGTCGACAACATCGACCAGAACGTGGGGCGCCTGGTGGACGCGCTCGACGAGCTGGGTGAGCTCGACAACACGATCTTCCTCTTCCTCTCCGACAACGGCGCGTCGCGCGAAGGCGAGGAGGTCGGCACGTCGGCCTACTACGTGCACCTGCTGCAGGGCGACGACATCGACGCCGACCTCGCGCGCATCGACCTGATCGGCGGACCGCAGACCACACCGCACTACCCGCGGGGCTGGGCGATGGCGGGCAACACGCCGTTCCGCCTCTACAAGCTCAACACGCATCGCGGCGGCCACAACGTGCCCTTCATCGTCCACTGGCCCGCGGGGCTGGGCGCGGGGGCCACCGACGATCTCGGCGGCTTCCGCCGGCAGTACACCTACATCACCGACCTGCTCCCGACGCTGCTCGAGATCATCGGCATCGAGCGCCCCGACGAGCGCAAGGGCCGCAAGCTCAAGCCGCTCGCGGGCACGAGCTTCCTCCCCACGCTCCACGACGCCGCCGCGCCGAGCCGCCACACCGAGCAGCTCTACGAGATGAACGGTCAGCGTGGCTTCTACCGCGACGGCTGGGAGGTGGTCACCCTCCACCAGCCCCTGACGAACTTCGACGACTCCGAGTGGGAGCTCTACGACCTCACCACCGACCCGACCGAGCTCAACGACCTCGCCGCCGAGCACCCCGACAAGCTGGCCGAGCTCGCGGCGGCGTGGGAGCAGGGGGCGTGGGACCACCAGGTGTTCCCGCTCGACGAGGGCTCGCAGATCAAGTTCCTCATCCGGCCACCGTGGACGGAGGTGTTCGCCGAGCCGATCACGCTCTTCCCCGGCACGGCGACGCTCGAGCGGTGGCGCTCGGTGCAGCTCATCTGGTTCCGCGGGTGCCGGTTCACCGCGGAGCTCACCTACCGCGCCGGTGACCAGGGCTACCTGTTCGCGCACGGCGACCAGGGCTCGGGATACGGCACCTACGTGCGCGACGGCGAGCTGGTGTTCGTGCACAACGACGGTCGGGGGCACCTGCGGCGCCTGTCGGGCGGAGCCGTGCCGGACGGGGCGACGCAGATCGTGACCGAGCTGGTGGCGACCGGTGGCGGTCTGTGGACGGCGTCGCTGGCGATCGACGGCGAGGCGCGTGGCGCGCTCGAGGCGGTGCCCATGCTGTTCGGCATCGCCCCGTTCGAAGGGATCGACATCGGGCTCGATCGGCGCTCGCCGGTCGCGTGGGACATCTACGAGCGGTTCGGCCCGTTCGCGTGGACGGGCGACCTCCACCGGCTCACCATCGAGCCCGGCGAGCCGTCGACCGACTCGCCGGCCGCGCTGTTCCAGATGCTGAAGGAGATGGGCGCGAAGGTCGAGTGACGCGCGCGGGCTTCAGCGTGCGCGCAGCGCCTGCGCGCACGCTGCGGCGAGCAGTCGTCGGCCGACGTCCGTCGGGTGGATGGTGTCGGACGTGATCGGGCCCTCCGGCTCGCCGGCCTCGAGGTACTGATCCACGACGGCGTGCCACGGGATCACGTGCCAGCCGTGCGCCGCGGCCATGACCTCGATGCGGCGGTTGAGCTCGACGCTGCGCGCCCGCAGCACCGGGGAGCCCTCGGCGAACACGCCTTCGGTCACCGTCACGAAGTGGACCGCCCGCGCGCCGGCGCAGGCGAGGCCGATGCGGGTGAGCGCGGCGATCGTCTGCTCGGCGGGCGTGCCCTGAAGCACGTCGTTCGTGCCGAGGTCGATGATCACCTGCTCGGGATCGACGGCCCGGAAGAGCTCCCCGTCGTGGACGTGCTCGTCGGCCCGCGAGCCCCCGATGCCCCACACGGTCAGGTCGTAGGCGACGTCGAGCCCGTCGTGCAGCGTCGGGTCCGATTGCTGGGTGATCGAGTCCCCGAGCACCAGCACCCGCGGCCGGGCCGTGACGGCGCCGGTGCGGGCCGCGGCGGGTGCCGCCGGCGGGCTCTCGGGTGACCTGCTCATGCCACCAGCGTGGCGCTCCCGGGCGGCTCGATCCAGAGGCGAAGGACCCCGCCGCGGCCGAGGCGAAAGGACCTTCGGCCCTCGACACGTCCGTCACCCGTGGGCACGCTTCGACCATGGCGCGTGCTACGACCCGTTCGCCCTGGCGCCGGCTGCAGGGCCGGTGGCAGCGGTTGCTCGACCAGATCGACGAGATGGGCATCATCGACTTCGACGGCGAGCTCGACGGCACCTTCGACTACGACGACGTCCCCTCGGTCCCCGCGCTCCGGCCGTAGCGCACCAGGGCCTCGGGGCCGTGCTGCTCTGCTGCCAGCAGCGCCAGCCGGCGGGCCGTCGGCGGCTCGAACAGCCGCTCGCCCGCGCCCACGACCTCGGGCACGATCAGCAGGCGGTACTCGTCCACGAGATCCGCGTCCATCAGCGCTCGTACGATGCTGGTGCTGCCGACGACGATCACGTCCGCGTGTTCGCGCAGACCTTCGGCGCCCTCCACGAGGGCTCCTTCGAGCACGCGAGAGCCGCTCCAGGCGCTGAGGTCCGGTGCCGATCGCGACGCCACGACCTTCGGGATCGCGTTCATCTTCGCGGCGAACGCCCCGGGACGACCCGGCCAGCGCGCGGCGAACATCTCCCACGTCGAGCGGCCGAGCAGGAGCACGCCCGAGTCCATCAGCGGCCCGAGGTGGAACTTGTCCTCGGCCACCGCCGGCGGCCCATCGCGGAACGCCCAGCCTCCGTAGGACGTCCCGCGCGAGCCGTCGGGGTCCTCGATGACGCCGTCGAGGGTGACGTACTGGATGACGATGATCGTGCCCATGGGAGCTCCTGTGTCTCGGGGCCGGGTCGGCCGAGCCGCGCGCCTAGCGGTCGGGGTACCTACCGCCGAGCGGGCGCGAACTCATCGCGGGCATCGCTCTGACCGCGGCGTGCCCCCCGGTGTCGGGCGGCCCGCACGCGTTCGGGGAGGGCGTCGATACGCTCCGCCGGGCGTCGCCGCCCGGTGACCGCCAGCAGCGAGGAGCGTCGGGGTGTCGGTGACCGAGCAGGACTTCGAGCGCGAGACCAGCCGGTACCGCCGCGAGCTGCTCGCGGCTTGCTACCAGATGCTCGGGTCCGTGCACGAGGCGGAGGACGTCGTGCAGGAGACGATGGTGCGGGCCTGGCGGGCCCGTGACCGCTACGACGAGACCAAGGCCTCGTGGCGGACGTGGCTGCACCGCATCGCGGCGAACGCGTGCCTCACCGCGCTGCAGTCGCGGGCGCGGCGACCACTGCCGTCGAACCTCGTGGGCTCGAGCACCGACGCGGAGCAGGTCCTCGTGCCGGCCTTCGACGTGCCGTGGTTGCAGCCCGCGCCCACCTCGTCGTTCGCCGGGGGCGCCGACGACCCGGCCACCCGTCTGCTCGCCACGGGCCAGCTGCGCCTCGCGTTCATGGCGGCGCTGCAGCTCCTCACCCCGCGGCAGCGCGCGGCGCTCATCTTGTGCGACGTGCTGCAGTTCCCAGCGGCCGAGGTTGCGGCGATGATCGACGCGACGGTGCCGGCCACGAACTCGCTGCTGCAGCGGGCGCGGCGTCGGCTGGCGGACCTGCCCGACGTCGAGCACGCCGTCGCGGCCGATGCGTCCGACGACGAGGCCGTGCAGCGCTTCACCGACGCGTTCGTGCGCGCCGACATCGCGGGGCTCGCGGCGGTGCTGGCCGCCGACGCGATCCTCGAGATGCCGCCCGTGCCGCTCTGGTACCGAGGGCGCGACCTCTACGCGCAGTTCATGGTCCGCGTCTATCGCCAGCGGGGCACCCGTTGGCGCGTCGAGCCGCTCAGCGCGAACGGCCAGCCGGCGTTCGTGGCCTACGTCGACGAGGGCGCAGGTGAGCGCCTGCACACGATCCAGGTGCTGTCCGTTGCCGACGGCGCGATCCACCGCAACACGGTGTTCCAGGATCCGGCGGTGTTCGCGATCTTCGGGCTGCGCTGAACCGTCGTCGAGCCGGCGGGCCGACCCTCCCGTGACCGGCGCTCAGCTCGGCAGGGTGTAGGTGTTCTCGAGCTCGTCCTGCAACACCGTGGCGACCGTCGCCGTGGTGTCCACGACGAGCTCCTCGTCGAGGATCCGGGTGCGGAACGTCCAGCCGTCGGGGAGCTGGAGGCGGTCGCCGAGATCGCCGAGGCCCTCTTGGGTCAACGTCGGGTCCACCCCGATGCAGTACGCCTGCATCACGTAGGCCAGGCCGTCGGGGTTGACGAGCTCGTGCACCGGCTTGCCCTCGTCGAAGAAGAACACGGCGCCGCGGTTCACGTGGCGCTCGGTGTAGGGGATCGCCGAGGGATCGCTCCCGAGGTCGATCGTCGCGATGCGTCGCGTGGTGAGCCCGTTGAAGTCGCGCAGGACGGGTTCGACCACGGCGACCTTCGTGCCGAGACCGTCGAGCATCCAGTGGCGCGGACCGTTGAGCTTGACGACGAAGGCGCCCAGCTCCTCGGCGATCACCGCCGGGTCGAGCGTCTCCCACAGCTCCTGCGGGCAGTCGTTCAGCATCTGGGTGCCGTACACCTCGGCCTCGAGCCGCCCGTCGTCCCGCAGGAACACCGCGAGCACCTCGCCGTAGCGCACACCGCGCATGTCGGAGATGAGCCTCTGTGCCGTCTCGGTGGTCATGGCGAAGCCCCCTTTCGAACGCGCCTCGTGCCGTTCGTCGGCGCCAGCGTAGAAATTGTCACTCTGAATGTCAATAGATCCGCCGAGCATGGGGCGGCGCGGCTTCTCAGTGGGCGGGGAGGGGCAACGGCTGGTCCTCCGCAGAGCGGCAGGCGTCGCCGCGGCACGACCGCAGGGCGTCGAGGCGCTGGTGCAACGCCGCGAGCAGCGCGGGGTCGGCGGTGCTCGCCCGGTTGTCGAGCTGGTCCGGATCTGCGGTCAGGTCGTACAGCTCCTTCTCGCCGGTGGTGTACTCGACGTAGCTGTACCCGGCCAGCCGCAGGCCCTGGAGCTCGGGGATCGCGCTCAGCGACGCCTTGCCGAGGCGGAGCGAGGTCGACGTCGTCGTCCCGTCCCCCTCGCCGCCGTCGGGCCCACCGCCCTGGTCGACGTCGTCGGGTTCGAGCTGGCCCGCCCCCGAGCGGTCCTGCGGCGTCGAGGCGGTCGTCCAGTGCTCGAGCAGGAAGGCCTGGCGCCAGGCTGCGTCGGCGGGCGCCGTGCCGTGGAGCAGGGGCACGAGCGAGCGCCCGTCGGGATCGTTGCTCATCGTGGCGCCGCCGAGGGCCGCGATGGTGGGAGCGAGGTCGATGTTGCCGGTGAGGGCACCGATGTGGCTGCCCGGAGCGATGCCGGGACCCCGCACCAACAGGGGCAGGTGGATGTCGGTCTCGTACGCCGTCTGCTTGCCCGCCGGCATGCGGTGCTGACCGAGGTGGAAGCCGTTGTCGGACGTGAAGATGATGACGGTGTTGTCGAGCTGACCGATCTCGCGGAGGTGGTCCACCAGGCCGGCGACGTCACGATCGACCGCCTGCAGCGACTGCGCCCTCTTGCGGGCGATCGTGTCGATCCGTCGCTGCTCCGCCGGCGCGAGGGGCGGCAGGTCCTGGATGAACCGAGGCTTGTCGCTCACGTCAGCCTCGTCGTACGCCGCGTCGCGCGGCGCCTTCAACCCGGGGAACGCCTTCACGTCCTGGGGTGCGGGCGTCGCCGGCTGGTGCGGCGCGTACACCGACAGGTAGGCGAAGAACGGTCGTCCTGCGTCGGCGGCCTGATCGATGAACGCCGTCGTCTGCCGGGCGTAGACATCGGTGCCGTAGTCGCTCGGGTCGTGGCCGTACGCCACCTGCTTCCCGTTCTCGTTGAGGGTGTAGTCGTACTCGCCGTACGCGTTCCCCTTGGTCGAGCTCGACCACGTGTCCCAGCCCGGCGGCACGTAGCTCGGCCCTGCGGTGTTCGGGTACCCGTTGAGGTACTTGCCGAAGAAGCCGGTGGTGTAGCCGGCGTCGTGCATCGCGGTCGCGATGGTGACGTCCTCGATCTTGTCGCCGTGCGCGACCTCGAACCCGCCGTTGGTCCCGCCGTTCGTCAGCACGCCGGTGTTGTGCGAGTACTGCCCGCGCAGGATCGACGTGCGCGCCGGGCAGCACAACGTCACGTTGTCGAAGTGCGCGTCGAAGGTCATGCCCTCGTCGCCGATGAGCTGGCGGATGTGGGGCACGTGCTGCAGGTCGTCGAAGCGCATGTCGTCGGTCAGCACGAACAACACGTTCGGGGTGCGGTCGATCGCGCCCGGGGTGCCGCCGGGCGTGGAGCCCCCCGGGCCGGCGTGGCCGTCGAAGGCGTTGCTGCCGGTCGGACCGCCGGCGGTCGTGCTCGTCGACGAGCACGAGATCGCCAGCCCGAGCAGCACGAGGACACCCAGGACACCGAGGACACCGCGGACACCGCGGACACCGAGGAGAGATCGCTTCATGAGCCAGACGGTAGGGGTGGGGTGTTGTGCGGAGACGAAGCCCGTGTGAGCAACCGATGAGGCCCGGCTGCCTCGGCCTCGGCGCAGCCGACGCTGACGCGCAGCTGATGGCGGCTCTGCGGCCGTCGAGCCCGATCCGCCAGGAAGTGAGAATCTGTTCATCTTCTGGAAACCAACGCGGCCGCGGCTTCCCGTACGGTGGTCAGATGCCTGCGGTCCCGGACGAGTGGCAGCTGTCGGCGCCCGAGGCGCCCGCCGTGGCCACCCCGGGCCTCCGGCTGCTGAGCTTCAAGGGCCTCACGCTCCTCATCGTGCTGATCGCGACCGGAATCGGCATCCTCTCGACCGGCCTCGGAGCGTCGACCCCTGTGGAGCCCGCGTCACAGTTCGGCGGCGCGAGCCCCGGCACGATCACGTTCTTCTACCCGGCGTCCTCCCTCCCCCCGGGACGCACCGCCGCCTTGCGGCGCTCGTCCAAGTTCGCCAAGGACTGGCTGCTGCTGCTGATCGTCATGTTGGCCGGGGCCTGGGCCCTGCGCCCCCTGGTGCTGCGCGGCTGTGCGACCAAGGCGGTCCCGAACGGGCGACCGCTGGTCCGCGACCGCGCGCCGCTGCGCCGCGGTCCGCCCGCGTTCGCCTGAGCACCGTCGCGCCCGGGCGCTGATCCGGGCGCGTCCGACTCCGCCGTCCCCGGCGTCGAGTCGCACCGTTCGCCGACGACCGCACGCGGTCGAGCTCTGGTGGACGTCGATGGGCCCTGCGGGGTCCTCGGGCCCGCCGGGTCCGCGCGAGTCAGGTCTGGGCCCTCGAGGTCTGAGGCCGCAACCTCCGCGGCGTCCCGGCAGCGGGCCGGACAGGCCCCACGCGGCACCGCGGGCGCCGCGCAACGTTCGCTGTGCAGCGACGCGTCGTCGCTGCGTCCACGCATGGGCACCCGCGTGCACGCGACGCCCCTGCGCTCGAGAAGGACGAGGTCTGCAATGAGTGCACCTGCAACCCCCGACGCGCTGGGCGCGGCGGGAACAGGTCGACCCCTGCTCGCACGAGTCGACGGGTTCGGGTCCCGGCCCGTGTGGATGGTCTTCGAGTACGTGCTGGCCCGGCCCGATCGGTCGGCGCGCGCCGTCATCTGGCGGCGCCTGCGGTCGATGCGGGCCCTCAACGTCAAGCAGGGCGCCTGGGCCGTCCTGCTGTGCGACGGCCAGCGCGAGCGCCTGCTCTCGTTGGCCGAGTGGATCACGGCGGCGGGCGGCTCGGCCTCCGTGACCGAGGTGGGCTACGAGACGTCCGCCGACCGGGAGCTGCAGTCCCGGCTCAACCGGGCGTGCGAGCGGCTGTGGGACGACTTCTTCAATGAGGCCGACTTCTTCCCCGATCCCGGCCTGCCTGGCACCGAGGCGCACGCGGAAGCCGCCGCGGTCCTGCACCGCCTGCGGTCGCTGTTCGCCGAGATCGTGGTGCAGGACGGCGTGCAGAGCGACGCCGGAAAGGTCGCGGCCGTCCGTCTCGACGCGTTGGCCGGGGCGCTGGGCGAGGAAGCGCCGTTCGAGCCGCGACTCGGGACAGACCGGCGCTGTCGGGTCGAGGTGGGTGCGTCGTGGCACCTGTGCAATGGCGACGTGCGCACCACTGCGGTGCTCGCTCCCGCCCCGAGCCAGATGTGGGACCTCGCCTTCGCGCAGTTCGAGGCCAGTGTGTACACGCCGAGCGCCACGCGCGTGCCCTTGCAGCACGGCACGTTCACGTGGACTGCGCCGGCCGACGACCGCGCCGCGGGGGTGAAGGCGATCGAGGAGCGCGTCAGCCGGTTCCAGCAGTGCTGCACGTGAGCGGCGGCACCTGAGGACTCCGGGGCGTCGTCGGCCGGCGGCCTCAGCTGGAAGCGGCGACCCTTGCCGGGACCGCGGGTTCGTCCTCGGCGACCGGGGATCGGCGTGCGGTCGACAGCACGCCGGCGCTCAGCAGCGCGGCGACCAGGGATGCGGCGAAGATGCCGATCTTCGCCTGGTCCTGCAGCGCCGGGTCCGCCAGCGAGATGCCGGTCACGAAGATGGCGACGGTGAAGCCGATGCCGGCGGCCATCGAGATCCCGAGCATCTGACGCATCGTGACGCCGTCCGGCATCCGGGCGACGCCGAGCTTCGAGGCCAGCGTCGCGGCGCCCATCACGCCGATCGTCTTGCCGACGACGAGGCCGAGGAACACGCCGATCGTGATGGGGGAGGTGACCGCCGCGCGCAGCGCCTCCGCCCCGAGGGGCACGCCGGCGTTCGCGAGGGCGAACAGCGGGATGATGACGTAGCCCGTCCAGGGGTGGAGCAGGTCCACGAGGCGCACATCGACGGGCAGGCTCTCCTTGATGTGGAACGCCGCGTTGCGGACGTCCATCGGCGTGGTCTCGCGCTGGGCGTGCAAGGTGGCGGTGACCGCGTTCGCATCGAGGTCGTCGCGCAGCGGCTTCGTGGGCGTGAGGAACCCGAGGATCACGCCGGCGACCGTCGCGTGCACGCCCGAGCGCAGCATGAAGTACCAGGCGAGCACACCGAGCACGATGTAGAGGGGGAGGAACCACACGCCGGCGCGGCGCAGCCCGAAGACGACCAGCAGCGTGACCGCCGCCGCGGCCAGCCAGGTGAAGGCCAGCCCCTGGCTGTAGGCGATCGCGATCACGAAGATCGCGCCGAGGTCGTCGGCCACCGCCAGCGTGAGCAGGAAGAGCTTGAGCGAGGCCGGGACGCGGCGCCCGAGCAGGGACACGACGCCGACCGCGAAGGCGATGTCGGTCGCCATCGGGATGCCCCACCCGCCGCTGCCGGGCTGCCCGCGCAGCACGAGCAGGTAGATGACCGCCGGCACCAGCATCCCGCCCGCGGCGCTGAGGATGGGCAGCGCGGCGGCCTTCGGGTCCCGCAGCTCACCCGACACCATCTCGCGCTTGATCTCCATGCCGGCGACGAAGAAGAAGAGCGCCATCAGCCCGTCGTTGACCCACTCGCGGAGATCGAGCTCGAGCGCGAAGGACCCGATCTCGATGCCCGCCGGGGTCTCCCAGAGGTGCACGTAGCTCGACGCCCAGGGGGAGTTGGCCCAGACGACCGCGACGACCGCCGCTGCGAGCAACAGGATGCCGCCCGCTGCCTCGATCTCGAGGAAGCGCGCCACGGGCTGGGCCACCCCGCGGGCGAGGAGGCGGTCCGAACCGAGCCACGTGTGCTGCCAGCGGTGGTGCTCGTGGGGAGAGGAGGTGTCGGTCATGAACGGGTCCAGGGGGTTCGGGTGGTCCAAGAGTCCGGGAGGTCGAGGTGGTCCGGGAGGTCGGGGAGATCGGGGAGGTCCCAGCGGGAGTGGGTGCCAGGCAGACGCGAAGACCGGCTCTGGGGGCGCCGGGCCCCCAGAGCCGGTCGGGCTCATCGCAGAACCATGAGCTCCTCGCTCAGGTGCCGACCTTCTCGGCCACCTTGGACCCGCTCTCGGACGGGTAGCTGGCCCCGATCCCGAACTCGGGGTAGGCGAGGCTCCCCATCTCGGGCAGGTCCAGACCGACGATCTCGTCGTCGGCGTCCGAGCGGATGCCGCCCTTGGTGAGCGCGTTCTGGATCTTGAAGAAGGCGAACGCCACTCCGAGGATCACGGTCCAGATCACCAGCACGCCGATGAGCTGGGCGATCAGCTGACCGCCGCCGTTGCCCCCGTAGAGGATGCCCGTGACGCCCTGCGCCTTGCCCTCGCCCGTGAGGCTGGTGGTCGTGCCGTTCCAGCCGATCCCGGCGCCGCCGGCGTCGATGCCGTACTTCCCGTTGGCGAAGATGCCGACGAAGATGACACCCAGCGTGCCGCAGACGCCGTGCACCGAGATGGCGCCGACGGGGTCGTCGATCTTGGCTCGACGCTCCCAGAAGAACACCGCCTCGACGACCACGATGCCGGCGATGGTGCCGATGACCGCCGCCGCCCACGGGTCGACGAAGGCACACGGTGCGGTGATCGCCACGAGTCCGGCGAGCATGCCGTTCGCCATCATGGCCGGGTCGGGTTTGCCGGTCCGGGCCCACACGTAGAACATGCAGATGATCGCGCCGAACGCACCAGCGATCGCCGTGTTGACGGCGACGACCGCGAACTGCGGGTCCGAGCTGGCGAACGTGGAGGCG
>CAYUOL010000153.1:0-14376 GCA_964446345.1 uncultured Iamiaceae bacterium | reverse complement strand
GGGGGTGGGGGGGGGGGGGGGGGGGGGGGGCGGGGGAGGGGGAGGGGGCGGGGGCGGCGGCGGGGGCGGGGGCGGCGGTGCCGCAGCGGGGCTTGCCGCAGCGGGGCTTGCCGCCGCGGGCGCGGGTGCCGCTGCCGGAGCGGCCGGTGGAGGGGGTGGGGGCGGGGGCGGCGGGGGTGCAGCGAGCCCGCTGTCGGCGCCGGGTGGGGGTGGCGGCGGAGGTGGGGGTGGCGGCGCCGCGGCCACGGGCTGCCCGCAGGACACGCAGAACTTCGATCCTGTCGGGATCTCCGCGGAACATGCCGAACAGTTCATCAGTCCCCTTCCGACCAGCGCATCTGCTTCCTTCGGCTCCGAGCCGCCCAACGTTAGTGATCCCGGCTGGGGCGCCCGGCCACCGGCGGATCCCCCGCCCGCCTCAGGACGCCGCCCGTGCGATCACCGCGGTCGCAGTCGGGCTCAGATCGAGGAGGCCGACGGCCGCGATCGCCGTCGGGCTCATCTTCTTCATCGTCTTCTGCACGATGGGCACGATGCGCTCGTCGCCGAGCTGCTCGGTCAGGTCCTGCAGCTGCGTCTGCACGAACACGAGGCAGAGCGCATCCTCGTGCGCCTGCACCTGCGCGTCGTGCGCCAGCCCCTCCTTGCGCACGAGCTGGCCCACGCGCTCGATCGTGGCCTCGTCGTAGCCCGCGGTGCGCAGGATCTCACCGACCTCCTGCGCGTGGCGCTTCTTCAACGCGGCCCGCCATCGGAGGTAGCCGGCCCGGTCGCGGGGGTAGTCGTCGCGGGGCGAGGTCCACCGCCGGAGGTGGTGTGCCCGCGCCGCGAGCAGCTGCGCCTCGGCGGCGTTCGGGTCGAAGAACTGCACCCACGCGGTGGCGAGACGGGCGTGGGCGAGCTCCTTGGGATGGGGGGCGCCGTCGATCACGATGACGTTCGGATCGTCGGCGTTCGCCGCGTCGATGGCCTCGATCGCCCGGACGAACCGGGCTGGGTCCGGGCTGTCGGCGACGACCGGGGGCCCTTCCTGCGCGCGCAGCAACGCGGCCGGCGCCAGGTCGGGTTCGGTCGTCATGCGCTCGGCCTCGCCCGCTCAGCCCTCGGTGGCCGCCGGCGGGCGCAGATCGATGCGCAGCACGAGCACCCCGTCCTCGATCGAGGCCTCGGCGTCGCCGATGATCGCGTAGTCCTGGAAGTCGACCTGCGCCTGGCGCACGAACTTCGTGCGCTCCTCCCCCGCCACCGGCGGCAACGGTCGCTTCCGCGTGGCCTCCGCACGATCGCGGAACCGTTGGATCATCGCTTCGACGTCGAGTCCTTCTGCCATCGCGCCAACCTACCGCTCGGCCCCGACTAGCTCAGTCCTTCGCGTCGGAGGCGGACCCCTCGAGGGACGCCGACAGCGACTCGGGGATCAGGTTCGGCACCTCGGGGATCACGACGCCCGACGTCGTGGTGGCGGGCGCCGGCTTCTCCGCCGGCTTCACCGCCGGCTTCGAGGTCGTGGCCTCGCCGTCGCCGGCGGCGACCGCGCCCACGACCTTCGTGTCCGCAGCCTTGGCGACGCCAGCGTCATCCGCCTTGCCGGCGGAATCGGCGGTCGGACCTGCCTTCGCCGGATCTGCTTTCGCCGGATCTGCCTTCGTCGGATCTGCCTTCCCGGGATCTCCCGCCACCGGATCCGCGGCGCCGCCCCCGCCCGTCGCCGCGTCGGCCGTGGCCGCATCGCTCTTCGCGCCGTCGGTCCCGCCGCCGTCGGCCTTCGCTGCGGAATGGGTGCTGGCGGGCGTGCCCGCCGGGCTCCCGTCGCGGGTGAGGTCTTCGAGGGTGACGATCGCCAGGGACTCGGTGCCCAGGGTGATGGGTGCGGCCTTGGTGCCCGGTGGCTGGAAGGCCTGGGTCGGCTCATCCACCGAGGTCGAGGGCGTGCTGGTCGTCGCCGGCGCCGAGCCGGCGGCCACGATCGGCGCGGTCAGCAGCGGCACCTCCGGCGCAGCCACCGTCGCCCCGCCCGACCCACCGTCGTCGTCCTCGTCGATGTCGTCCTCGTCCTCCCAGTACTCCCAGTCGTCGGGGCGCGTGTGGCGGGCGTAGCCGATCGTGAGGAGCAGGACGATCACGGCCAGGCCGATGAGGCCGCCGATGATCGCCTTCAGCTTGGTCGCCGGTGACAGCTTGTCGTCCGAGCTCGTGCTGCCGTCCTTGCGAGGTGTCGTGTCGTTCGGGCCGGCGACCAGCAGCGAAGGCACCGCACTGGTGGTCGTGGCGACCTCGGCGGACGACGAGGTCGAGGACGACGCCGGCGCCTGCGTGCTCGCCTGCGTCGACGGCGAGATCGGGATCGTCACGGCCCTGGTGGTCGACGGCGCCAGCGTGGACGTGACTGCGGGACGCGACGTCGTCGCGGTCGTGGTCGCCGGGCGGAACGCGGTCGTGGCGGTCGTGACCACCGAGCTGCGGGCCGTGGTGGTGACCGGCTTGGCCGTGGTGACCACCGCGGCCGTGGTGGTGGAGAGCACCGTCGTCGTCACGACCTGGGCGGCGACGCCGGCCGCCGAGGGCGTCGCCGCGCTCGCGAGCGATGGTCCGACCCCGATGACCGCCAGGACCCCCGCCGCGGCGGTGGCGAGCGCCAGCGCCCGGGTCCGGGGGGAGCGGGAGGGGTGGGTGTTCGGGGTCGGTGGAGCCATGGTGGAGGTCACCCGGGCAACGACGGCCCGGTCAGCGCGTGCGGCGAGACCACGCTGCGCCCCGCCCGACGCCTGCGCGCCACGTGGCCAGAGCGCTGATCAGGCCGTGCGCCAGCGTAGTTGGCCGGTGCCCCTGGATGGAACCTCGCCCCGGCCGGCGACCGCCCGGCGCCGCAGGACGAACGGGTGGGTCGCGGCCGGGCCGCCCGCTTGGACGGCGACCTCGGCGCCGTGCTGGGCTGCACCCGTGCCCGAAGGCCTCGAGATCGAGTACTACCGGCGCCTCGCCGAAGCGGCGCTCGATCGCCCCATCGTGGACGTGCACGCCCCGGACCCGTGGTACCTCAAGCGGGGCCTCACCGCCGAGGTCGTCGAGGATCGGTTGGTCGGGCAGTCGTTCTCGGCGGCGCGCCGCGTGGGCAAGCTCCTGCTGCTCGACCTCGAGGGCGATCGGAGACCCGACGCCACGGCGGCAGGGGCCGGCCCGTCCACGGTCGGTGTTGGCGCGACCGAGCGGGGCCGATCGGGCGCGGCGGTGGACGCCGGCACGGCCGCGGATCTGCTCGGGCTGCGCTTCGGCATGACCGGCGTGCTCGAGGTCGACGGCTCGCGCGCGGTGGAGAAGCTGGAGTACTCGAGCCTGCGCACCGATCCGGCCTGGATCCGCTTCCGGGTGACGTTCGCGGACGGCGGCTCGCTGGTCATGCGGGACCCCCGACGTCTCGGTGGCGTGGAGCTCGAACCCGAAGTCAGCCTCCTCGGGCCCGATGCCCTCACGTTGACCCCGTCCCAGCTGCGGCGGGCCCTCGACGCGTCCGACGCCCCGCTCAAGGCCCGCCTGATGGATCAGCAGCGCATCGCCGGCCTCGGCAACCTCCTCACCGACGAGATCCTGTGGCGGAGCCGCCTCGATCCCGCCCGGCCCGCCCGCTCGCTCGATGCTCGGGAGGTGCGGAGGTTGCACCGCCACCTGCGTGCCACCCTCGACGACCTCCTCGTGCGCGGCGGCTCCCACACCGGTGACCTGATGGTGGGCCGCGAGCGGGGTGGCCGTTGCCCGCGGTGCGCGACGGCGCTCGAGCGCCGCCAGATCGGGGGGCGCACCACGTACTCGTGCCCGCGGCACCAACGGTGACGGGCGGGACGGGCGGGACGGGCGGGACGGGCGGTCCGGCGGCCGAGCTCGACGCGACGGGCTTTCAGTACCGGCCGAAGACGGCGTCCATCTCGGCCGTGCGCCGCAGGAGCTTCGTGTCCTCGAGCCCCGCGGTGGGATCGTCGGCGTCGTCCGCCGTCTCGTCGTCGAGGTCGAGGTCGAGCAGCGAGAACACCACCGCGGCGCGCATCTCCTGGCGCTCCCCGATGCGAGAGACGAGCAGCTGCAGGCACATCGCCGAACCTGCGAGCAACAGCCCGGCCGCACCCGCCAGCAGCAGCGAGGACTGGCGGTCGGAGGAGTTGGCCAGGCCGGCGACCGGGTTCGTGAGGTGGCTGGCGAGGGCCATCGCGCCGCCGAGCCACGCCCCCGTCCACCACAACGCGCTCCACACGGGGATCGGGCTCAGGCGCCAGCTCGACGAGAACGGCGGCGCCTGCGGGTGGCTGCCGCGCCAGATGTCGTCGACGACCTGCTTCGGGCGGATGAAGTTGAAGCCCGGGGTGATCCACCCGAGCAACGCCCACGACGTGCCGTAGCGCAGATCCCCCACCGCCAGCGCCGGCAGGTTGCGGTAGGCCCGCATCGTCCACCCGATCGTGAGCAGCCCGCCCGCGGCGAACAGGCCGATGGCGACGGTCGTGGTCAGGTCGAGCGCGCGCCACATGTCGGCGTTGGCGGGGCCCTCGCTCAGCAGGCCGGCACCGCGGGCGTACAGCCACAGGTTCACGACGCCGACCACCGACGCCAGCACGATGCCGACCACCAGCACCGTCTGCAACGGCACGCTGAACCAGCGCAGGTCCTTGAAGTCACGCGCGTTCGGACCACGACGCTGCCGCCACGCGTTGAGCACGGTCACCTGCTCGTAGCGCTCCCAGGCCGCCGCGAGCTCCATGCCGCACCCGCTGCAATACTCCTGCTCGGGGACCATCAGCCGGTGGCAACGCGGGCAGGACGGCGACCCCGGCGGCGCCAGGTCGCTGATGACCCGGGGCTCGAACACCGTGATGCCCGGCCCGAACTTCGGATGGAACTTGCAGTCGAGGTTGGGGGTGCCGCACGCCGGGCAGAAGCGATCGGTGTTCGTGACCGCGGCGCCGCACTCCTTGCACAGCAGGTCGGTGTCCGGTGTCAGCCTGGACATGCCCATGAGCCACCCCTCTTCCGCCGTCTCGAAGTTGCGTCATGCCCGGAAGCACCCGGAGCTCTCGCAAGTATCGGAACCTCTCGGGCCCACCTGAAACAAAAAGTAGGCCGAACGACCCATGCCGCCCCGGACCGCAGGGCGGGAGGTCCTCTCCCCACCATGCGAGCCGTCCATGCGCACGGCGTGGCGGGACGAGCGCACCTTGCGCGAACGCGCCGCGCCCGTCCCGTCCGTGCCAGGATCAGCCCATGCCTGACACCCCATCAGATCCCGCCGGTCCCGACCTCCGCGGGGTGCTGCGCTGCGTCGACGGCGACGGCGTGCGCCTGCTCACCTTCGACCGGCCCGCCGCGCTCAACGCCTTCAACCAGGCCCTGTGGCACGCCGTCACCGATGCCCTCGACGATGCCGCGCACCGGCCCGACATCGGGTGCGTGGTGCTGACGGGCAACGGTCGCGGCTTCACCGCCGGCCAGGACCTCACGGAGATGGCGGACACCTCGGCGTTCGCCGCCGGCGAGGAGCCGGGCTACCGCGCGCTCATGCCCGTGCTCGAGTCGTTCCCCAAGCCGCTGCTGGCCGCCGTGAACGGCATCGGGGTGGGCATCGGTCTGACGGTGCTCCCCCACTGCGACATCGTGCTCATGGCGCAGGGCGCACGCCTGAAGGCGCCCTTCGTCAGCCTCGGGGTCACCACCGAGGCGTCCGCGAGCCTGCTGCTGCCGGTGACGATCGGGTGGCAAGAGGCCGCGCACCTGCTCTTCACCGAACCGTGGATCGACGCCGCGGAAGCCCTGCGCCTCGGCCTGGCGTGGAAGGTCGTGCCCGACGAGGACCTGCTCGACGTCACGATGGAGCTCGCCCGGCGGATCGGGGCGATGCCGGTGCCGTCGCTGGTCGCGACGAAGTCCCTGATGCTCGCCGCTCGCGTCGACGCCGTGCAGGCCGCGCGGGCGCGGGAGGACGCGGAGTTCGAACGCCTCGTCGGCTCGCCCGAGAACCGCGCGGCGCTGGAGTCGTTCTTCGGCGGGTGAGCTTGCGCGTGCGCGAGACGCGCGCCGCCCGACGCCCCGATCAGTCCGCGCGCGCCGGGAGCCCTTCGAGGGCCTGGCGGAAGTCGGCCACCACGTCGTCGGGGTGCTCGAGGCCGACCGACACGCGGATGGTGCCCGGGCTGATGCCGTTCGCCGCGAGCTCGTCGGGCAGCAGGTTGACGTGGGTGGTGGAGGCCTGGTGGGTCACCAGCGTCTCCGGCCCCCCGAGCGACGTGGCCAGCTGCGCGATCTTCGTCGCCTCGACGAACCGCACACCCTCGGCCAACCCGGCGACGTCGAACGTGATGAGTCCGCCGTCGTAGCGCATCTGCCGCTTGGCGAGCTCGCGCTGGGGGTGGGAGTCGAGACCCGGGTAGCGCACCTCGACCACCTTCGGGTGGGCTTCGAGCATGCGGGCCAGCTGGGCGGCGCTGCTCGTCTGGCGCTCGATGCGCACGCCCAACGTGCGCAGCCCGCGCAGGCCGTTCATCGCGTCGAACGGCGAGGCGTTGGCGCCCTGCAGGACCGCGAAGGACCAGAGCCACTCGATCAGGTCGGTGCTGCCGGCGACCACCCCGAGCGTCGCGTCGTTGTGCCCGGCGATCGCCTTCGTGGCGGAGTGCACCACCAGATCGATGCCATGGTCGAGCGGCCGCTGCGACAGCGGCGTCGCGAAGGTCGAGTCGACCACCTTGATCGGGCCCTTGATCGCGCCGAGCTCGTCGAGGTCGACGAGATCGAGGCGCGGGTTCGCCGGCGTCTCCGCGACGATCAGCACCGTCTTGCCCGGTCGCACCGCCGCCGCGAACGCGCCCGGTTCGGTGCCGTCGACGAACGTGACGTCGATGCCGAAGCGCGCGCAGGCGCCCTGCAGCAGCATCTGCGTGCCCGCGTAGAGCTGGCGTTGGGCGACGATGTGATCGCCCGTCGAGCAGATGCCGAGGATGACCGCGCTGATCGCGCCCATGCCCGAGGCGAAGGCCCGGGCGGACTCGGCGCCTTCGAGCTCGGCGATCGCGTCTTCGAAGCCCTGCACGGTCGGGTTGCCGTAGCGCGTGTAGAAGCGGTTGGCGCCGACCTTCGTGGCCATGGCGCGACCCTCGTCGACCGTCGGCGTCACGAACGTCGTCGTGGCCCAGAGCACCGGGGCCAGCGCGGTGTCGTTGTCCGCCCGCCCGGCCCTGATGGCCGTGGTCTCGGGGTGCGGTACGAGTGCGTCGGGGTCAGACATTGTGCTTCTCCACGTCGTCGAGGAAGGTGTCGAGGGCGTTGCCCACCTGGTCGGTCGCGAGCAGGAAGGCGTCGTGGCCGTCGTCGCTGTCGATGACGGCGAATCGGCAGCTGCCGCCGGTGGCGAGGACGCCGTCCCGCAGCTCGATCTGCTGGCGGGGGTGGTACAGGGCATCCGACCGGATGCTCATCACGAGCATCGGCGCCCGCACGCGTGCGAGCGCGCGATCGATGCCGCCGCGGTTGCGGCCGATGTCGTGCAGGTCCATCGCCTTGGACAGGACCAGGTACGAGTTGGCATCGAAGCGGCGCACGAGCTTCGCCCCGTGGTAGTCGAGGTAGGACTCGACGTCGAAGCGCTGCCACAGCGAGAACGTGTCGAGCGGGCCGTCGGTGCCGCGCCCGAAGCGCTGCTCGAACACCTCGTCGGTCCGGTAGGTGATCTGCGCGATCTCGCGGGCGAGGGCCAGGCCCCGATGCGGGCCCTCCCCCGGCGCCGCGTCGTAGTACGCGCCGCCGCGCCAGTTGGGATCCAGCGTGGTGGCCATGCGCTGCACGGCGCTGTAGCCGAGCGGCTGCGCGGTGGCGCTGGCGCCCGACGCGATCACCACGCACGACCGCACACGATCGGGGTACATCACCGCCCACTCGATCGCCTGCATGCCGCCCATCGATCCGCCGACCACGCTGAACCACTGCGCGATCCCGAGGTGATCCGCCAGCGCGGCCTGCGTGCGGACGATGTCGCGGATGGAGACGATGGGGAACGTCGGGCCGTACGGCTGACCCGTCGCGGGATCGAGCGACGACGGCCCCGTGGTGCCCTGGCAGCCACCGAGGATGTTCGCGCACACGACGAAGTACCGGTCGGTGTCGAGCGCGAGGCCGGGACCGATGACCGCGTCCCACCACCCCTGGCCCTCCTGCTGGCCGGCCCGCCCGGCGGCGTGGGCGTCGCCGGTGACCGCGTGGCACACGAGCACGGCGTTGGTCGCGCTCGCGTCGAGCGCGCCCCAGGTCTCGTAGGCGATGGTCACGTCGTGCAGGAGCCCGCCGCCCTCGAGCACGAACGGACGGTCGACCGCGATGCGGTGGAACCGGCGCCGCCCGGGCGCGTCGCCGGGGCGCCACGCGCCGCTGGCCGGCAGCACATCGACGCTGATCGGGGGCTTCCCGGTCAGTGACGGTTCGCGCTCGTCCATCGGTGGGTCCTCTGCTCGGTCGGTCGGTCGGGTGGTCTGCGGTCGGGTGGTCTGCGGTCGGTCGGGGTTGGACGCGCGGGGCGTGTCCAGGGACGGACGTCGGTGCGGCGGACCGTTCAGGCGCCGGCTCGGTCGTTGATCGAGCGGGCGCATGCCCGGACACTTCGTTGCCGGTTCCCGATCCTGACCCCCGAGGCGAACCTCGACGGCGAACGCTGATCGGGCGCTGGCCACATCCCCGCCCGGAAGCGGGATGGCACCTTGGGTGTCCGTCCCAGGTTGCCGGACCCGGTTGCCCGGGCCACTCCTGATGTCGGGGTACAGGCAACTACGTCGGCCCCCTGCGCGTCAAGCACATCACCGCGACGCCCGGTGCTGGCGTCACCTACTCCAGGTGCTGGTGGCGCTCGAGCTCGACGAGGTCGGTGAACGCCTCGAACGACACCAGCTGGTCGAGGTGGGCGCGCAAGGTGCCCTCGCGTCGCAGGTCGCGCAGCGCATCCTGCATCGCCTGCACCGCCGCGAACAACGCCGACAGGGGCGACACGATGAGGTCGAACCCGAGGTCGTGCAGCTCCGCCGCGCTCAGCAACGGGGTGCGGCCGGTCTCGACCATGTTGGCCACGAGCACGCAATCCGGGATCGCGGCCGCGATCTGCTCGAGCTCGGCGATCGACTCGGGGGCCTCGACGAACACCGCGTCGACGCCGACGTCGCGCGCCGCCTTCGCCCGCTCGATCGCCTCGGTGAGCCCCAACGGGGCGCGGGCATCGGTGCGGGCGGTGACGAACAGGTGGGTGCGGTGGTCGACGGCGGCCCGCAGCTTGGCCAGCCACTCGTCGCGCGGCACGACCTCCTTGCCCTCCATGTGCCCGCAGCGCTTGGGCCACACCTGATCCTCGAGGAAGAGCCCCGCCGCGCCGGCGGCCTCCCACAGCTCGACGGTGCGCCGGGTGATGCGGGCGTTGCCGTACCCGGTGTCGGCGTCGACGACCGCGATGACGTCGGGGGCGGCCGCGGCGATGCGGCGCGCCACCTCCGCCATCTCGGTCTGGCCGAGGTAGCCGATGTCCGGCACGCCCAGCAGCGAGCCGGCGACGGCGTAGCCCGAGACGAAGACGACATCGAACCCGGCCTGACGCGCCAGCAGCGTCGACAACGGATCCCACACGCCGGGCATCAGCACGGCGGCCGGGAGCGGATCAGGGCGCCGGACCCGCGCCCGCAGATCGTTGCCGTCCATCAACGTCCCCTCCCTGCCGCGCCCATCGCCGTACCCCTCGCCGCACTCGTCGCCGCACTCGTCGCCGCCAGCGCACCAGCTCGTCGCTCGGGCCGCAACTCCGCATCCGGGTTGAGCCCACCACGCGACCGCGGCGGGATGGGGTCCGGCAGCCGCGCGAGCCACCAGGCGGTCACCGCGTCCGCGTCGGCCGGGGGGAGGTCGTAGGCCGCGGCCGACTCGCGCGCGAACTCCTCGAGCTCGTGCCGCCATCCGATCGGATCGCCCTGGCCCGCGCACCGGTGGGCCGCCGCGAGGCAGGCCGCCGCCCGCTCCCAGCGAACGGGATCCGTCGGCAACGGCGCGGCGAGCACCTGGCGGGCGCTCACCTTCAACGCGTCGTTGGACAGCGCGGCACCTGCGTGCCGACGGAACGCCCACAGCGTGACGGCCGGCGCCAGCAGCACCGCCGCCGCCGCCCACAACCGATCGGGCGCGCAGGTCAACGCGATCGACGGGACCGAGGGGTACCAGCGGCCGGCGTCGTCGACGACGGCCTCGACGACGCGGGTCTGCGTCGCGAGCACGAGCTTCGGCACGCGGCGCGCCTGGGCCCATCGGTGCAGCGACGGATCATCGGCGGCGAGCGTCGCGAGGTCGACGACCGGGGCCTGCCACGTGCGCTTCGCGAACTTGGTCGGGCGCCGCCCCCAGTCCGACCACACCGGACCGATCAACCCGCAGGTGAGCAGCGGGGCGACGTGCTCGCCGAGATCCGAGGCGTTCCCCGCCTCGCCCTCGAGGACGGCGGCGACCTCGTCGGCGTCGGCTTCGCGCACGTGGGGCACCAGGCCGTAGTACTGGTCGCGGAACCCGGCCGTTGCGTCGCAGAAGTCGCCCAGGCAGCCGGATGGCGCACCGGCCGCCGCGCCCGCGAACGCGAGGCCGACGGTGGGCACGCCGAACAGGTCGGCGACCAACGGGGCCCAGGTCGCGCCCGGCGCCGGATCGAGTGCCGTGAGCTCGATCGGGGAAACGGGGGCGAACGCGCGACCCCACCAGCGGCGCACCGGCGTGGTGGCGGAGGTCGCACCGCCATCGGAGCGCGCCCCCACCGTCGCCTCGTCGGCCTTGCTCGCGTGGCGACGCAGCACGGGCGCGCACACGCGCACGTTGGCCGCGAAGACTGCTTCGTTCGCCACCCACAGGTGCTCGACGGCGGCCGTCGCGAGCACGCCGTCGCGGACCGCCGCGGCGTCGTCGGCCGCCAGGAACGACTGCGGGAGGATCAGCCCCACCCGGCCGCCCGGCCGGGCGAGCTGGAGCGCCGCGGCCACGAACACGGTGGAGGTGTCCGCGTAGCGGTGGGCCGCCGCCCCCGACCAGGTGCGCGCCGCGGCGGCGGTCGAGGCGTCCCTCGCGGTGCCGCGGCTGAGCTGGTTCTGGAACGGTGGGTTGCCGACCACCGCGTCGAAGCCCTCGGGGGGCGCGGTCGCGCCACCGCGCCGCCCGGCGAGCACCGCCGGCCCGTCCGCGAGGGTGTCGCCGACCAGGAGGTTCGTGCGCACCCGGGCCGCCGCCTTCCCCGGCGCGCTCTCGTCCGCCGCGGCCCAGCAACGGAGCACGGCGTCCGCGACCCCGACGGCCAAGGGATCGATGTCGACCCCCCACAGGGCCTGCTCGACGATCACGACCCTCGACCACCCCTGGTCCTCCAGGTGCCGGGCGGCGGCGAGGAGGAACGCGCCGCCGCCGCTCGCCGGATCCAGCAGGGTGGGCGGACCTTCCGGCTCCGACGCCCACCGGGCGCCTTCCGCGCGATGCGCCTGCGGCTCCGGCGCGGGCAGGACGAGCCCGACGAGCGCAGCCGCGACGTCGGCCGGGGTGTAGAAGACGCCGCGCCGGTGCCGCTGGCGAGCATCGAGCAGCGCTTCGTGGGCGTGGCCGAGCACGTCGACGTCGACCTCGCCGAGCTCGGACGTCCAGCGCCGGACCTGACCTTCGACCTCGTCCGTCACGGTGTCGACGCCGTCGAAGAGCACGAGCTGCGCCGGCGGCACCGGCAACCCGTGCACGCGGATGTAGGTCCTGGTGAGCGCCCGCATCCAGACGGCCGGCGGATGTCGGCTCGCAGTTGCCGCGGCGACGAACGACGAGAGGAAGTCGTCGGGGGGAGAAGCGGTCATGCCCCGTCATCCTGTTCCATGCGCCGACGCGCGCCCGGGATCCGGCAACGGGGGCCGTGGGGATCGCGGCTCCGCGGGCGGCGCGGTCTCAGCGACCGTTCGCGACCTTGATGTTGAGCGTGTACGAGCCGACGCCCTCCATCGCACCGACGACGCTCGCCGCGCCCTCGAACCCCGCTCCGGCGGTGATCGTGATGACGACCTGGCCGCCCGCCGGGATGGACGGCGAGCAGCTGCCACTGAGGTTCAGGTTGCCCGAGCCCTTGCTGAGCGAGCAGCTCGCCGGGGCTCCACCGGTGTTCTGCAGGGTCAGCTTGGTCGACCCGCCCTTCTCGATCGACACCGTGGCGCCGTTGGGCTGCGACGGCGAGATGCGGCCGGGCTGCGTGGGGGGCGGCGTCGCCGGGGTGGTCGGCGGGTTCGTCACGGTCACGATCTGCCGCGTCGTGGCCACCGTGGTGATCGGTGCGATCGTGGTCTCGACGCTCGAGGGGACGGTCGTGGCGACGGTGGCCGCCGTGGTCTCGGTGGCGGGCGCCGTCGTCGGCACGGTGGCCGACTCGGTCGTGACGGTCGTCGCGGCGCCCGACGTGGTCGTCGTCGCGTCGCCGATCTTGGCCGTCGTCGTCGGCGCCGGCGCCGCGGTCGTGGTCGGCGTCTGCTTCGACGCGTCGACGTTGCTGTCCTTCTTGCTGGCGCCGGCGATCACGATGCCCCCGATGACCAGCACGACGAGCACCGCTGCGGCGATCCCCAGGAACAGCGGCGTCTTGCTCTTCGGCGTGGTGTCGACCGGCCCGCTGCCGTAGGGCATCTGCGTGGCGGCGGTGCCGGCGGCCGCGCCGGTGGCGCCACCGGCGACGCCTGCCGCGGCCGCCGCCGGGACGGCCTCGGTGGGTTCGAACGCCGCGTCACCGGCCGGTGGCGCGTCTGTCAGCGGGGCCTGGTACTGCGAGGTGACCGCGGCCGAGGCGGCGACCGCCCCCGCTCCGGCTCCGAGGGCTCCCGCTCCGGCGACGCCCGTCCCGTCGCCGTCGGTCAGGTCGATGGTGGGATCCGCCGCGCCCGCGGCGCCGTACGCGGCGGCGTCGGAGGTCGGGACCTCGGTCCCCTCCGTCGCGCCCGGTGCCCACGCGGAGGCGCTGGCGTCCGCCGGGGAGCCCGCCGGGTCGGCGCCCGGCGTCTCGTAGGCCGGGGCCGCGTAGCTGGGCGTGTCGTAGGTCGGCGTGTCGTACGTCGGCGTGTCGTACGTCGGCGTGTCGTACGTCGGCGTGTCGTACGTCGGCGCCTCGTAGGTCGGCGTGTCGTACGTCGGCGTCTCGTAGGTCGGGGCCTCGTAGCTGGGCACGTCGGTCGTCCCGGACGCGACGCCGGCGTCGGCCGCCGTGTCGTACGCCGCGGCCTCGTACACCGGCGGGTCTGCCGCCGCGGCCGCGAGGGCCTCCGCGCCGTGCACCGCGCCCGCCGCGCCCACGGCACCGGCGGCGGCGGCACCCGCCACCCCGAGGCCGTCGTGCTCGGCTGCCGGCTCGGCCACCGGCGCCGACGATGCATCGTCGTCGGGCGTGGCCTCGGCCTCGGCGGTCCCGAACACCGGGGCCGAGATGCCCCACGACCCTTCGGGCGCCGGCGGCAGGGGCTCGGCCCGCGACGGGTCCTCGTAGAGGGTGGCCGCCGGCTCGACGACCGGTGCCTCGGCGACGGGTTCCGCCGCCACATCGGCCACATCGGTCACGTCGGCCGCGTCCGCCACCGGCTCGGTCCAGACCGCCGCCGGCTCGGCGACCTCGGTGGCCGCTTCGGCCCACCCGGGGGCGGCCTCCCCGGCCGGTTCGACGTCGAGTTCTTGCGCGTCGACCTCGGCGGTGTCCGCGAGCGCGGCCGGATCGGCGATCTCGTCGTCGTCGAGCGCCACCGGGGTGCCGCACTCGCCGCAGAACGCCGCGGCATCGATCAGAGGGGCGCCACAGGCGCCACAGAGCAGCGTGTACTCCTCGGTCTCCGCCTCGTCCCCCGGGACGTCCGCCACGACGGTGTCGCCGGGCTTCTTCGCGCCGGGACGGCCGAGTGAGAAGAGCGTGCGGGGTTGCTTCGGTCCCCGATCGGTGCTGTCGCTCATCGCGTATCCAGTCCTCGTGATCGCTCGGACCCAGACAGAACCGAGCGACCTTCCAACGTCACACCCCTGCGCAGCCTGACCATGAGCACGTCCGGCATCGTTCCTGTCGGCACGACCCCCACCCGTCTGGAGACGTCCGGCGAACAAAATGTGGACGGGTGCCCTCGGCCAGCCGGGAGCTCCGCCCCGTTGCACCCGCAGATCGCTCTGCAGGGACGGGCACGCTCCGAAACCCTACCGCCGCTGACCGTGATGAGGGGCCGCGCCCGCGGCTCGCCCGCCATCCTTGTCGAACTGCGTCCGCGGTGCCCCACGGAGCGACCAGTGACGAGACGATCGGACGGAACCAGGTGCGAGCGCCGCAGGCGCCCGACGCAGTTCCGG
>CAYUOL010000152.1:10192-14395 GCA_964446345.1 uncultured Iamiaceae bacterium | reverse complement strand
GAACTACCCGGAGCGCCACGACCTCGGGCACCTCGTGCTGCCGAACGCGGGTCCGGTGCTGAAGTTCAACGCCGATGTCCGCTACGCGACCGACGCGGAGTCGACCGCCCGCTTCCGGCTCGTCGCCGACGCGGCGGGGGTCGCGACGCAGGACTTCGTGATGCGCAGCGACATGCGCTGCGGCTCCACGATCGGCCCGATCACCTCGGCCCGACTGGGCATCCCCACGATCGACATCGGCGTGCCGCTGCTCTCGATGCACTCCGCCCGCGAGCTGTGCGGCAGCGCCGACCCGGCCCCGTTCGCGAAGGTCCTCGCGGCGGCCCTCACGACCTGAGGCCCACGCCTGCTCAGTGCGGCGGGCCGAAGACCTGCGCGAGCAGCCACGGCGAGACGATCTCTGCGCCACCGCCCTCGTCGAAGTGGATGCCGTCCTCGCGCAGCTTCACGCCGTCGACCTCCTCCCTGCACCCCTGACCCGGCGGGCAGGTCCACTCGTCGAGGCGCACGACGCGGGCCAGGGACGGGCGGGCGGCCGCCGCGTCCACCAACCCCTGGTTGAGGCAGTCGGTGAAGCGCGCCGCCTCCTCGGGCAGGAACGGGAACAGCTGCTGGGGTGCGAGCGCGAGGAACACCGGCGCCCCGGTCGAGGTCAGCGCGTCGAGCGAGCGGTCGATCGTCTTGCGGTACTCCGCCTGGTACTCGGCGTCGCAGAAGCCGTGCCACGCACCCTGCACGTGGCGCTGCCCGAAGACGGCACCGCCGAAGAGCAGCAGGGAGGCGTCGGGCCGGAAGGTCTGGGCGTCGGCCCGGAGCCCCGTGCGCCACGGCTCGCACTTCGGGTCCTCCTTGGTGACCTTGCCCTCGAACCGCGATTCGAGCGTGTCGCCGTTGTAGAACGCGCACGACGGTGCCGCGCGCTGGCCCACCACGAGGTCGTCCTCGGCGGCGTGGCGGTCGAGGCTGCGCGCGACGTACCAGGCGACCGAGTCCCCGACCACCAGCAAGCGCGCGGGGCGCCCCGGCGGGCGGGCCACCGGTCCGGTGGTGGTCGCGGCCGCGGTCGTCGGCGCCTCGGTGGCCGCCGGCCCCACCGGCAGCGTGGTGGGTGGCGGCGGCAGCGAGGCATGGGCACCGTCGGCGGACGCGGCCGACACGCCGGCCGGGCCGGCGCCGGCGGCCGCCACCTCGGGCTGGCCGCGCTCGACCCCGCCGAGCGTCGCGACGAAGACGAGCACCACGACGCCGACCGCGGCGAGCGGCACCAGCGCGGGACGGGGCCACGAGGCGATCCCGCCGCGCCGGATGGGGCGCTCGATGACGTAGTAGCTGCCGATCGCCAACGCGAAGCTCACCGCGAGCTCGGCGGCGAAGCGCGCGCCCCCGTCGAGGATGCGCTCGCGCCGGAACCACACGAACACGGGCCAGTGCCACAGGTAGAGCCCGTAGCTGATCAGCCCGACCCAGCGCAGCGCGCGGGCCGAGAGCGCGCGGGACACGACGCCGGGGGTGGGGTGGCTGGCGGCGGCGATGAGCGCCACGACGGCGAGCCCGCACAGGGGCAGCACGCCGCGGTAGAGCACCGGTGACTCACCCGGCAGCCAGATCCATGCGACGGCGAGGCCGATCGCCGCCACGACCGCGACCACCTCGAGCGCCGTGCGGGCCCGCGACGAGCGCACCGGACCGCGCCACACGAGCACCGCCGCCAGGCACGATCCCGCGAGGATGGCCGCCGCCCTGGTGTCGGTGCCGAGGTACACACGGGACGTGTCGCCGGTCCGCGCGAACAGCACGAGCGCCCAGCCGGCCGACAGGGCCGCGCCGGCGCCGCACACCGCCGCGACCACGCCGTGGCGGCCCCGGGCGAGCTTCACGAGGAGGAAGAACACGAGCGGCCAGACGAGGTAGAACTGCTCCTCGATCGCGAGGCTCCACGTGTGCTCGAGCGGGCTCGGTGCGTTGAAGAGCTGCCAGTAGCCGCTGCCGGACCAGATGGCGTGCCAGTTGGCCAGGTAGAGCAGGGTCCAGATGCTGTCGGCACGGATCCCGGGCCGCTCGTAGGCCGCCGCGACGAACCACGCGTACACGGCGACGCCGACGAGGACGCCGAACAGGGCCGGCAGCAGCCTCCTCCCCCGCCTCTGCCAGAAGCCCTTCAGGTCGATGCGCTGCGTCGTGCCGTGCTCGCGGAGCAGCAACCCGGTGATGAGGAACCCGGAGAGCACGAAGAACAGGTCCACGCCCAGGTAGCCACCGGTGAGGTAGCCGCCGTGGAAGGCGAGCACGCCGAGCACCGCCAACCCGCGCAGCCCGTCGAGGGCGCCGATGTGCCGAGACGGCGCGAGGTCGCGAGCGTCGGGCGGATCACCGAACCGCGGGTCGTGCTCTGGGCCGTTCGCCGGGTCGCTCGCTGCCGCCGGCGGTGCGTCCCCCGTTGCGTCGACCACCGCCGAGGTCGCCCGCGCGGTCTCGCGCGCCCGAGGCGGCGCCTCCGCTGTGTCCCCCGACCTCGGCATCCGGGCAACCGTACAAGGTGGCCCCGCAGCCCGGAAGTCGATCCGACCAGACGTCGTGGCGAATTGGCCGGGCGGGGCGCCGCGCGGCGGTGGTGGCACGGCGAACCGGCCCCCACCACCTACGATCTCGGCGCTTGTCCGACGACCCGACCACTTCGACGGCGCCCCGGGGCGCGCGACTGGGCGCCCACCTCGATCTGGGTCTGGCCACCATCGCGCTGCTCGTGCCGCTCCTGGTGGCGCTCGTGCACGCCTGGACGACGCCGTGGGTGCCGACCTCCGACGATGCGCTGATCGAGCTGCGCGCCCTCGACGTGCCGGCGCACCTGCCGCTCGTGGGCGTCTACTCGCGGTACAAGTTCCACCACCCCGGCCCGATCCTCTTCCTCGTCGATGCCGGGCCGGTGCACCTCTTCGGGCCGCGGGGGCTCTTCCTCGCGTCGGCGTTCGTGAACGGCCTCGCGCTGTTCGCGACGGTGTGGCTGCTGCGCCGCCGGGGCGGGCGGCTGCTCCTCGTGCTCGGCACCATCACCCTGCTCGTGCTGATGCGGGCCCTGGCCGACCAGCTGCTCGACCCGTGGAACCCGTGGATCACCACCCTGCCGTTCCTGCTCTTCGTCGTCGCGATCTGGTCCGTCACGGCCCGGGACTGGCGCGCGCTGCCCGTGGCCGCGGTGGCGGGCAGCTTCGTGGTCCAGGCCCACCTGGCGTTCGCCTTGATGGTCGCGGTGCTGCTCGTGCCGGCCCTCGTCGCCGCCGTCGTGGCGAAGGTGCGGTCCCGCTCGGCCGACCGCCCCTCGGCCTCCTGGCTGCTCCTGGGGCTGACGGCCGGGTTGCTGGTCGCGATGTGGATCCTGCCCGCCGTGGAGCAGGTCACCCACGACCCCGGCAACGTCGCGCTCATCGCGCAGAGCGTGCAGGACCCGACCGAGCCCCCGGCGGGGGTCGAGCAGGCCTGGGACGTCGTCACCCACGCCTGGGGCTCCAGCGTCCCGTGGGTCACCGGGCAAGAGGCCGTCGAGCCGTTCTCGGCCCGCGTCTCGGGAGCGCCGGCGTGGACGCTGCTCCCCACGATCGCCGTGGTCGGCGTGGCCGTTGCGCTCGGCTTCGGCGCAGCCGCGCGCCGCGACATCGCGGTCCGCGACGCCCGGCGCGGCCTCGCCGTCGTGCTCGTGACCGCCGCGGTCGGCGTCGTGTCGATCGTGCGCATCACGGGCAACGCGCTGCCCTACCTGGTGCGCTGGACGTGGCCGCTCGGGGCGCTGCTCTGGCTCACGAGCACCTGGCTCGTCATCACGGCCATCCGGGCACGACGGGCAGCGGCACCCACCGATGCGGACGCCGAGGAAGAGGTCGCCGACGTCTCGGGCACGAGCTCGGCGGCCCGCGTCGCCGTGGGGATCGGCGCCGCCGGCATCGTGGTCCTCAGCGGGCTGGCGGCGGTCGCCGGGGCACGTGCGCCGCTGCCCGACCAGGGCCACGGTGAGGTGGCGCTCGGGGTCGTCGACCAGGTGACCGAGGAGCTGCGATCGCAGGGCCCGATCCTCGTGCGGCGCGAGGGCACCGACTACGGCGAGATCATGCAGGGGGTGCATGCCGAGCTCGAACGCCGCGGGGTGCCCGTCGCGCTCCTTCCCGACGACGCCTTCCTCGTCGGCGCCCACCGCGTGCTGCCCGCCGGCGC
>CAYUOL010000152.1:0-10092 GCA_964446345.1 uncultured Iamiaceae bacterium | reverse complement strand
CCGTTCTCGGTGACGTAGACGCGATCGAACTCGGTCGGTTGCGCAGCGGACTTGAGGAACCGCAGCTCCCAACCGCACACCGGCGGATCCTCGGTCCCGCAGCCGAAGCGAACGAGGATCGGCCCGCTGGTGCGCGTCGGCGTCGCCGTCAGGTCGAGGGCGCTCTGCAGCGCCACCGGCCACAACGGGTTCAAGGTCGTCACCGTCCCGGAGGGCGGCACCGGCCGCGCGCCCTCGGAGACGAGGGTGACTCCGCTCTCGGCCTCGCTCGTGTACGTGCGCAACGCGCGCAGACCCGGGTCCCCACCTTCCTTCGGTGCGTCCGCGAGCAGCTGCACGTGCCAGACCGGTTGCGCGTCGGCCCCCGGCGTCGGCCGGACGGCCTCGCTCCAGAAGGCCACCGGTTGCCAGCCGGCTCCCGCCGCGGCGGTCACCTGGGCCACGGCGCGCTGGGCGGCCTCGGTCAGCTGCTTCGAGGCGGTCGGCCAGCGCACCGGCGCGTTCGGCGCAACCGTGGGCGGCAGCGTGGCCAGCGTCCCGCTCGGGCGCGACACGGTCGGCGTCCGGCTGAGCTGCCCGACGAGCACGAGGAACCCGATGAAGAGCGCCACCGCCACGACCGCGGCCCCGGCTTGCGCCGACGTGGGCCTCGGGTTGGAAGGTGCCAGGCGGTACGTGAAGGGTTTCGAGGTCGAGAGCGGCCACCTCGGACGGGACCACGACGGGGGCGAGCCGAACCCGCCCTGCACCGGTGGGTTGGCGCCCAGCGGCGTCCCTCGACCAGCGGCGGAGCCCGCCGGCCGATGTGATCGGGCCCGGGGTTGGGCAGCAACGGGCGCCGCGACCCGGCGACTGGCTCGTGCCTTCTCCCGCTTCGGAGGCGCCGCCGGCTTCGCCGCCGCGCCCGTGCGCCGTTGCACGCCGCCCGCACCGGCGATGCGGGCGTCGAGGTACTCGACCCATTGCTTGCCGGACGGCCGCGCCGCAGGCTCGTCTCCGAGCGCCCGGCGCAGCAGACCCATCCCCTCGGCGTCGAGGACGGCCTTGGCCTTCTCGGGATCGCGGTTCTGCGCGTTGACCCCCGGTGTGAGGCACCGCAGGACGAAGAGCCCGAGCTTGTAGCGATCCGACTCGATCGTCTGCGGACCCTTCTCGGGTGCCCCCCACCCCGGCGAGTTGAGCTGGGGCACGGCCGAGCCCTGGCCGCGGCGGCGCACGGCGTCGCAATCGAGGAGCATGACCATCGGCGTCGGGCGCAGGGTGTACACCGCGTTCTTGTACGAGAAGTCGCCGAAGATGAGCTCGCGCTTGTGCAGGAACCCGAAGACGAACGCGGTCTCGCGCGCCAGCGCGAGGCGCTCGGTCCGCTTCGGGATCTCGCCGATGTTCTTGCGCGCCAGCGCGTCGGCGACGAACAGGTGCTGGATCTCGCGCGGGATCGGCTCGCTCCCCGACGTCGTCAGGATCGTCTGCATGAACGTCGGCGGGATCTCTTGCATGACGTAGCCGCACACGCGGCCGTTCTTCTCCACCACCGCCGCCGGCCACACCGTGCGCAGGTCCAGGACGGCGCGCTCGTCGTCGTCGAGCTCGGCGCGGAAGTTCGCGAGCAGCTCGAGCGACATCCCCGCCACGGCGGTCTTCTCGCTGAACTCCTTGTAGATCAACGGGAACGACAACCCGAACGCCGGGTTCGGCTGGGCGCGGTAGATCGCCCCCTGTGACCCGGCGCCGAGCTTCGCGCTCAGCACCAGCTGCGCGTAGGGGATCCTCACTCAGCCGCAGGGTCGGGCTCGTCGGTCCCGCGCGGGGCGTAGGGCGACTGCGACCCGTACGGCGAGGACGGGGCGTAGGGGCTCGGCGAGCGGTACGGCGACGACGACCCCGCGCCGGCCGCGGACGAACCCGGGGCCGAGCGCGTCGAGGGCGGCAGGCTCGCCGACGGCACCCACGGCGCGGCTCTCGGCGCCTGCAGGTCGCCCAGCGAACCGGCCGCCGCGTCCCCCTCGGCATCGTCCGCGGAGGGAGGCAGCGGGGGCGGCGCCAGATCGACCCGCGCCGACGGCTCGCCGTCGGCCGGGCCCAGCGTCACGCCTCCGAGGTCCGCCGGGACGACATCGGGCCAGATGCCGACGGCGGTGCGGTCGTCGGTGTGGGACCGGCGGGCGAGGTCCACCTGGGCGGCGAACTCGTACCGGTTGGGTGGCGTCGCCCACGCCGTCGCGAGGGCGCGCCCGACCTCGCCGACGCCCTCGCCCAGCGGATCGCCGACGCCGTCGGTCAGCACGAACAGGGCGTCGCCGGGCGCGAGCACCGCCGAGAGCGGCACGATCGAGGTGGCGGGCAGCAGCGGCAGCGCGAACACGGCGGACGAAGCGACCGCCGCGCCCTCGTTCTTGACCGGCGTGACCGACTCCCAGGTGCCGCCCGCCCGCAGGACCCACACGGACGTGTCGCCGATGGGCACCACCACGCACGTGCGCACCCCGCTCGGGTCGCGCTCGACGGGCACGATCACGAACGCCGCGGTGCTGGCCATGATCGCGGCGGCGCCGCGCGCATCGAGGCCGTCGTCGCCGCGGTCCTTGCGCGCCTGCAACAGCACGTGGCCGGCGATGGTGCCCACCAGCTCGTCCCAGTCGATCGCGGAGGCCGGGCCGGCGTCCATCGCCTGGGTGAGCAGCTGCACGCCGAGGCGCACGGCCACCCGCGCGGCGAGGTGCGAGCGCGGGCCCGCGCTCACGCCGTCGGCCACCGCGGCGACGAGGAACTCGCCGCGGGCGCCGCCGGTGCCGAGGCAGAAGTCGTCCTGGCGCGGCGTGGCGTCGTAGCGATGGCCCGCCCCGCGCACGCTGGCCGCGCGGATCGTCAGTGCGCCGACCACACCGGCGTCGATCATCGTGTCGGGTTGCTGGGCCAGGAGCATGGCCGGCAGGCCCTCGACCTCGGCAGCCGACCCGGCCTCCCCCACCTGGAACTGCGCCACGCGCGGTACGACGCCCATGCGGTGCTCAGTCCAGCTCGACGTCGAACCCGTCGGCGTTCGCCAACGTCGACGCCATCGCCTGGGCCGCCGTGCCCTGCTCGCCGGTGCCGTCCGCCGCGGCCAACGACGAGTTGACGATGGACCGGATCAGCAGCGGGATCATCTCGGCGATCGCCTTCGCCGGGTTGCCGCCGTCCTGCATGAAGAGCGCCGGCATCGCCCCACTGCCCTCCTTGCGGTGGCGCAGCTCGCTCAGCACGTCGCGCTGGGCATCGCCGATCCCGATCGGGATGAGGTTCGGGAACAGGCGGAACCCGGTGCCCGCCGCGGCGTCGTACTGCGTCAGCGCCTCGTACGCGGATCGCCAGCTCGGCTCGTCGTCGGTCGGGGCACCGTCGGAGAGGAACACCGCCGTCGTCCGCTTGATCGTGAAGCCGTCGGCGTTGAGCTGCGCGTAGTCCTGCTCGATCTGTTGGCGCAGCAAGGTGAAGGCCGCCGCGAAGGAGGTGCCGCCGCGCGTCTCGAGCACCGGCAGCACCTCGACCTGGCGCACATCGGTCAGCGGCAGGACCACGGACGCATCGTCGCTGAAGTCGATCAGCCCGAACCGCACCATGTCCCCCACCACCGGGTTGCGCACCAGCTCGTCGCGCAGCTGGGGCAGCAGGCCGTTCAGCGTGTCGATCTTGCCGTCCTGGCTCATCGAGTACGAGGCGTCCGCGACCAGGTAGAAGGGCAGGATCTGAATGCCGTCATCGCTCATGTAGGTGTCTCTCTCCGTCGTCCACCGCTGGTCCCCGAGCAAGCGCCGTGCGCCCGCTGGGGCGGGTCACCGCTTTCCACGTCGGCGACGCCCCGGGGGCAAGCTACGCCGATCACCGGGACGGCCGCGGCACTTTTGCGCGTTCTTGATCCCCGCGATCGCGCCAGCCGCGCGCGCTGAGCCGGCCGCGCGCCGGGCTCAGGAGAACAGGCTGGGCGCGTCGTTCGTCGCGGTGTTGAAGGGGGCGCTCGGCGGGACCAGCAGGCCGAGGTGCTGCCAGGCCGCCGGCGTGGCGACCCGCCCGCGCGGTGTGCGCATCAGCAGGCCCTGCTGGATCAGGAACGGCTCGTACACGTCCTCGACCGTCTCGGTCGGCTCGCCGACGCTGATCGCCAACGTGGACAGCCCGCAGGGCCCGCCCCCGAAGCGCTCGCACAGCGCCTGCAGGATCGCGCGGTCGACCTTGTCGAGGCCCTTCGCATCGACGCCGAACACCTTCAGCCCTTCACGCGCGGTGTCGTGGTCGATCGAACCGTGCCCCCGCACCTCGGCGTAGTCGCGGACGCGTCGGAGCAACCGGTTCGCGATGCGCGGCGTGCCTCGGGCGCGGCGCGCGATCTCGCGGGCGCCCTCGAGGTCGGTGTCGATGCCGAGGATGCCGGCGGCGCGGACGACGATCGCCTCGAGGTCGGCTGCGGTGTAGTAGTCGAGGCGGGCGACGAGACCGAAGCGATCGCGCAGCGGGCCCGTGATGAGCCCGGTGCGGGTGGTCGCCCCCACGAGCGTGAAGCGCGGCAGGTCGAGGCGGATCGAGCGTGCCGCGGGACCCTTGCCCAGCACGATGTCGAGCTGGAAGTCCTCCATGCCCGGGTACAGCACCTCTTCGACGGCTCGCGACAACCGGTGGATCTCGTCGATGAACAGCACGTCGCCCTCGTCGAGGCGGGTGAGGATGGCGGCGAGATCGCCCGCCCGCTCGAGCGCCGGCCCCGACGTGATGTGCAGGCCCGCGTCCATCTCGGTGGCGACGATGCCGGCGAGGGTGGTCTTGCCGAGCCCGGGCGGGCCGGCGAAGAGCAGGTGATCGGCAGCCTGCCCCCGCCGACGGGCGGCCTCGAGGATGATCGACAGGTGCTCCTTGAGCTCGGTCTGGCCGACGAAGTCGGCGAGGTGCCGTGGCCGCAGGCCCCCCTCGTCGGACAGCTCGAGCGCGAGGTCGTCCTCGCTCGGTTCGGGGCTGAGCAGCTCGTCACGCATCGCGGCCCTCGCGGTCACGAGCGTCGGCATCGTCGGAGCCTTCCGCGCCGTTGGCGGCCCGAGCGTGCTGGCGCGCCCGCCCGTCGCGCAACGCCGCGCGGGCCGACGAGAGGCCCGGGCGGAACAGGGCGGGGTCGCGCGGATCCAGAGGCGGGTCGAGAGGCGGGCTGAGCGGGTCGTCGGTCGGGCTGCGCGGGTCGTCGGACGCCGCAGGCTCGACGAGGCGCAGGCTCATCCCTTCGCCCCCACGGCGAGCCGCTGCAGGGCGTCGCGCAGGAGCACGCTCGCGTCGCCCTCGGCGGGCAGCTCGCGCAGCACGGCGAGCACCTCGTCGGGCTGGTAGCCGAGGCTCGCGAGGGCGTCGCGCACGTCGGCCCGGGCGGTCGCGCCCGTCGCCCGCGCGCTCGCCTCGCCGCCGACGCCGGTGGGCACCCGCAGGTCCATGTCGGGCACGTCGAGGCGCGACTTGAGCTCGACGAGCAGGCGGGCCGCGGTCTTCTTGCCGACCCCGGGCACGAGGCACAGCGCGTCCAGATCGTCGTCGGCCAGCACCTGGCGCAGCGCGGCCGGCGCGTGGACCGAGAGGATCGCCAGCGCCAGTGCCGGGCCCACCCCGTGCGCACCGATCAAGGCCTCGAAGGCCGCCTGCTCGTCGCGCAGGCGGAAGCCGTACAAGGTCTGCGCGTCCTCGCGGAGGTGGTGGTGGATGTAGAGGAACACCTCGGAGCCGGGCTCACCGAGCTCGACCACCGTGGCCGGGCTCACCGTGACGCGGTACCCCACGCCCCCGACCTCGACGAGCACCTCGCTGAGCGTCGAACGCTCGAGCAGCGTGCCTCGCAACGACCCGATCATGGACGGCCTCCTCCCTCGTGGGCGACACGGACCTGGCCGCGCGGCATCCCGTTCTTCACGCGCCCGCCACCCGCCGGGCCCGCGCCGACGGGCGTCGCATCGCGAGCGGTCGCGTCGCGGACGCTCGTGAACGCCAGGCGGGCGAGGTGGGTGAGCGCGAGCGCAGCCGCGTCGGCCGCGTCGGGCGGCTCGGGCCGCGCGGGCAGACCGAGCAGGGTCTGCACCATCTGCTGCACCTGCACCTTGTCGGCGGCGCCGTGGCCGGCCACCGCCTGCTTCACCTCGTTCGGCGAGTACTGGACCACCGCGCACCCGGCCGCCGCGGCCTCGGCCATCGCGATGCCGCTCGCCTGGCCCACCGACATCGCCGTGCGCACGTTGACCTGGAACAGCACCCGCTCGACGGCCACGCTCGCGGGCGCGAACTCGAGCAGCAGCTGACGCAGCTCGCGCTGCAGCTCGGCCAACCGCGCCGGGAGCTCGGCCTTCGGCGAGGTGGTGATCACCCCGAGCGCGGCCGCGCGGGGCCCGCCCGAGCGCGCCTCGAGCACGCAGTAGCCACACCGGGAGAGCCCCGGATCGATCCCGAGAACGAACACGCGTACGACGCTAGCGAACGCCGGTGCCGTCGCGGTGGATCCCGGAGTCGATCCGCGGGCTCAGCCTTCCGCGCGGCGGGCGTCAGCCGATCACCGTGGTCACCACCACCACCACCCAACGAACATGTCGCTGTGACGGTACTGCTTGCTCATGCAGGCGCGCCACGGCTGCGTGTAATGCCGCCGGACCGGCCGGCATCGGTACGTGGCGGACAGGAACCTTCAACCCGACGCGACGCTGCCGATGGGAGACACGTGACGATCTCTCCAACCCACCCGGGTGCGGCCCCGGACCCCGACGTCCTCCCGAGCCCGCCGAGCGCCGACCCCGGGCAGAGCCTCGTGGTCGAGCTGCGCGGCGTCTCGAAGCGCTTCGGCCAGGTCCCCGCGCTCTCCAACCTCGACCTCTTCGTGCCCGAAGGTCGCATCACCGTGCTGCTCGGTCCGAACGGCGCCGGCAAGACCACCGCGATCCGGGTCATCACGGGGGCGCTGGAACCGGACAGCGGCATGGTCCGGACGTTCGGCTACGACCCGACGCGGTTCGGTGAGCACGTGCGCATGCGCTGCGGCGTCGTCGCGGCCAAGCCGGCGCTGTACGACCGGCTCTCGGGGTGGGACAACATGCAGTACTCGGCCGAGCTCTACGGGCTCGGCCGCAACGCGACCGCCCAGATCCGGGAGGCGGCCGGGCGCTTCGGCATCCTCGACGCGCTCGACCAGCAGGTCGGTGGGTACTCGACGGGCATGAAGACCCGGCTCGCGCTCGCGCGGTCCACGTTGCACAGCCCGGACCTGCTGCTCTTCGACGAGCCGACGTCGGGTCTCGACCCCGAGTCCTCGAAGGCGGTGCTCGACCTCATCCGGGAGATGACCGCGGACGGGCGGACCGTCGTCATGTGCACGCACCTGCTCATCGAGGCGGAGGGCCTCGCCGACCAGATCATCGTGCTCGAGTCCGGGACGGACCTGCTGCACGGGGCCCAGGACGAGCTGATCCGGCGCTACTGGCCCAACCAGCTGGTGTGGCTCGACGCCGAGGACCCGGCGCAGCTCGACGCCGTCCTGCGCCAGCAGCCCGGGGTGCTCGACCTCAGCCGCAACGGCCACCAGCGCACCGAGGTCCAGATCGACCACGTCGACCGCGTGCCCGACCTCGTGGCTGCGCTCACCTCTGCCGGCGTGCGCCTCACGCGCGTCGATCCGCACCAACCCACCCTCGAAGAGCTGTACTTCGCCGTCCGCAAGGAACGGCGCGAGATCGGCGTGGAGGCTCCGCTATGACCACCGCCAGCGTCCCCCCGAGCGCCGTGGCGCCCCGTCCGGATGCCAACCGGTTCAACTACGCCCGCATGTGGACCGTCGGGCGCACCGACCTGCGCCAGCTGCTCGAGTCGAAGGACTTCTGGGTGCCGATGGCCCTGCTGGGTGGGTTCTTCTTCGTCATCATCCCGGTGTTCCTCCTGGCCGTGATCGGGGCGGTCGGCAGCAACCAGGCGCTGCAGCAGGTCGCCGACGCGGTCAAGTTCCTCCCGCCCGCCGCGCAGTCCGCCGTGCCGCAGGTCGAGCCGATCGGCCAGGTGCAGTACATGATCGCGGTGTACCTGCTGGCGCCGATCGCCGTGGTCGTCCCACTCACCATCTCGTCCGCGATCGGCGCGTCGACGATCGTGGGTGAGCGCGAGCGCGGCACCGGCGAGTTCCTCGCCCACTCCCCCGCCGACACCCGCGAGATCTACGTCGGCAAGCTGCTCGCCTCGATCATCCCCGGCTACCTCACCACGGCCATCGGCTTCGGCGTGTACGCCATCCTCGTCAACGTGATCGTCGCCCCGAAGATCGGCTACTGGTTCTTCCCGAACACCTCGTGGTGGTTGCTGATCCTGTGGGTTCTGCCGCCGTTCCTCGCGATCACGCTGTCGCTGGTGCTGCGCCTCTCCGCGAAGGTGAAGAGCACCGCGGCGGCCCAACAGGCCACGGGTCTCGTCACGCTGCCCCTCATCCTGATCGCCTACGGCCAGTCGACCGGGGCCCTGGCCACCGGCGGCATCACGGTCAGCATCGTCATCGGCGCCGTGGCGTGGGCCATCGCGCTGGTCAGCCTGGCGTTCGGGCTCAAGTCCGTTCGTCGCGGCCAGCTCCTCGGCGTGGCCGACGGGCAGTGAACCATCGGGTGACCGGGCGCTGACGTCCGCTCGCCGACGGGTCCGACCGCAGCAGGGCGACCCTCCGACGAGCATCAGGCGACGTGCACCACACGGCCGCCCTTGCTCTTCGCCTGGTAGAGCGCGCGATCGGCGCGCGCCACGAGATCGAGGCAGGTCGCCGCCGCACCGCACGCGACACCGATGCTCGCGGCGATCACCACCGGCTCTGAAGCGGTCGCATCCGCCGCCTCGGGGGGCGGCTGGTAGGGCCCGAGCTCGCCGACGACGCCGAGGTGGAACGGCACGACCAGCTCGGCGAGCAGGCGCTCGCCGAGGGCTCTCGCCTCGGCGACATCGGTGTGGTCGCTCAGGACGCAGAACTCGTCACCCCCGAGGCGGGCCACCACCCGGTCGGGCCCGGCCGTCGACCGCAGCCGACGCGCCACCTGCTGCAGCAACGCATCCCCGGCGGCGTGACCGAAGTAGTCGTTCACCGGTTTGAACCCGTCGAGGTCGAGGTAGAGCACGGCACAGGTGCGGACGTCGGCATCCGGCCGGACGGAGACGGCCGTGACCGCGTCGAGGAACGCCCGCCGGTTGGCGAGGCCGGTGAGCGCGTCATGGACCGCCGCGTGCTCGAGCTGGCGCTGGTGCTGCAGGTGGGCCATGGCCAGCCGGACGGTGTCGACCATGAGGTCGACGTTGTGCTCCCACGCGACGCTCGACCGGCCCGGGGGCCACCAGAAGGTCACGATCGCCGGGACCTCGCCGGAACCGCTGACGACCGGACGGACCCAGAAGAGCTCGAGGCCCGCGTCGCGAGCCGGGTCGGCGAGCGCGGGCGGGAGCACGGCGGCCGAGCCGCGTCGCGCGTCGCCGAGCCACGCCGCCTCCCACGGCGACTTGTCATCGGCCTGGTGCTCACCGAGCTGGGCTGGATGCTGTTCCGGACGCTGGTCGGGATGCGGGGCGGCCGGCGCCGGTGGCCCGGCGCCCGTCAGCACCGCCGGCAGGTCGTCGCCGACCGCCGTGAGGCGATCCCCGTCGACGTGCACGATCGACACGAGGGGGCGGTCCCGCTGCCACCGCAGCATCCCGGTGATGGCGGTGAGGACCTCCGCCACGTCGGAGGACTCGGTCATGGTCCGCAACGCCTCGTGCAGCGTGAGGAAGTCGTCTGCGGGGCGCAGCAGCACCGACAGCAGGGTGCGATCGTGTCGTTGCGCGACGACGCTGCCCGTCACCGACACGAACTTGTACGAGCCGTCGCGGTGCCGGGCCCTCGAGAGCACCGGCGGACTGAAGTCGCGGGGGTGCCCGACCTGGTCGATCGAGGTCGCCACCATGTCGATGCTGCGCTCGAGGTCGTCCGGGTGCGTGACCTCGATGATGTTGCGCCCCACGAGCTCCGACGGCTCGTACCCGAGCATCTCCGCGGCGAAGTCGTTGACGAACATGATCACGCCGGTGTCGTCGATGATCCCC
>CAYUOL010000151.1:0-14438 GCA_964446345.1 uncultured Iamiaceae bacterium | reverse complement strand
CCAAGCGGCTCCACCTGGCGACGATCTGGCTCGCCGCGATCGGCACGACGATCCCGGCGTACTTCATCCTCGCCGCCAACTCCTGGATGCAGCACCCCGTCGGCGTCGTCTACAACGCGGCGCGGGGTCGGGCGGAGATGACCTCGATCGGCGAGGTGCTCACCAACTCCACCGTGCTCGCCGCGTACCCGCACACGATCCTCGCGGCGCTGACCACCGCCGGGATCTTCCTCGCCGGCATCTCGATCTGGCAGCTCGCCGGACGGGCCGATCCGCTCGGGGCGGATGACCGTGCCGCGTTCCGCTCCGTCATGCGCGGCGCCTTCGTGCTCGTGCTCGTCGCTTCGCTGGGCGTAGCCCTGAGCGGGCACGCGCAAGCCCGCCTGATGATCGAGCAGCAGCCGATGAAGATGGCGTCGGCCGAGGCGCTCTGCAACACCGAGCAGGGCGCCGGGTTCTCGATCTTCGCCATCGGCGACGTCGCCGCCAGCTGCGACGTGCGGACCCTGAGCATCCCCGGCGCGACCTCGTTCCTCGCGACGGACAGCTTCGATGCGACCGTGCAGGGCGTCAACGACCTGCAGGCGTCGATGACCGCCCGGTACGGGCCGGGCGACTACCGACCCAACATGGTGGTCACCTACTGGTCGTTCCGCTTCATGATCGGCTTCGGGCTGCTCGCCGCGGCGGTGGCCGCCTGGGCGCTGTGGCGCACCCGCAAGGGCCGGGACGTCGGGGGCCGGTGGTTCGTCCGCATCGCGCTGCTGGCCATCGCCACGCCGTTCCTGGCCAACACCTTCGGCTGGATCTTCACCGAGATGGGCCGCCAGCCCTGGGTCGTCGCACCGAACCCCAGTGGGCTCGACGCCGTGCGCATGTTCACCGCCGAGGGCGTGTCCGCGACGGTGGCGCCCGCGGTCCTGCTCACGTCCGTGATCGTGTTCACGCTGCTCTACGGCGTGCTCGCGTTCATCGAGGTCGGGCTCATCGTCCGCACCGTGCGTCGGGGGCCCGACGCCGCCCTCGCCCGCGTCACCGCGCTCGGCTCGGAAGACGACGAAGCCGACCGCATGACCTTCGCCTACTAGGAGTCGTCGTGGACCTCCCCACGTTCTGGTTCGTGCTCATCGCCGTGCTGTGGACCGGCTACCTGTTCCTCGAGGGGTTCGACTTCGGGGTCGGGATGCTCCTGCCCGTCGTCGGGCGGACCGACGACGAGCGGCGGGTGGTGATCAACACGATCGGACCCGTCTGGGACGGCAACGAGGTGTGGCTGCTCGTCGCGGGCGGCGCCACGTTCGCGGCGTTCCCCAACTGGTACGCCACGCTGTTCTCCGGCTTCTACCTCGCCCTGCTCGTCATCCTGGTGGCGTTGATCATCCGCGGCGTCGCCTTCGAGTACCGCAGCAAGCGCGACGACGCGCGCTGGCGCCGGGGCTGGGACCTCGCCATCGTCGTGGGGTCGTCCGTGCCCGCGCTGCTGTGGGGCGTCGCGCTCGCGAACGTCGTCCGCGGGGTGCCCATCGACGCGGCGGGCAACTACACCGGCTCGTTCTTCACGTTGCTCAACCCCTACGCCCTTCTCGGCGGGCTCACCACGCTCGGCCTCTTCGCGCTGCACGGGGCGCACTTCTTGGCGCTCAAGACCACGGGCGTCGTGCGCGAGCGGGCCAACCACGTGGCCGCGCTCGTCGGCCCGATCGTGATCGTCGTGGGCGCGGCGTTCCTGGTCTGGACCCAGGTGAGCCTCGGCAAGCCGTGGACGTGGGTCTTCGTCGGGGTCGCCGCGCTGGCGCTGGTGGTCGCGGCCGCGGCCAACCGCGCCGGTCGCGAAGGGTGGGCGTTCCTCGGCACCGGCCTGGCGATCGCGGCCGCCGTCGTGGTGCTGTTCGGGTCGCTCTTCCCGAACGTCATGCCCTCGACGACCGATCCGGCGTTCGACCTGACGATCGAGAACGCCTCGAGCACGGCCTACACGCTCGGTGTCATGACGTGGGTGGCGGTGTTCATGACCCCGGTCGTGCTGCTCTACCAGGGCTGGTCGTACTGGGTCTTCCGCCGCCGCATCGGCGTCGAGCACCTGCCTCGCCCGGCGCTCCCGGGCGGTTCGCTGCCGGCGTCCCCGCCGCTTCCCCGCTGAGCGCAGCTCGCCAGCTCCCGGCGGGGCGGTCGGGGAGCCCGACGCTGGCATGCCCCCGAGCGTGGTGGGGAAGGGACGAGGTTCCCCGGTGCCGGGGTCGCGGCGGGCTCTCCCTCGGCTCGGCGTTGCGCGAACATGACCGCGCCGTCGGGTCGTTCGGGCATCCACGTCGTGGGTGCTCCGGGTGGAGGACGCAACCGGCACACTCGACGACGCTCGAACCACCAGGGAGCAGCCATGCACGACGACCGGACGATGGTGGAAGCACGGCTCGATCGGGTGGTGCGCGAGAAGCTCCGTCCGGCCGTGCGCTCGGCGAGCGTGCCGCTCGTCGTGGAGGCGTGGGAAGCACCGGGCGAGCCGGTCCCCGTCGCCACCGCGGTCGCGGCGGACTACGCGCCGTTCACCATCGGGTCGCCGTGGGGGCGCCCCTGGGGCACCACGTGGTTCCGCATGCGCGGCGAGGTCCCCGCCGAGTGGGAGGGCCAACGCGTCGAGGCGGTCATCAACCTGGGCTTCACGAACGCACCCGGGTTCCAGTCCGAGGGGATGCTCTGGCGCCAGGCCGAGGGCGACCCCGGCGCGCCGTACCTCCCGTGGCGCGGCCTGCATCCCTTCAACCACGACGTCGCCGTCGCCGACCCGGCCAAGGGCGGCGAGGTCGTCGAGTACCTCGTCGAGGCGGCGTCGAACCCGAACCTCACGGCGCACCGCCCGGACCCGTCCTCGGATGTGCTGACCGCGGGGACCAACCCGATCTACACGCTGTCCAAGGCGCAGCTCGTGGTCGTCGAGCGCGACGTGTACGAGCTGCGGGAGGACACCCGGGCCCTGAGCGAGCTGATGGGCCAGCTGCGCCTCGAGGATCCGCGGCGCCACGAGATCCTGCGCGCCCTCGAGCGGATGCTCGACGTGCTGGTGCTCGACGACGTGGCCGGCAGCGCCGGCGCCGCCCGGGCCGAGCTGACCGAGGTGCTGAGCCGGCCGGCCGTGCCGTCGGCGCACCGGATCTCCGCGATCGGTCACGCCCACATCGACTCGGCGTGGCTCTGGCCCATCCGCGAGACCAAGCGCAAGTGCGCCCGCACCTTCTCGAACACGCTCGAGCTCATGGACGACTACCCCGAGCTGAAGTTCGCGTGCTCGTCCGCCGCGCAGTACGAGTGGATGCGCGACGAGTACCCGTCGATCTTCGAGCGCATCGGCGAGCGGGTCGCCGACGGGCGCTGGCTGCCGGTGGGCGGCATGTGGGTCGAGCCCGACGTCAACCTCGCGGGTGGCGAGGCGCTGGTCCGCCAGATCACCTACGGCCAGCGCTTCTTCGACGAGCACTTCGGGACGCGCTCGACCGAGGTGTGGATCCCGGACGTGTTCGGCTACTCCGCCGCGCTGCCCCAGCTGATGCGCCTGGGCGGCATCGATCGCTTCCTCACCCAGAAGCTCTCGTGGAACAAGACGAACAAGTTCCCGCACCACACGTTCATCTGGGAGGGGATCGACGGCTCGTCGGTGTTCACGCACTTCCCGCCGATCGACAGCTACAACGCGCTGTTCCAGCCGATGCAGCTCAACCACGCCGTGCGCAACTTCACCGACAAGGGCCGGGCGCATCGCTCGCTCATGCCCTTCGGCTTCGGCGACGGCGGTGGCGGCCCGAACCGCCAGATGCTCCAGCAGTTCCGCAGGGTGCACGACCTCGAGGGCCTGCCGAAGCTCGAGATCGAGTCGCCCGAGGCGTTCTTCGACAAGGCGATCGCCGACTACCCCGACGCCCCTCGCTGGGTCGGCGAGCTCTACTTCGAGACGCACCGCGGCACGTACACCAGCCAGGCCAAGACGAAGCTGGGCAACCGTCGCTGCGAGCTGCTGCTGCGCGAGGCCGAGCTGTGGTGCGTCGCGGCCTACGGTGCGACGACAGACGGTGGCTACCCCAAGGCGAAGCTCGACCGCATCTGGAAGACGGTGCTGCTGCACCAGTTCCACGACATCCTGCCGGGCTCGTCGATCGAGTGGGTCCATCGCGAAGCCGAGGAGACCTACGCCGGCCTCATCGACGAGCTCGAGGAGATCATCGCCGCGGCCCTCCTCCAGGTGCAGGCGCAGCGCATCGACTCGTCGGGCGGCGACGAGGCCGCGCCGCACGACGCCGGCCCCCTGGTCGCGAACGCCGCGCCGCATGCGCGCGACGAAGTCGTGCTGCTGCCCGTCGCCCTCGTCGGTGGGCTCACCGCCGAGGCCGACAACCCGGCCGACGTGCAGCGCCTGACCGACGGAGCGGTGGCGTTCCGCGCGCAGGTGCCGGCGATGGGGGTCGGGCGCCTCGTGCCGCTCGGCCTCGATCCCACCGAGATCGTCACGATCGACGGTGCCGACCAGGCGGGCCACGACACGTTCGTCGTGCGCAACGCCCACCTCGCGATCACCATCGACGAGAGCGGGCTGCTGCGCTCGATCCGCGATCTCGATGCCGACCGGGAGGTGCTGGCGCCGGGCGCGGCCGGCAACCTGCTGCAGCTGCACCCCGACTTCCCGACCGAGTACGACGCGTGGGACCTCGACGAGTCCTACCGCCGACAGGTCCGCGACCTGACCGGCGTCGACAGCATCGAGATCGTCGAGTCGGGGCCCGTCGTCGCGCGCGTGCGCATCACCCGGTCGTTCGGCGCCTCGAAGGTGGCGCAGACCCTCGAGCTGCGCGCGGGCAGCCGCCGCCTCGACGTGCGCAACGAGATCGACTGGGCCGAGCGCGACCACGTCCTCAAGGTGGCGTTCCCGCTCGACATCCACACCGACCACCTGACGCGCGAGATCCAGTTCGGCCACCTGTCGACGGCGATCCACACGAACACCAGCTGGGACGCGGCGCGCTTCGAGGTGTGCGCGCACCGGTGGGTGGCGGCCACCGAGCCGGGCTACGGCGTGGCGCTGCTCAACGACGCGAAGTACGGCCACGACGCCACGCGCACCCGGGTCGGCGACGGTGGCGCCGGGCCCGGGGCCGGCACCGCCCAGACGTCCACGACGGTCCGTCTCACCCTGCTGAAGGGCGCGCAGTACCCGGATCCGCACGCCGACCTCGGGCACCACACGTTCACCTACTCGTTGCTGCCGTTCGTCGGCGACCTGCAGGCGGCCGGGGTGATCGAGGAGGGGTACCGCCTCAACCTGCCCGTGCGAGGAGTGGCCGGGCGGCTCACCGAGGCCGTCAGCACCGCCGAGCTGCGCTCGGCCGAGGGCGAGGTCAGCACGAACGCACCGGTCGAGGCCACGACGCCCACGCCGCTCGACGACCGGCCCCTGGTGGTGGTCAGCGAGCACCCCGGTGCGGTGATCGAGGCGATCAAAGCCGCGGACGACGGCTCGGGTGACGTGGTGGTGCGCGTCTACGAGGCGTGGGGCGGGCGCACGCCGTTGCGCCTGCGGTTCGCGGCGGCGCCGTCGGGGATCACCGTCGTCGACCTGCTGGAGGAGCCGAACCACGACGTGCCGGTGGTCGACCTCGTGGTCGAGGGCGCGGTGGTCACCGGCGCGCTGCGGCCGTTCCAGATCGTGACGCTGCGGATCACCCCATGAGCGAGACGCCCTCCCCCGCACCGGCCGGCACCGCGCAGAACGCGGTCGTGATCCTGCTCGACTCGCTCAACCGCCACCTGCTCCGGGCGTACGGGTCCGACGAGCTCGCCACGCCGAACCTCGACCGCATCGCGGCCCGGTCGGCCCGCTTCACGAACCACCACGCCGGCTCGTTGCCGTGCATGCCCGCGCGCCACGACCTGATCGTCGGCTCGCTCGACTTCCTGTGGCGACCGTGGGGTTCGATCGAGCTCTGGGAGGAGCCGATCACGCGGTTGCTGCGCCGCAACGGCGTCGTCACCCAGCTGATCTCCGACCATCCCCACCTGTTCGAGACGGGCGGCGAGAACTACCACACCGAGTTCAGCGCCTGGGACTACGTGCGCGGCCACGAGGGCGACCTCTGGCGGACGCGCCCCGACGCGTCGTGGGTCGGCGCGCCGTCGTTCGGGCGCGGCCACACCCCCTACGACAACTCGCGCGGCTTCTTCCGTGACGAGGCCGACTTCCCTGGGCCGCGCACGATGACCGCCGCGCGGGACTTCCTGCGCGACGACGCCCCCTGGCACCGCGACCACGACCAGCGCTTCCTGCTGCTCGTCGACGAGTTCGACCCGCACGAGCCGTTCGACACGCCCGAGCCGTGGGCGTCGATGTACGACCCCGACTGGGACGTCGCCGAGGACGGCGCTCACCTGATCTGGCCCCCCTACACCGCCGGGGCGATCGCGAAGGGCACGATCGACGAGCGCCAGGGCCGCCAGATCCGCGCCCAGTACGGCGCCAAGCTCTCGATGATCGACCACTGGCTCGGCTTCGTGCTCGACGAGCTCGATGCCGGCGACTGGTGGGACGACACCGTGGTCATCGTCTGCACCGACCACGGCCACTACCTCGGCGAGCGCGACATCTGGGGCAAGCCCTCGGTGCCGTTGTTCGAGCCGATCCTGCACACGCCGCTCTTCGTCTCGTGGCCCGGCCTGACCGATGTCGGCGCGCCTGCCCCCGTCGACGCGCTGACGACGAACGTCGACCTCCACGCCACGCTGTGCGACCTCTTCGGCGTCACGGCGGCGCACCGCACCCATGGCCACTCGCTGCGACCCCTGCTCGACGACGACGACCCCACGACGTCGATCCGCGACTGGTCGGTGGCGGGGGTGTGGGGGCGAGAGGTGCACCTGCTCGACGACCACCGCAAGTACGTCCGGGCGCCGACCGGTGACAACGCGCCGCTGTCCATGTGGTCGAACCGGTGGTCGACGATGCCGTTGCACTCCGCACCCGACTTCCGCATGCCCGACCCGGACGACCGCGCGTTCCTCGACCACATGCCCGGCTCGACGATCCCGGTCATCCGCCAGCCGTTCGCTCCGGGCGACATGCTGCCGTTCTGGGCCTTCGCCGAGAAGCTGGAGACGCTGTGCTACGACCGCCGGGACGACCCCGACGAGCAGCACGACCTCACGGGCACCATGGCCGAGACCGAGCTGACCGAGCTCCTCCGGGTGGCGCTCGACGAGCTCGAGGCCCCGACCGACCAGCGGGAGCGCCTCGGGCTGAAGTGAGGAGCCCCCGTCCGGCGATCCGCGGCCCGCCGACGGCCCTGGGTCGATCGGGTCATCGGCGCAGCCATCGTGCGAGCATCGCCGTGTCCTGTGGCAAAGTCGTCACGCTTTGTCAGGCGGATGGCAACGGGAGGACAAGCAGTGCAAGAGCAGTCGGACGTCACGCCCGGCAAGCACCCACCGCTGTACTGGGTCTTGCTCATCCTGGGGCTCGCGCTCTTCTTCGCCAGCTGGATGGGCGAGCGACAAGGGTGGTCGTCGACCATCACCGCCGTGCTGTCGCTCAGCGGTGCTGCGGTGCTCGTCGCCGACTCGTTGCTGCTCGGCCGGAGACGCATGCGGTGAGCGGTGGTCTCGCGGTCGAGATCTCCGGGTTGCGCAAGCGGTTCGGCGACAAGGTCGCCGTCGACGGCATCGACCTCCGCGTCCCCGAAGCCGCGTTCTTCGGCCTCGTCGGCCGCAACGGCGCGGGCAAGACCACGACGTTGCGCATGTGCACGGCGCTGCTGCCGCCGACGGAGGGGACGGTGGTCGTCGACGGCATCGACGTGTGGGAGGACCCGGTCGAGGCGAAGCGCCACTTCGGGGCGATGCCCGAGTCGCCGAGCGTCTTCGACCGGCTGACGGGCGCCGAGCTCCTGCTCTACAACGGCCTGCTGCGCGGCCTCGACCGTGACCTCGTCGTCGAGCGCTCTCAGGAGCTGCTCCGGGTGCTCGGCATCGAGGACGCCGCCGGCCGGATGGTCGTCGACTACAGCCACGGCATGACCAAGAAGGTCGTGCTCGCGGCGGCGCTGCTCCACGCCCCGCGGGTGCTGTTCCTCGACGAGCCCTTCGAGGCCATCGACCCGGTGTCGACCCTGGCGATGGAGGGCCTCCTGCGGAGGCACGTCGCCGGCGGCGGCACGGTCGTCTTCTCGAGTCACGTCCTCGACGTGGTCGAGCGGCTGTGCGACCACGTCGCCGTGATCGAACAGGGGCGGGTGCGGGCGCACGGGACGATGGACGAGGTCCGCGGGGGCAAGCGGCTCGAAGACGCCTTCATCGAGCTGATCGGTGTGACCGTGGCCTCGAGTGAGGACCTCACATGGCTCGACACTTCCTCGAGCTGAGGCTGGCGGCGCTGCGCAACCGCGTGCTCGCGCTGCGTTCGGACGCGAACAAGCGAAGCTCGGCCGTCGTCTCGCTGCTGATCTTCGGCTGGCTCGCCTTCGAGTACGGGCCGGGGGTCCTCGACACGCTCCGCTCGACCGGAGCCGCACCGGGGGCCGAGCTCGTCCTGCCGATGCTCTCGTTCTCGGTGCTGCTCTCGTGGGTGATGGGTCCGCTCGCGGGGTACGGCGCCGGACCGTTCGCGATCGACGACTTCCGCCTGCTGCCGTTGTCGTCGAAGCAGTTGGCCATCGGGATCCTGTGCGGGAGCGTGCTGTCGCCCGGGCTGGCGGTGTCGGCCGGGCTCGTCGGTGTCACGTTGTCCGGGTTCTCCACGACGGCGGCCGCGTGGGCCGTGATCGTCGCCGCGGCGCTCGTGCTCCTCGCCCTCTGCATCGTGTGCGCCCGCATCGTCGGGCTCGGGGTGGGCGTGCTCTCGCGCCATCGACGGTCACGCGACCTGCTCGTCGTCATCACCTTGCCGGTGAGCATCCTCCCCCTCTTCTTCCTGTTCGAGGTCTCGCGCGTCTACGAGGACCCGACGGCTGGCTCACCCGTCGCCGCCGCAGTGCAGTGGATCCCACTCGCGTGGCCGGGTCGGGCGATGGCCGCCGCGATCGCAGGGCAGCAGGGCGAGGCGATCGGCTTCCTCGTGGCCAGCCTCGTGGTGCTCGTGGCGGGCGTGTGGCTCGTCTCCCGTCTGGTGCACGTGGCGTTGACGGGCGAAGACCGCTCGCACGCACCGCTGCACGGGTCGGCGCATCCGTTCGCGCAGTTCGCCCGCCGACTCCCGGCTTCCCGTCGCGGCGCCGTCGCGGCGGCGAACATCCGCGGGCTCGTCCGCGACTCGGCGCGCATCCCGCAGCTGCTGATGGGCACCCTCGTGCTCGGGGGCATGTTCACGGCCATCGGCGTCGCCGCGGTCGCGCAGTCGGATCCGTCCCTCGCGGTGCTCGGCGCCATCGGCCTGGCGTTCGTGCCGATGACGCGCCGCGTGAACGAGCTGTCCGTCACGGGTCCCGCATACTGGATGGACGTGGTCGCCCCCGGCTCGGCGCGCGACGACCTGATCGGGCGGGACCTCGCGGCGGTCATCGTGGACGGCCCGCTGTGCCTGGTGGTCGTGACCGCCGTCGCGGTGGGCACCCGCGGGTACGCCTGGCTTCCGGTGGCGCTGGCGTTCGTGGCCGCGGCGGTCGCGGTGGCCTACACGGTCACGAGGGTCTCCTCGGTCATGTTCGCCGTCGGCCAGACGAGAGCCAAGGACGCGATGGCCCGGACGGGCGGCGGGCGCGACCCGCGTTCGATGGGCATCCAGCTGGCGTCCATGGCGGGCCTCATCGTCGGCGCGGCGCCCATCGCGGTCGCAGTCGGGGAGATCGTCCTGAACGGCTCGACCTGGGCGGGGCCCCTCGTCGTCGGCGTGCTGGTGTACGGCGCGCTGGTGTACGTCGTGGGGCTCTCGCTGGTGGCGAGGTGGCTGGCGGTCCACCAGCCGACCGTGCTGGCCAAGCTCGGCGGGTAGGCGCTGGTCCGGCCCGGCGTCGGGTGCGAACGCGTGGCGTCGACCGATAGCGTCACCGGATCACCGACTGCGCCGATCGGCGCAGCGGCGAGACCGGGGGAGGTCACGCATGAGCCATCCACGCGAAGAGGTCGAAGCTGCGGTCGCGGCCTACGTCGAGCTGCGCGAGAAGATCGCCGCCGGCGAGGAGACGTGGACCGTTCTGGCGACCCTGTTCACCGACGACGCCGTCTACGTCGACCCGGCCTGGGGCCGCATCCAGGGCATCGACCAGCTGCGCGAGTTCTTCGACCACTCGATGCGGGGCCTCGAGGACTGGGACTTCCCGATCGAGTTCAGCGCCATCGACGGCGACAACGTGGTCATGAAGTGGACGCAGCTGCTGCCGGGCACCCGGCCCGACGGCTCCCGCTACGCGCAGTCGGGCATCTCGACGTTGGTCTACGCGGGCGACGGCAAGTTCTGCTACGAGGAGGACCTGCTGAACATGACCCACGTGCTGGAGGACCTGAAGGCCAGCGGTTGGACGCCCGGCGAGGGGTTCATGCTGCCGCCGCGCGAGCCCGACCGGAACTTCGCCCGCCCGTGAGCGCACCGGCGGACGACCCGCGCGAACCGTCGGTCGACCCGGCCGTCGAGGCCGTGCGCGCGGCCCGGGAGGGCCGCGCCTCGCGGTTCTCGGCGGGCGCGCCCGGCGATCCCGTGCAACGCCTCCTCGACTTGCTCGAGGTGGAGGCGAACGGCACCGATTCGTTCCGCGTCGAGAACGCCGCCCTCGGCTACGGCGATCGGCTCTTCGGGGGCCAGGTCGCCGCGCAGTCGTTGCGGGCGGCGACCCGGACCGTCGACGTCGACCACCACGTCCACTCGCTGCACGCGTACTTCCTCCGGCCCGGACGCCCCGGCATCCCGATCGTCTTCGACGTCGAGCGCACACGCGACGGCCGCTCGTTCACCTCGCGGCGCGTGCTGGCCCACCAGAACGACGAGGTCATCTTCGACGCCACGGTCTCGTTCCACGTGCAAGAGGACGGGCCCGACTACCAGCTGCCGATCGCGGCGGACCTGCCCGACCCCGAGGACGCCCCTGCGCGCATGTTGTTCGTGCCCGAGGAGGCGATCCCGTTCCTCCCGATGGAGATGAAGGAGATCGGTGCCGAGGGCCCGGACGAACGCGGGTGGTACCCCTCGACCCGGCGGGCCTGGACACGGGTCAAGGGCCGCATCACCGACGACCCGGTCGTGCACGTGTGCCTGCTCACCTACCTCTCCGACATGGGCGCGGTGTTCGGCGCGATGCCGCCGACGACCGAACGTCCGTGGGAGAAGCTGATGGGCGCGTCCCTCGACCACGCCCTCTGGTTCCATCGGCCGATGCGAGCCGACGAGTGGTTCCTCTACGACCTGCACTCGCTGTCGAACGCCGGCTCCCGCGGCCTGGCTCGCGGCACGATGCACACGGCCGCCGGGGTGCTGGGCGTGTCCGTCACCCAGGAGGCCTTGCTGCGGACGTTCGATCCGACCAAGGCGAAGCCCGCGACCGAACCGTCGCCCTAGAACAGGAAGCCCCAGGAGAGCTCGCCATGGCCGTCCCGCTGCCCGACCAGGACACCATCATCCTGAACCCGCCCACGCGCGACGAGATCGAGCAGGTGTGCGGCGCGTGGGTGACCGCGCTGGGGGGACCGGACGCGCTCACCGACCTGCAGCGCCTCGTGCTCACGGCGATGACGAAGTCGATGACCGGCTACGACGTCGATCTGCGGGCGGCACCGGTCGTCGACCCCGCCGGCCTCGGTCGCGTGCTGGCACGGCGGAACCAGGCGTTCCGCTCGCGCATCATCCAGGCGCTGCTGACGGCGGAGATGCTGCTGCGTCCGATCCCGCGCGACGTCACCGAGCGGGTCGAGGCGTACGCCGCCGAGCTCGGCGTCGAGGACGACATGCTCAGCGTCGTGCGCCGCCTCGCCGACGGCGCGTTCGGCCTCGCCCTCGTGGACTTCCAGCGCAGCGGCTACGAGGGTGCGTTCGACCACGGCACGCACGGTGCGGCGCTGCACACGAGCAAGACGCTCGACACGGCGTGGGCGGAGGATCCCGACGACCCGGCGCTGGCCGCGCAGTGGGCCGCGCTCGAGCACTGCCCGCCGGGGTCGCTCGGCCGCGGCGTGCACGAGTTCTACGCCGCCCGCGGCTTCAACTACCCGGGCACGCCCGACAGCGCGCCACCCCTGCTCGCCCAGCACGACTGGGTGCACGTGCTCGCCGGATACGGCAGCACGGTCGAGAGCGAGATCGAGGTGTTCACGTTCATCGCGCGCGCCAACGACGACCCCCGGGCGTTCTCGTTGCAGGCGATGGTGCTGAGCCTGTTCGAGACGGGCTACCTGTCCGCGGGCGCCGGCCTCTTCCTCTACGACATGGGCCACGTGTCGTCGCGCGCCGAGCACATGGCCACGCGGATGGGCGACGCCATGCGCCGCGGCGCCCTGTGCGCGTGCCACGGCGACCTGCTCAGCGCCGACTGGTTCTCGTACGCCGACCGATCCCTCGAAGACATCCGGCGCGAGCTGAACATCATCCCGAAGTCCGAGGCGGCGTGGCTCGCCGGCTCGGTGACGGCGTGGGAGAAGGGCGGCATCTCGCCCTACCAGTACGAGCACGGCCAAGCGGCCGCGGCGGCGGCGGGCCGCCCCTACCAGTCGTTCGGGGCGACGCCGGCCTGACGCCCTCGCCCCGACTGCGAGCGCGAGGCCTTCGGGCATCGCGGCCGCAGCGCTCTCTGGGCTGGGACCGTCGGTCTACGGTGGTGGGAGCCCAGAGACCTCGGTCTGGTCGACGAACCCGGCGGCCGTGGCCGTGGCCGTCGCCGTCGCCGGCGCCAGAGAGCAGGATCGGAGAAGCATCGCGGAGGCCCCTCTTCGTACCGTGCTCCCATGCGCTCGTCACGGCGACGAGCGGGCCAGAGAGAGCCACCAGAGGAGCGAAGCCATGAAGGCGATGACCTGCGAGCAGCTCGGCGGACCGTGCGACCACGTGCTGCGGGGCGAGAGCGCCAACGACGTGATCAAGCGGCAGGACCAGCACCTGCGCGACGCCGTCGCGGCCGGCGACGAGACCCACGCCCAGGCGCTGCACGAGATGAAGGGCCGTTGGAAGCACCCGATCGCCGGCATGGGCTGGTACCGCGCCGCCAAGCGCGACTTCGCGGCGCTGCCCGACGACCGCTCCGCTCACGAGTCGTCCGAGGCGACGCCGGCCTGAGCCGGTCGGAACGCGATCACCCGTCGTCGCGCGGGCGCACGACCCGTGCCGGCGACCCGGCGACCAGCGTGGCCGGCGCCACGTCGTGGGTCACCACCGATCCGGCCCCGACAACGGCATCCTCGCCGATCGTGACCCCCTGCAGGATGACCGCAGCGGCGCCGATCCAGACTTTGCGGCCGACGCTGATGCGCGCGGCGGTGACGCCTGTGCGTCGGAGGCTCGGCACCAGCGGGTGGCCGGCCGTGATCAGGCTGACCGTCGGTCCGATCAGGACGTCATCGCCGATGTCGATCCCGCCGACGTCCATGAGCGTGCAGCCCTGGTTGATGAACACGTTGCGGCCGACCCGGGTGTTCAGACCGTGCTGCACGTGGATCGGGGGGATGAGCGAGAAGGACGGGTCCACGAGCTGACCGGTCAGCTCGCTCCACGCCGCGCGGAGCGCCTCCGCGTCCTCGTACGGGATGGCGTTGAGTCGTTCGGTCAGCCGGATCCCGCGTTGGATCTTGGCGACCATGTCCCGGGACTCGGGCGTCCCCGCCGGGATCGACACGTGCTCGGGCATCGACAGCAGCTCCGCGGGTCTCGACGATCAGGGTGGCCGGCCAACCTACCGGTCAGCCGCCGTCGCCCAGCGCACGTCGCAGGTCCGCCGCGAGCGTGGCCATGGCGGCGTCGGCGACGTGGAGCCAGCCCTTGTCCGTGTCGAACACCGCCATCTGCTGGTCCTCGTAGGGGACGCCGGGTGGGAGGGGCAGCAGGTGCCAGTGCACATGGGTGTTGCCCTGCTGGCTGCCGAGGCTGGTCACGTAGAGCCGTTCGGTCTCGATCACGCGGGTCAGCGCCCGGCCGATGCGGTGGATCAGGCGCTGCAGCTCGGCGTACTCGCATTCGGTGAAGTCACCGACCACGTGCTCGCGGTGTGCGGCCGGCGCCACCAGCACGTGCCCTCACAAGCTCGGGTACTTGGCCAGGAAGACGACGGCCGTCTCGTCGCGGTGCACGACGTGGTGCTCGTAGTCGTCGTCACCAGCGAGCAGGGCGCACACGAAGCACCTCGCGCGCACCCGCTCGACATACGCGTCCACTTCCCACGGCACCCGTTGGCCCACTTCGTCGCCGACACCGCTCATACTGGCAAGTGTGCCCGCGACCGGGCTCTCGGGTCAGTTGGCCCCGGTCTCCGGTGTTACCCGACCAGAGAGTCGGGAGG
>CAYUOL010000150.1:0-14527 GCA_964446345.1 uncultured Iamiaceae bacterium | reverse complement strand
AGGACGACCTCGGAGGTGTGGCTGGCCCGGATGCCGTGCTTCTTGTACTTCTGACCCATCGACAACCCTGGTGTGTTCGGCGGGACGATGAAGCTGGCCTGACCCCGACCCTTCAGCTCGGGCTCGACCGCGGCGACCACCACGTGGACGTCCGCGATTCCGCCGTTGGTGATCCACGCCTTGGTGCCGTTGAGCACCCACTCGTCCTTGGCCTCGTCGTACACGGCCGTGGTGCGCAGGCCCGACACATCGGACCCGGCATCGGGCTCGCTCACGCAGAAGGCACCGAGCTTCACGTCGTCGGGCGTGCCGTAGCACTGCGGCACCCACTCCATGACCTGCTCGGGGGTGCCGTTGCCGGCGATGCCCGCGGCGGCGAGGCCGGAGCCGAAGATCGACAGGCCGATGCCGGCGTCGCCCCAGAACAGCTCCTCCATCGCGACGGGCAAGGTCAGCCCGGTGCTGTCGCCGAGCATCGCCTGCGCCATGAAGTCGAAGCCGTACAGCCCGATCTGCGCGGCCTCCTGCACGATCGGCCAGGGGAACTCCTCGCGCTCGTCCCACTCCTCGGCCGCCGGCCGCACGACCGTCTCGGCGAAGTCGTGGACCCACTTCTGGATCGTGATCTGATCCTCGTTGAGGCTCAGGGAGAAATCGGGCATGTGAACTCCAAGGGATGCGGGAGCGGACTCGGGGGGATGTCGAGCAGCTGCGGTTCAGCGGGTATCACGGGTCAGGAGCCGGGGAGAACGGGCCGCCGCAGCGGCGCTGACGGTGAGGTTCCTGGCGATCTCGAGCTCTTGACTCGAGGGTCAAGTTACCCCCCGGTAACAACGAACGGTAACCCGGCCAGTCGCGGCTGGCAACCCCGCCGTTCGGCCCATTCCCGCCGCAGATCGCCATCCTGTCGGCCATCGGGCATGGAGACGCCTCGGCGCGTCGCTCCCGGTACGCACTTCAGGCGCCGCAGCCCCGACCGCTACCCTTTGCGGAACTATGAGCAGCGAAAACGCCCCCTCCCGCCCCGCATCCGTCCCCGACAAGCCCGCGCTCGAAGGGCTCGAGGCGAAGTGGGCTGCGGTATGGGAGGACGAGGGGACGTTTCGCTTCGACCGCAACCACAGCCGGGACGAGATCTTCTCGATCGACACGCCCCCGCCCACGGTCAGCGGCTCGCTGCACGTCGGGCACGTCTTCTCGTACACGCACACCGACTTGATCGCCCGCTTCCAGCGCATGCGGGGCAAAGAGGTCTTCTACCCGATGGGCTGGGACGACAACGGCCTGCCGACCGAGCGCCGGGTCCAGAACTACTACGGCGTCCAGTGCGATCCGACGCTCCCCTACGACCCCGACTTCACGCCGCCGTTCAACGGCGACGTCCCCACCGGCAAGAACAAGCCGCCAGCCCTCCACATCTCCCGCCAGAACTTCATCGAGCTCTGCAACACGCTGTCCGCGGCGGACGAGGTCGTCTTCGAAGAGCTGTGGCGCTCGCTGGGCCTCTCGGTCGACTGGTCGATGACCTACGCGACCATCGACGATCGCAGCCGCAAGGTCGCCCAGCTCGCGTTCCTGAAGAACTACGAACGCGGCGAGGCGTACCAGTCCGAGGCCCCCGTCCTCTGGGACGTCGACTACAAGTGCGCCGTCGCCCAGGCCGAGCTCGAAGATCGAGAGCGCGACGGCGCCTACCACCGCATCCCGTTCCGTCGTGTGGAGGACGGTGAGCCGATCTTCATCGAGACGACGCGACCCGAGCTGCTCGCGGCGTGCGTGGCGCTCGTCGCCCATCCCGACGACGAGCGCTACCAGCCGTACTTCGGCACCAAGGTCCGCACGCCGCTCTACGGCGTCGAGGTCGAGGTCAAGCCGCACGAGCTCGCGGATCCCGAGAAGGGCTCGGGCATCGCGATGATCTGCACGTTCGGCGACCTCACCGACGTCATCTGGTGGCGCGAGCTCGACCTGCCGACGCGATCGATCGTCGGCATCGACGGCCGCATCCTGCGCGAGACGCCCGACTGGCTGGCGAGCTCCCCCGAGGCGACGGCGGCCTACGAGGCGATCGCCGGCAAGACCGTCTTCAGCGCGCAGGGCGCCGTCGTCGAGCAGCTGAAGCAAGCGGGTGACCTCGACGGCGATCCGAAGGCCATCAAGCACCCGGTCAAGTTCTACGAGCGGGGCGATCGGCCGCTCGAGATCATCACGAGCCGCCAGTGGTACATCCGCAACGGCGGCCGCGAGTTCCAGGTCCGCGGCGACGACCTGCGCACCGCGCTGCTGCGGCGCGGCAAGGAGATCGCGTGGCACCCGCCGTACATGCAGGCACGGTTCGAGAACTGGACCGAGGGCCTCAACGGCGACTGGCTGGTCTCCCGGCAGCGCTTCTTCGGCGTCCCGTTCCCCTTCTGGTACCCGGTCACCGCCGACGGCGAGATCGACCACGCCCACCCGATCCTGGCGACCGAGGAGCAGCTGCCCGTCGACCCGTCGTCCTCCACGCCGCCGGGTTACGACGAGAGCCAGCGCGGCGTCCCGGGCGGCTTCGTCGGCGACCCGGATGTCATGGACACGTGGGCCACCTCGTCGCTGACCCCGCAGATCGCGACCGGCTGGGGCGACGACGACGACCTGTTCGCCAAGACCTTCCCGATGGACCTGCGGCCCCAGGCCCACGACATCATCCGCACGTGGCTGTTCTCCACGGTCCTGCGCTCGCACCTCGAGCACGACTCGATCCCGTGGAGCAACGCGGCGCTGTCGGGTTGGATCCTCGATCCCGACCGCAAGAAGATGTCGAAGTCGAAGGGCAACGTCGTCACGCCCGGGCACCTCATCGAGCAGTTCGGCGCCGACGGCATCCGCTACTGGGCGTCGAACGGTCGCCCCGGCACCGACACCGCACTCGACGAGGCGCAGATGAAGGTCGGTCGGCGCCTGTCGATCAAGGTCCTCAACGCCTCCAAGTTCGCGCTGAGCATCGGCGACGGCGCGCCCGCCACCCTCGACCCCGCGGCGATCACGCACCCGCTCGATCTCGCCCTGCTCGCTCGCCTCTCGAACCTGATCGACGAGTCGACGACCGCGTTCGAGGGCTACGACTACGCCCGGGCGCTCGAGCGCACCGAGTCGTTCTTCTGGAACTTCTGCGACGAGTACCTCGAGCTGGTCAAGGGGCGGGCGTACGGGTCCTTCGGCGACGACGCCGCCGCGTCGGCGCAGACGACGTTGCGCATCGCGCTCTCGGCTCTGCTCCGCCTCTTCGCGCCCTTCCTTCCCTACGTCACCGAAGAGGTGTGGTCGTGGTGGCAGGCGGGGTCGGTCCACCGGGCCTCATGGCCGACGACCGCCGAGCTCGGCGCGGGTGCCGGCACCGGCGATCCCCTGACCTACGACGTCGCCGGCAAGGTGCTCGGCGAGGTCCGCAAGGCCAAGACCGAGGCGAAGCGCTCGCTCCGGGCCGAGGTCGATCACGTCCTCGTCCGCGACACCGACGCCCGCATCGACGCGCTCCGCGCGGCGCTCGACGACCTCAAGGAAGCGGGCCGCGTCGCCGCCGTCGACCTGGAGGTCGCACCCGAGGCGTCGGTCGTCGTCACGCTCGCACCCGAAGAGGCGTGACGCCGGGGCGCCGCGGTGTTCGCTGACGCCTCGGTCGTCACGTTCGATGCGGACGAGACGCTCTGGGCGTTCGAGATCGCCATGCGCCACGCGCTGGCGCAGACGATCGAGCTGCTGCGCACGACGCATCCCGAGGTGGCGTCGCGCTGGAGCGTGGACGAGCTCATCGCGGTCCGGGATCGGATCGCCGACGAGCAGGGCCGCGCCGTCACGATCGCCGAGGTGCGCCGCCTCTCGTTCGTCGAGGCGTTGCGGGCGCAGGGCATCGACGACGAGGAGCTGGTGGCGGCGCTGACCGAGCGCTACTTCCAGCACCGGCACGGCGAGGTGCAGCTCTTCGACGACGTCGCACCGATGATCGCGGCGCTCCGCCCGGACCTGCGCCTCGGCCTCGTCACCAACGGCAACACCGACCCCGAGCGGTCGGGCCTCCCCGGGCACTTCGCGTTCGTGCTGCAGGCCGACGCCGTCGGCGTGGCCAAACCGGATCCCCACATGTTCGAGCTCGCGATCGCCGCCGCCGGCTGCGCACCGGGCGCCATCGTCCACGTCGGCGACTCCCTCACGCACGACGTCGCGCCGGCCGCCGCGATGGGCCTGCGCACGGTGTGGATCAACCGCGACGGTCGACCTCGGCCGGCCGGTGTTCCACCGCCGGACGCGACGATCACCTCGTTGCTCGAGCTGCCGGCGCTGCTCACCCGTCCCGACTGACGGCGAGCGTCGAAGTCGAGCCGCTCCCGCGTCACACCTGGCTCGGGTGCTGGACCGTCACGCGCTGACCGTCGCTACGATCAGCCGGTGCCCCTTGCTGCTGCGGAGCTGACTCCCGAGCAGGTGGCGCGGTGGCTCACGGCGGCGCTCGGCGCGCCGTACCGCTACGTGGGCCGGTTCGCAGGTGGGGAGACCGGCGCGTACGAGGTGCGAGGCCCGCAGGGCGAACGGCTGGTGCTCAAGTGGAACTGCGATCCGGCCGCGTTCGCGATCCGCGCCCGCGCAGTCGCGCTGACCGATCGCCTGCGGCACGACGGCGGGTGGCCGGTTCCCCATCAGCGCGTCGTCGAGCTCACGATGGACGGCGCGCTCGTCGACGCGTCCACGCCGGCGAACGCCGGAGACGAACGCTGCCAGGTCATCCTGCAAGAGCACCTCCCGGGCGCGCCGGCGGCCACCTTGACCCAGTCGCTGGCCGACGAGCTCGTTGCCCTCGTCGAGCGGGCGCGCGGGCTCGGTTCCGGCGAGAGCTCGCTGGCGTCGACGATGGTCGAGACGCTCGTCCACGGCGGGAAGGGCTACTGCCTGCACGAGCCGATGCGCAGCTACGACGCCCGCACGAAGGCCCTGATCGAGCGGATCGAGGCCATCGGCCGCTCGGTGCAGGATGCCCCACCGCTCGCCGCCACCGACATCGTCCACTTCGATCTCCACCTCGGCAACGTGCTGGTCGTCGACGGCAGGGTGAGCGCGATCATCGACACGGAGTACACGACGGTGGGCGACGGCCGCTTCGACCTGGTCGCCCTGGCGGCCTGCAGCTCGGAGCACGAGCCGCAGCCCGGGGTGGAGGACGCGCTGTGGGCCCGGGTGGATCGCGAGGTCGACGAGCCGTGGCGCACCGCGTTCGTCGCGCACCTGATGCTGCGCAACGTCGACTGGGCGATCCGCAACCACGGCGCCGACGACGTCGAGCACTGGCTGGCCGAGGCGAACCGCCGCCTCCCGTGACCCCTCGCACCCCTGAACCCCGATCATCTGGTCGTCAGCCGGCGCCGCGGGGCGACTCGAGGTGCTCCGCCGTCCCCACGCGGAACGACGCCAACACGCAGCAGTGCTGGGAGGGGCTCAGCGAGCACCTCCAGCCCGAGGTCCGGTGGCCGCAGTACACGTCCTGAGGTTCAGCCCACCGAGCCGCCCGTGATCGTCATGATCTCGCCGACGCAGAACGAGGCCTTGTCACTCGCGAGGTAGGCCACGAGCTCGGCGATCTCGTCGGGTTGCGCCATGCGCCCGGCGGGTGTGCGCTGCACGATCACATCCGAGAACATCTCTCCGAACGGCGAGAGCAGCGGCGTCTCGACGAAGCCGGGGGCCACGGCGTTGACCCGGATGCCGAAGGGCGCCACCTCGGCGGCGACGGACGTCGTCAGCTGCACGATCGCGCCCTTGGCGGCGGCGTACTCGGGCACCAGCGGCGCCGGGTTCAGCCCGTAGATCGACGCCAGGTTCACGATGACCCCGGCGCGCGCCGCTTGCATGTGGCGCAGCGCGGCGCGCATCCCGTAGAAGGTGCCGTACACGTGGACCTTGATCGTGCGGTCGAACTGCTCGTCGGTCAGCGAGGTCAGCGCCTCGGACGGGATCGCCTCGCCGCCCTCCATCTGCGCCACCATCGACGCGACGACGCGCTCGGTGACGTCGGGGCGGTGCAGCAGGATGCCGGCGTTGTTCACGAGCACGTCGAGCGACCCGTGGTCCGCCACGACCTGGTCGACCGCGGCGTCGAACGCGGCCGAGTCCGTGACGTCGAAGACCGCGGCGTGCCCCCCGACCTTGTCCGCGGTGCGCGCTGCGGCATCGGCATCCACGTCGTTGACGATGACGACGTCGCCTTCGTCCGCCTGGCGGATCGCGATCGCCTCGCCGAGCCCCGAGCCCCCGCCGGTCACCATCGCTACTCGTGCCATGTGGGTTCCCCCTGCCGCCGCGTGATGGGGCGGCGTGTCCCGGCGTGCAGGCTACGGCGCGTGGAGCGCCTTTGGAGCGCCTTCGATGCGAGGTCGCCGCGGCGGATCGTGCTGCCCGGCAGTCGACCCAACGGTTCGCTTCCGCCAGGACTTGCCCGTCCATGCTCGCTCGATCCGCGCACAGCCTGTCCGCTCCACGTCTTCGACGCCGGACCTTCGTCGCCGTCGTGCTGGCGCTGGGCGTGGCCTTGCCGGTCTGCACCGCAACCTCGTCCGCCGGCGCGGGCGTGCCGATGCCCGCCGAGGTGATCGGCTCGCTCGACCTCGCGGGCCCCTCGCCCCGTGGCCTGCGCGTCGCGGGGTGGGCGCTGTACCCCGGATACGAGGGCCCCCTCGACATCCACGTCTACGTGGATGGGCGGGGCTACGTGGTGCGGGCACCCCGCCCGCGTCCCGACGTGAACGAGGCGCTCCCGTACCCGGGAGACCACGGCTTCGACACGATGATCGATGCCGGAGCCGGCCGCCACGAGGTGTGCGTCTGGGCGATCGCACCGGTCGCGCACCGGGACAACGCGCTGCTTGGCTGCGAGGTCGTGGTCACCGACGATCCCCGATCCGCCGGGAGCCTGGACCTCGTGCAGTCGGAGAGCGGGGTCATGGGCGGCGCGGTCCGCGTGGCCGGATGGGCGTACCCCTCCCGTGCCGTCCAGGTGTTCGCCGACGGTCGGTACGTCGCCAACCCGGACACGAACGAACCCCGGCCCGACGTGGCGCAGGCGCTCGGGCTTGGCTTCGACTCGGTCGGCTTCGACGTCTGGATCGTGCTGCCTCCGGGTGCGCACGACGTGTGTGCCATCGCGCTGGAGGCGAGCGTGAACACCGACCTCGGCTGCCGACGCGTCGACTCCCGCCGCGGCTCGCCGTTCGGGGTCATCGACGACATCCGCGGCGCTCCCGGCGGCGTGCACTTCCGCGGGTGGAGCATCGACCCCTGGGCCGTGACGCGCATCATGGCCTACGTCGGCACGCCGTACTTCGCCAGCGGCCCGCTCGAGGCGATCGACGCCGTGGTCGACGGGGTGCCCCAGCGCCGGTTCTGGGCCAACGTCGACCGGCCCGACGTCGCGGCCGCGACCAGCTTCGACTACCGGCAGACCCCACGTCCGCGATACGGGTTCGACTACGACGTGGCGATCCCGACGGGGGAGCACGAGCTGTGCCTCGTGGCGATCTACCAGCTGAGCCCGATGCCGGACGGATCGGTGCCCTCCCACACGTGGCTCGGGTGCTGGAGCGTGCAACGGTGAGGCCGACCGACACCTCGTAGGCCCGTGACACGAAACCTTGCGGGACGACCAAAGAGATCAGGCACCTCGTGACTTGGTGCGGTAGAACACCGACGCGGGAGGGGTGATGGGGACTGCGCTGCCGACGGAGACCGGCTTCGATCTGTTCTACCGCGAGCACCGCCCGCGCCTGGTCGCGACGCTGAACGCCGCGAGCCGCTGCGGCGCCGATGCGGCGACCGATGCGGTCGACGAGGCGTTCGTGCGCGCACTGGCGCATTGGCACCGCGTGCAGCGCATGGAGGCACCGGCCGGGTGGGTGTTCACCGTGGCCCGCAACCACCTGCGCCGCACGTCGTCCCGCAAGGTGGTCGAGCGGCAGCTGATCCAGCGCGCCTCGGCAAGCGGCACCCCGGCCACGAACGATGCCGCCGACTGGGAGCTGTGGGACGCGGTCGGCACGCTTCCCGACCGAGAGCGCACCGCGGTGGCGCTGCGCTACCTGGCCGACATGACCGAACGACAGGTCGCCGAGACGATGGGGATCGCGCCGGGCACCGTGGCGGCGACGCTGCACGCCGCCCGCAAGCACCTCGCCGAGCGCCTGGCCGAACCGATGGAGGTGACGCCCGATGGACGAACTTGAAGGTCGCCTGCAGACGCTGACCCGGCTCAGCCCACCGACGGCGGACGAGCTCGGGGCCGACGTGCTCCACGAGCGGGCGACCAAGGTGCGCCGGCGCTCCCAGCTGGCGTTGGCCGTGCCGGCGGCGGCGCTCGTCGTGCTGGTGCTGGCGGCGGCGCTGGCGCTGCGGACCCGCCCGTCGGGCGACGAGACCGTTCCTGCCGGATCGCCGGACTCCGTGCGCACCGGATCCGCGCTGTCGCCCCGGGAGCTCGAGGTGCTCGACTGGGTCGACACGACCGTGACGCTGCGCCAGCAGCTCATGCACGAGATGCTCGCGACCGCCACGTTCCTGTCGACGGCGAAGGGGAACCGCGACGAGCTGGACGCGGCCCGCCGCTCCACCGACCAAGCTCACGTCGCCTTCGAGGCGAAGTCGGCCCAGGTTCACCCGGATGACGAGGGCCAGGCAATGAGAGATGCGATGAAGCAGTTCACCAACCGAGCGCGAGCGCTCCCCACCATCCGCAGATCCGTCGATGCGATGCAGAACAACGCCGCCGGTCTCGTCCAGGACTACGCCAACACGATCAACGATCTGGCCAACACCACGAAGGCGCTCACGGTTTCCACGACGTCGGCCGACATGCTGCGTGGCCTGTTGAGCTCGTCGAACCTGGCGACGCTCACCGATCAGGAAGCGTGGCTCGCCGGTCTGCTGACCATCCCGGTGGAGACGCGCTTCTACGCGTCGGTGCTGCCGACATCGCTCGACCCGGAGGCCAAGCGGAACAACTCGCTCGGGGTCGGGTGCGGCGAGGACGCGAGTGCGGGAGCAGGCTCCTGCAAGCTCTACGACGACATCGTCGAGGCGAACGATCGGGTGTCGCTCTTCGATCAGACCTTCCAGGAGCTCGCCGACGCCGAGCGCAAGATGCTCAAGCGGAAGGCCGATGCGGGGTCGTTCTACGACGAGCTCAAGCGCCACGCGATCGAGGACGGGCAGGGCCACAACGACCTGACCGGCACACAGGTGGGAACGACGAACGTCGAGGTCGGCGCGTTCCGCCGCGCCGCCCGCGATCGTCTCGACAAGCTGATCACCGCCGAACGCGAGCTCCTCACGCTGCTGCGCTCCCCACAGGCCGCGCCCCCGGGGACGGCGGTCACCCGCCCGACCGGCGGGTGACGGCGCTCCTTCAGCCGGCGCCGGTCGGGTCGCCGCGCGGCGGGTGGTCCGGCGGCGCGGCGGACGGACGCGGGGGCGAGTGCGGTGCCGGCTCCTCGGGGGTCGACGCCGCCGCCGTCGGTTCGTCCGTCGCTTGGACCTGCGGCTGGTCCGTCGCTTGGGGCTGCGGATCGTCCTCTTGCGCGGAGGTCGCGGCGGCCCGTGCGTCAGCGGCGTCGCCGTCGTGCACCCAGAGCTCGGGGCGGCCACCGCCGGGGGCGGTGATGTGGGCCTCGGTGAGCGCGGCGAGCAAGCGGATCCGCAGCTCGCGCATCACGCCGAACTGCGAGGCCGGGCGCGTCTTGATCACGAGGCGGATCGCGTAGCCCTTCTCGGTGAAGGACTCGATGCCCCACACCTCGGGCGCCGACAGGATCTCGGCCATCCAGTCCGGTTCGGCGGAGAGCTCCTCGGCGACGCGACGGATGACCTCGGCCGCCACCTCGTAGTCGACGCTGCGGTCGACCTCGACGTCGAGCAAGGCCCGCGCCCACTCCTGGCTCTTGTTCGCCACCCGCAGGATCTGGCCGTTGGGCACATGCCACAAGGTGCCCTGCACGTCGCGCACGCGCGTCGCCCGCAACGTCACCTGCTCGACGGTGCCCTTGGCGTCGCCACCGAGGTCGACGATGTCACCGACGCCGATCTGGTCCTCGATCACGATGAACGTGCCGGCGAGGAAGTCCCGCACGATGTTCTGTGCGCCGAAGCCGAGCGCCACGCCGACGACGCCGGCGCTGAACACGAACGGTGCGAGGTCGATGTGGACGATCTGGAGCATCCAGATGACCGCGATGAACCAGATGGCGACCGACGCCAGGCTCTGGAACACCGTGGTCAACGTGTGCATGCGGGCCTCGCTGCGCAGGGAGTGCTCGGCGGTGTTCTGCAGCACGAGCGGCGTGGCCCGACGCAGCACCTTGCGGGCCCGTTGGTGCTCGGGATCGAACATGCGGCGCATGCCGCGCCGGATCACCTTGCGGGCGATGCGGGTCGCAAGGATCGCGAGCAGGGCGATCAACAGGATCGTCAGGGGCTTCGCGACGAACCACTCGGCCGCTCCCGCCCACGTCGCCGGGTCGGACCACCCGTGCTCGGACGCGAAGTCGTAGACCGTGCGGCACGTCCACGAGGGGTTCGTGCCGCAGGCGTCGTCGAGGTTGGTCAGGTTGTTCAGCGCGGTCTGCACCGACGCCGTCGGGTCCGGCGTGGTGCCGTTCGCACCGGGCACCTTGACCTGGGCCAGGACCGCGAAGAGGGTGGCCGTCCCCATGCCGAGCATCCATCGACCCTAACGACTCGTCCGACGGCCGTCGCAACTCCCGGGCGTGCGGCATCAGTCACGGCCACAGAACGAACGACGCCGCCCCGGAGGTCGGCGTCGTCGAACGAGGTGCGGCCGGTGCCGGCGGGCTCAGCCCTTGAGGTTGGCGGCCACGAAGTCCCAGTTGAGGAGCGAGTCCATGAACGTGTCGATGTACTTGGGCCGCGCGTTGCGGTAGTCGATGTAGTAGGCGTGCTCCCACACGTCGATCGTGAGGAGGGCCTTGACGCTGTGCTTCAGCGGCAGATCGGCGTTGCTGGTCTGCATGATCTCGAGCGTGCCGTCGTTGTCGACGAGCCACGCCCAGCCCGAGCCGAACTGCGTGGTGGCGGCCTTGGCGAAGTCCTCCCGGAAGGAGTCGTACGACCCGAAGGCGCTGTTGATCTTCTCGCCGATCTCGCCGGTCGGGGCGCCGCCACCGGTCGGGCTGAGGCAGCTCCAGTAGAAGGTGTGGTTCCAGACCTGCGCGGCGTTGTTGAACAGCCCGCCCTCGGCCTTCTTGATGATCTCCTCGAGCGAGGCGTTCTCGTCCTCGGTGTCCTTCACCAGGTTGTTGAGGTTGGTCACGTAGGCCTGGTGGTGCTTGCCGTAGTGGTACTCGAGCGTCTCCTGGCTGATGTGCGGAGCAAGGGCGTCCATCGCGTACGGCAGCGGCGGGAGTTCGAAGGCCATCGGTTCTCTCTCAATCGTTCGGTCTGACGAAACGCGGGAACCCTACCCGACGGGCGACGCGTTCAGTCAGGAGGCGGAGCGCGCCGCGGCATCGGAGACGGCCGCGGCCGGCGGCGCCGCGAACCAGCCCGCCACCGCGAGCACGACGACGAAGACGAGCGCCACCGGGCTGGCCCAGCGATCGACCCCGTCGAGCATGTCGACGTGCATGGCGTGGAAGACGAGGTGCTGCACCCCGAACACGAACCACGCGCCGCACGCGACGCGGACGAGCGTGCGGCGGAACCAGACGGTGGCGACCAGCGCCACGACCCCGAGCGCCAGGTTCATCGCGCCGAAGTCGCGGAGGAGGTGCTCGTTGTACGGACCGAAGGCGGCCACCCAGCGGTGCCCGGCACCGGGGAACTCGTCGTAGAAGTTCCGGGGTGCGACCTGGATCCACACGCCGAGCTGGAAGCCCGTGAGCGCCAGGATCGCCACCGGGATGCGGCGGACCCACGACGTCGGGCTCATGACACGTGCGAGGCGGGGCTCGCGGGCGCCGCCGTCAGGGCGAGGATGCCGTCGCGGAACGACGGGTACCGCGGCTGCCAACCGGTCGTGTCGACGAACAGCCGGTTCGACACCCGCTGCGACGACACCAGCGTCGGACCCTTCTTCGCCGCCGCGCGGGTCACGAACCCGGGCAGCTTCCGCACGTGGTCGCGACCGACGGCTTCCGCCATCGCCGCTGCCCACTCGTCGCGTGTCAGCGGGTCGGAGTCGACGATGTTGTACACACCGGCGGGCGCCGCCAGCGCTGCGACGACGGCCGCCGCCGCGTCGTCGGCGGCGATCGTGACCGTGTAGGCGTCACCCGGGCCCGGCATCATCGACCACCCACGGCGGGCCCCCTTCAGGAGGCTCTGGGTGTGCGAGGCCTCCGGCGCGTAGAACTGCCCGAAGCGCAGGGTCACGCCGACCCCACCGGACGCCGTGAAGCGCTCGACAGCTGCCTCGACGTCCCGCACGCTCGCGGTGTACGCCGATGCGAGCAGCGGCTCGGACTCGGTGATCCACCGGTCGCCGTGGTCGTCGTAGGAGAACGCCAGTGCCTCCTGGATGTAGCGACCGACCCCCACCTCGAGCGCCGCCGCCACGATGTTCGGGGCGCCTTCGGAGCGGATCCGGTCGTTCTCCGCCCACGCCGACGCCCGCGCCGACTTCGACAGCGGCGGGATGTGCGTCGTGAGGTTGACGACCGTGTCGTGCCCGGCGAGCGCCGCGACGAGCGAGGCGCGGTCGAAGAGCGATGCGGTGACGGGCGTCGCACCCTGCGCCCGGACCGCGTCGGCCTTGGCCTCGGACCGGGTCAACGCAGAGACCTCGTGTCCGGAACCCACGAGCAGGCGCAACGCCCGCCGGCCGATGACACCCGTCCCTCCGGCCAAGAAGATCTTCATCGCTCCTACCTCCTCCGCGCCCGAGGGCGCGTTGCTCAGTGGCTTCCGCTAGCGCAGGACCTCGCCGAACCAGGTGACGGCCTTCTCCACGGCGCGTGGATCGGCGTCGACGGCGACACCCATCACCAGGTCGGCGATGGTGCGCCTGGCCAGCTCGGCCCGCCACGCGTCCTCGGCCGCCCACATCGCGCGGGCGATGCCGCACGGCAACGGATAGCCCTCGGGCCCCACCGCCGCGGGGCCCCGCCGCCGGATCTCCGTGCAGCGGAACGCCGGCTCGGGACCGTCGATCGCCACGACGACTTCGAGCATCGTGATCTCGGCCGCCGGCCGCGCCAGCCGGTAGCCGCCCTTCGGCCCGGCCACCGACTCGACGATGCCTGCGCGGGACAACGCCTGCAGGTGCTTGGCCAGGTACGCCGGCGGCACCCCGTGATACTCGGCCAGTCGGGCCGCGGGCAGCGCCGTGGGCGGCGGCACCAGGGCCAGCACCGTCGTGCAGTGGATCCCCCACTCGACGCCCTCGCTGATCCGCATACTCGGATAGTAAAGGTCCGAGTTTGATCGGTCAAGGGACGCCGGTCCTGCACCCCCGAATCCCGGACCCTGGACCCTGGACCCCGGACCCCGTCGTTCTGGTCGGGTCGGGGGGCGCTCGTACACTCGGGCGATGGGCTCGGGGCGCCGCCGGTGGCTGATCGCGGCGGCGATCGCCGGCGTGGTCTTCGCCCTCACGGCGCTGCTCGCCCGGGACCAGCGCGTGTCGGGCTTCGAAGCCGACGTGTTCCGCGTCGTCAACGCGGCGCCGTCGTGGCTGTACCGACCGGTGTGGCCGGTCATGCAGTTCGGCAACGTGCTCGTCGCGTGTGCCGTGGCCGTCGTCGTGGGCGTGGCGCGACGACGTCCGGCCGTGGCGGCGGCCGGCGTGGCGGTGTGCATCGCGGCGTGGTACGTCGCGAAGCTCGTGAAGTACGTCGTCGGGCGAGGGCGGCCCGGGGTGTTCCTCGCCGATGTCCACGTCCCTGGCGTCCCCGAGGACGGGTTCGGCTTCATCTCCGGTCACAGCACCGTCGCGTTCGCGCTCGCGACCGTGGTGGCGGCGGCGCTCCCCCGCCGGGCGCGTGCGGTGCCGTTCGTGATCGCCGGCGTGGTCGCGCTCGCGCGCCTGTACGTCGGGGTGCACCTGCCGCTCGACGTGCTCGGTGGGGCCGCGGCGGGCGTGGCGATCGGCGCCCTCGTCGTCGCGGCGCTCGATCTCGCCCGCGACGATCAGTCGGTGGCGACGAGCCCGACCGGGCAGGCGACGCCGGTGCCGCCCAACCCGCAGTAGCCGTTCGGGTTCTTCGCGAGGTACTGCTGGTGGTAGCCCTCGGCGAAGTAGAACTCGGGGGCCTCGACGATCTCGGTCGTGATCTCGCCGTAGCGGTTGGCGCTCAGCACGGGCTGGTACGCCGCCCGCGAGGCCTCGGCCTCGCGGAGCTGCTCGGGCGTCGTGGCGTAGATGCCCGAGCGGTACTGGGTGCCGACGTCGTTGCCTTGGCGCATCCCCTGGGTCGGATCGTGGTTCTCCCAGTATACCTTGAGCAGCTGCGCGTAGGTGACCTTCTCATCGTGCTATCCGCTTCGCTGACCCTGCGAC